>NZ_JAOART010000011.1 GCF_025210435.1 Anaeromicrobium sp.
AAAATCTTTGGAACCCTGGAACGTCACAACATCCTATGCTACTCCAACATGACTCATGAACCTATCTACGAAGATTCACACTTTCGCTTGTGACAAGGACTTGGGTGGAAAAGATTTTCAATATATTTTCCTGAAATAGGCACACATAAAGCCAATTTCCCAACCATATAACTATTCAAAAATAAGACCTAGAATAAATCTAGGTCTATTTTATAACATATTCATCCTTTAGACTATCCCCTATGTGTGAAATTTTTATAGGAAATTCTACTATACCTGCCGCATAGGGACCTATTTCATATAATCCAAAGTATATAACCAAAGAATCATCCTTAAAATAAAATCCCTGATCATCCCTTATGGATTCAAATCCCTCATAGGGCAGATAAATATCTTCTACTTTTTCACCTCTACTTATACCCTCAGCCTTTGCTTGTTCATGTATGTCTTTTATTTGTTTATTTATTTCATCATTTATTATTTTTTTATAATCATTGTCATTTTTAAATATATCCTTTAATTTTAATATTTTTCCATTATTCAAATCCACATTATAAGCCACATCTTCATGATTTCCATGGGCACCACCTGTATAGGTATAATAAGTAATATATATACTAAGTAAATTTCCCCTATTATATTTTTCATCAAAGGTCACATTTGCCACATATGGTCTTTGTGTATATCCTATTTTTTCAGATTCCTCCATGGCAGCTTTACCATCTTCATACATTTTATCTCTAAAATCCATTATTTCATTTTCAAACAGATTATTTAGATTATCTTGTATCTCCTCATAATCTATGCCATCTTTTTCTATTTCTATGGCCTTGATAACAGGAATATTTAGGATACCTTTTAAATTATTATCATCAACAACTATTTGTTTCCTATCCACAACTACAAAGGAGCTTTCCATTTCCATATTAGTACTAAAATCTTGTCCAAAACTTTCAATAGGAATTCTAAATTCCCTATACCCCTTACTATAAGATCCTATTGTTCCTGGTTTAAATACTATTACAAGGTTATCCTCTTCTAAGTAATATTCCTCATTTAATGAAATCTTAACACTGCTCGTATTATAATCTTCTGGATTTTTATCTATTTCCTCTTTTATATACTTTTCTATAACCTCTAAATAATCCTTCCCTTTGAATAACTTACCTAATCCAACATCTTGCCCAGTTTTTAGATCTATGTTATAAGTATTTTTAATTTCATAGGAATAATTTTCACTTTCCCTTGTATTAATGGAAATTACAACAGATAGTAGATTCTCATCCTCATAGGTACTCCTAGTAACTACATTAACCTCTTTAGGTTCATACTCCTCATCATCCTTATTAAATTCATCATAAATATATTTTTCATCCTGGGTTTTTAAGCTTATATGATCTTCTAACTCATATTTTATATGATTATTAATTTTTCCTTGAACATCCTTATGAGACATACCCTCTAATTTAATAGAGTTCCCCTTAACCTTTATGTAGGGTTTATCTATACTTATATTTTCACTTATGACCTTAGGCTTCTCCCTTGTAACTGAAGAAACACTAGTAGCTATCTTAGCACTCTCACAAGCCGGAGCAAATAAAAGTACTCCCCCTAACATGGCAACTGCCATAATCCTTACTATAATCCTTCCCATTTTCCTTTCGCCTCCTACCTATATACTAACCCTAGTTTACTCCTTTTAAGCACAAAAGTAGTTACGAAAGAATTACAAAACTTTAACATAAAGAATTCACAATTTATATATATAGATTTCTTGGTTTTAAGATTGTTTTATATAGTAACTTGCCTATAAGGGAAAATATATTGAAAATCTTTGGAACCCTGGAACGTCACAACATCCTATGATACTTCAACATGACTCATGAACCTATCTACGAAGATTCACACTTTCGATTGTGACAAGGACTTGGGTGGAAAAGATTTTCAATATATTTTCCTGAAATAGGCACACATAAATCTGGTTTATAAATACGAAATCTATATTTATAGATTTTATGATTTTAAATTTTCCTTATACAGTAACTTACTTAGGATGGAAAAGCCCATATTAAATCGCCTTACTTCTTCTTCCTCTCGTCATTAAAAAAATCATCTATCATAATCACACTAATTGCTGTAATAGGAATGGTTGCAGCCAATCCAATACTTCCCGATAAGGCCCTTATGATTTCCACAGCGGCCATTTCTAGATTAACTATTTCCTTAGTAGTTGCACCTGAGGCTAAGAAAAATAACATAAGCTGCATGGCTCCACCCGTATAAGCTAATATCAATGTATTAGCCATGGACCCCATAATATCCTTACCTATATTCATACCAGATTTAAACAAATTAGCCTTATTAATATCTGGCTTTATACTCTTTATTTCAAACATGGAAGATCCTATGGATATGCTCACATCCATTACGGCGCCTAAGGCCCCTATTATTATGGCAGAAAATAATATTCCCTTAAAATTCATATTATAATTTTTTGTCATATAAACTAAAGACTGCATATCCTCATCTGCAAGGCCTGTTATTTTACATAGATTCCCTACGAACATGGCAAGTACCCCTGCCACTATGACTCCCCCTAAAGTTCCTATAATGGCAGATAGGGTTTTTTTACTCATATCTCCTATTATTAAAAGGGTTATGGCTATTATGACACTACAAGTCATTATGGTAATAAGTATTGGGTTATACCCCTTTAGTACTAGCGGAATTAAAAGCTTCACTATCATAAACCCTGTAAATATTAAAGTAAATATGGATTTAAATCCACTTTTTCCTCCTATAACTAATAAAATTACAAAAAAGAAACAGACAAATAAATATATGTATATTTCCCTAGACTTATCATATATATGAAGATTCTCTACCTTACTATTCTCATCATCCATCAAAGTAAGAACTATATTTTCTCCCACTTCAACCTCTATATTATACACATCCATAGTCTCTATAGTATTTCTCATAACATAAGTTTCACCCCTATGGTCTCCACTAGTTATTTCCACCTCAAACTCTTGGGTCCTATAACTACGCTTAGACTCCTTATCATCCCTATCATCCAAATACATTTTTATCACCCGAGCATCCACCGTCTCTCCCCTTTTATCTAGGGCCCTACCATAGTACTCACTACCTAAATCCATAAATCCAACTACTACCATTATAAGTATAGCTATTCCATATACACCTATCTTATATTTCTTATCATTTATCATTTTTTTCATAAACCATTATCCTTTCTTCAAAAGTAAAAAATAAAAAGCTCCATGACTCCCTAAAACACATATATTTACAGATTCAAGGCTTTCCCCACGCAGCAACTTGCCTACGAAGAAAAATGTATTTAAATCTTTTGGTATCCTGGACCGTCACAACATCATATGCATAGTATAAATTTCGTAACACTAAAATTTCTTTATACAGTAACTTGCCTATAAGGGAAAATATATTGAAAATATTTGGAACCCTGGAACGTCACAACATCCTCTGCTACTCCAACATGACTCATGAACCTATCTACGAAGATTCACACTTTCGCTTGTGACAAGGACTTGGGTGGAAAAGATTTTCAATATATTTTCCTGAAATAGGCCCATCCAAAGCCAATTTTCACATAGAGCCCTTTATTCTTCACTTTTAAAAAGAGGATAAGACAAATTGTCTCACCCTCTTTATTATCAATTACATAGCAGGAATTAATAACTTTTGTCCTGGTAAAATTACATTAGGATTTTTTAAGTTGTTTAACTTAGCAATTTCCTTGTAATCCACACCATGGGCTTTTCCTATTTTCCATAATAGGTCATCAACCTTAACTACGTATACAACTTCAGATTTAGCCGCTGGCTTAAGTTCTACCATAGGCTTTTTATCAACCTTTTTATCTAATGTTGCTGCAAAACCTTTAACTACTGCTTCTCTCATATCATCCTTAGAGATTTCCACATTCATAGCTCCATCAAAGTTAAATCCGTCTCCACCCTTAGCTGGGTTATCAATGTTGTAGATAAAGTCATTAGTAGCTACACTATATAACTTGTCCATTTGAACTTCTACTCCATTAACTTTCATAGAAGAGATCTTTTGTCCAACTTCTTTAGTAACATCATAAGTTACGTCAATACCTGAGTATTGAATCATACCAATATCTTCATTTCCAATACCATGCTCAAGTAAGGCCTTTATATGGGACCCTTTTAAATCCATCTTCACTAGGAAGTTATCAAAAGGTAATACTTCATATAACTCTCCTAAAGTAACATCTCCAGCATCTATTGAAGTTCTAATTCCACCACCGTTAGTAATGGCAATATTAGTACCTGCAGCCTTAGCTAAATATTCACAAATTAATGTTCCTAAAGCTGAAGGCTCCTTAGAATATCTTTCATGTGCTAACTCAGTAGGCGTATATCCTACCACCTTAGAAGTGATTGGCTCAAGTTTTTTATCATACTTATTATAGATTCCATCTCCATTAGTATCTGCAACTAATTCAGACTTTCTCTTATATAAAGTATCAACTGCCACGTCAATCTTTTCTAATTTCTTATCTTCTCCAAATACTAAAGACATTTTTCCAAGTGCTCTTCCGTATTTGTATCCTTGTACAATAGCCTTTCCATTCACATGTCCTGCAACAGATTGATGAGTATGTGCAGAAATGATTCCGTCTAAGTTCTCAATACTAGTTAATCCCTTGTCCACTACTTCACCAGTGATAGCACCAGTTTCTCTGTCTTGGAAAGAACCAACGTGAGTTAAAGCTAATACTACGTCTACTTTTCCTTCAGATTTTAAATAATTAGCCCAGTGCTCAGCACTTTCTTTAATAGGTCTAAATTCAATACCTTTAATATTTTCTGCTTTTGTAGTATAAGCAGTTCTTACTGTAGTAAGTCCAATAAATCCAATTTTAATACCGTCTTGTTCAATGATTTCATATGGCTTTGCCCATGCTACAGGCTCATTAGTTTTTGTGTCATAAATATTTGATGCTAAGAATTTAAATCCTCCATCCTTAGACCAGTTCTCAATTTTATCAACACCCCAGTCAAACTCATGGTTACCTACTGCTGATACTTTAGTGTCAAGTGCACTAAACATTTCAGATACTACAGAACCATAAGTTAAGTTTGACATGGCACTACCTTGATAGTTATCTCCAGCTGCTACGAAAATAGTATTTGGGTTCTTTTCCTTATATGTCTTAACGGCATTAATTACCTTAGACATACCCATGTTCTTACCCGTTTCTCTAGCATCTTCCTTCACGTTTCCATGGAAGTCATTAATAGTAATAATGTCTACTACTGTTTTTCCCTCTTGGACAGTACTAACGTTTTCCTCAGTAACAGTAGTTTGTGTTTTTTCCTTAGTTTCTTCAGCATATGTACCTACTGGGAACATGGCTAAAGTCAACATAAGTGCTAACAATGTCATAGCTGTGATTCTTTTTAGTCTCACAATGATACCT
The DNA here is from genome assembly GCF_025210435.1 of Anaeromicrobium sp. GTDB lineage: Bacteria > Bacillota > Clostridia > Peptostreptococcales > Thermotaleaceae > Anaeromicrobium. The sequence goes on from NZ_JAOART010000011.1 coordinate 5,492, forward strand.
CCCTCTTTTATAAAAAATTAATGCATGTACCGTTTATTATATAATATTTTTCTAAAATAATAAAGGAAAAGTGTCCACAAATATCCATAAAACAATTTAGGATGTGTCCTCATGTCCACATCCTTTTAGGCATATGAAAGAAATAAACTAGTCAATTTCCTGAGGGATTTGGATTATTTTCAAGGCATGGTGAGCGAGCATATTAAACATATGTAAGCGATTCCATAACGAAGAAAATAATTCAAATAACCAGTAAAATTACCAGCTTATTTTTTGAATATTCCTTATATTATCTTCATATTATTTAGGTTTCTTACTGCTTCTATTACAAAGTTCCCTGTTTCATAGGTAATTGTATTGAATTTCCACTGATCCTTATACTTATATATTTCTCCAATTATGAAAGTCTCATTTTCTAAGTTTAACTTAGCCTCTATGGAAAATACATTAGATTTTAAAATCCTCTCAGTTGCCTCTACCTTTAAATTTAGTTCACTAATATCTAATCCTTCTTTGTAATAGGATAGGGCTAGTATGATTTTGTCATAGGATTCTTCTAGAAACTTTAAATTCAAATATAAACCCTTCACAGATCTGTCCTTATAATAGTCTTCCCTTAAAAGAATATTTTTATCTTCCCTAAAGGGCCTGTTAAAATAAATAATATTCTCTTCCTCTAAAACATTATTTTTTACAGGAAATACATAAAAATCCAAGTCCATATTCCCACCTAAAATGTCATGAACAATATCTATCTTTAAAGGATTATCCCTCTCTATTTTTCCTATTACGATTTTTTGTCCCCTTATTAAATTGTTTTCCAAGGTTATCTCCACCCTTTAAAAGAAAAATCTAAATTAACATATATAATTTTACCATGATCCCTACCATACTCTAATAAATCATAGGGATTAATATTATTTTTATTAAAAGTTACCCTATTAGAAGAAACTTTTATTAGATTACTTAATTTACACATATTATTAACTAAACATACATTTTTATGAAAACTTTCATTTAAAATATTTATTAAAAACATTTTCACTTCTTCTGTAGGTTTTTCATTTATCCTTAAAAAGCTACTAATATATTTTTTCACAAACCTTCTATCCAGTAAGGTGGATTTAAATTCATCCATTTCCATGTTTGATATGCTTATTCTATTTTCATTTAAAACTTCCTCAATTTCATGGTCCTTATTAATTTCTTCCATACTGTTTACATTTAAAGAAACTAAATAGACCTTCAAAAATTCACTATTTTTATAGAGATAATAAAAATATTCTGCCAAGTCTGTAGTTATCCTACTCACTCCCTCAAATAATCTTTTACCATTTGAGGATATGGGCTCCATTTGAAAATATCCATTACAAAGACCATTAAATTCATGGGAAATAAAGTATATATGAAAGGAAATATCATTTCCAATGGCTTTAGATTTAACAGTAGCAATCTTAATTTTACCCACATTTCTAAACATATCCCTATAAAAAAGCATATGACTTTTCATCTCAAAATCCACATATTTAAGAGTATTAACCCTACTTTCCATAGTAAAGTTTTCACCTATCATATGTATGCATTGTCTTTTATCCATCTTATCACCTACGCATTTTTATATGATAGTAATTTTCTCTTTTGTTCTTGTTCAAGCTCTATTAATTCCTTCTCCACATTTTGACGATTAGCCCTTCCCTCTTGGTATATTTTCATACTTTCGTCAATGGTCTCTAGTAATTTATTATGGGTCTCCCTTAATGTTTCAATACTAATGACTCCTCTTTCACTTTCCTTAGCTATTTCTATGGAATTTACCTTCAATAACTCTGCGTTTTGTCTTAACATATCCTCCGTTGTATCTGTAACTTTCCTTTGAAGTTCCAGGGCAGTTTTTTGTCTATTTAAAGATACTGTTAAAGCTATTTGATTTTTCCAAATTGGAATAGTATTTAAAATACTAGATTGGATTTTATTAGCTAATATCTTATCATTACCTTGAATCAATCTTATTTGGGGCAATGTTTGAATTGCCAGTTCTCTACTTAATTTTAAATCATGGATTCTTTTTTCGATTTCTGCAAGCATCCTTGAAAAATCATTGTACTTTTGAATATCTAGCATATTTCCACTATTTTCTGCTTGTCTCTTTAAATCTAATAATACAGTTTCCTTAAGTTCCTTATATTTCACTTCTCCTGCTCCAATATATAGTTCTAAATGTCCTAAGTATTCCATATTTTTATTGTATAAAGCATCTAATACATTTACATCCCTTATTAGTTCTTGTCTAGCCTTATCTAGGGATACTACTATTTTATCCACCGTATCCGTAACATTTTGAAGTTTATTTTTAACACTATTAGCACTTTTAGCAAGTTTTCCAAAGAAAGGTATCTTATCCATTATGGATTTTTTATCACTTAGGGACTCTAAATCTACTCCTTGAATAGTAGTAAGCAAAGTTCCAAGGCCATCTCCCACTACTCCTGCGTCCTTATTTTTCACCCCTTCTAAAATTCCATCTGCAAATTTAGCAATACTTCCTTGAATCTCCGCACCAAAATGACTGATTCCATTAGAAGTAGTAATATCCATTTCATTTTTAACCGTATCTAATTGTTGTGGGCTAAACTTAGTTAAATCTACAGTAATTTTAACTTCCTCCATCTGTACAGGAGTAGTTTCTTCCTTTTTTAGCATGACCTTATTACTTTCAATTGGTACTAATCCTTGTCCACCATTTTCATTTACCTTATTATCCGTGTCAATAGTATTTAATAAATCTTGAAATCCCATACTTTATCCTCCCTTAATTAAAATCTGATTTTACTAGATCATTAATAGTTTTTAAATCTATTTTTAAGTTAGAAGAATTTTCTTCCTTAGTTCTTTTTATTACCTTATATAGTTTATCATTTATAGTATTTAGGGTTTTTACAAATTCATCTATTTCATCCTGGGACCAATTATCTTCATCATAGGTTTCTAATACTTTTTTTATCATATCAATATACTTTAAAAGTAGCAATTCATCTACAGATACTAGGGACTCTTCATTGGCCTTATGAAAATCTATAATGTTCATATAGTATGAAACAAATAAAATCAAATTTGAAAAAACTCTATTTTCTTTCACATGTGGTATATATGCTTCTATTTCTCTTAAAGTTATAAGTTCCCTATCTAACTGAGATTCTTCCTTCACAGGAGCATCTTCTATTTCAGGTTCTGGGGATTTTTTAAATATGTTAAAAATAGAAATCACTTCCTTTATTTTATCATTCCATTGTCCATATGATTAAAATTCACCTATCTTCAATTCTACTTTTTTTATTATTTCTTCTGCACATAAAATTCCTGATTCATCCGTAAACTCTATTGTATCTATTTTATCATAAGTCTTATATATTTCTCCATGGGTTGGAGCTATTGAGTAATTTGCCATATTAAGTATGGGCATATCAAGTAGAGAATCTCCCGATGCAAATACGGTATTTTTCTTTTCCATATTTTTTATATATTCAATGGGACTCCATTTGTTTATACAATTAGGGACAAAATATAATTTCCTTCCTTGAAGGGACATGTTCCAATTCATTTTATCTAGCCATTTATTAAATATATCTAATGTTTCTTTATGGACATTTTCCTCATCTACTATATTGTATAAAAATAAATTATCAGCATCATAGCCCCTAAGGACCCAATGACCTTTTACCTTGTCAAACTCATTTCTAATTTCATCTATGGGAGCACATTCCTTTAATTTACTTTGGATAATACTTCTCCACTCTTCATCTACTTTTCCATCTATTAATATATTTCCCCCATTACTTACCACTGCATATTTAGGAGAAATAACTTCATTTAACATGAATATTCTTTTATATTGCTTAATAGTTCTAGTGGTTACAGGTACAAATAATAATTTATCCTTTAATTTACTTAAATGATCAAAGGCCTTCTTAGTCATATAAGAAATTTCCTTTTCATCCATTCTCTCCACTAAAACTATTTCTTCCCTACATATATTTTCTATAAATTTTTTAGAATATATTAGTGTTCTATCTAAATCACTGGCAAAAATCATGACTCTTTCCCCTTTAAATTTTTAATAATTCCACAACATAAGTAGGACATATTTTCATATATTTCTACAGGAACATTTTTTTCCTTTGCTAAAATTAAAATATGTTCTAAATTAGGAGACTTTTCCCTTATGAGAATCTTCCAAGGAACTCGTCTTAATAATACCCTAGTAGTCTCACCTATTCCAGGCTTTATTAAATTAATGTCATCCACATTAAATTCAAGGGCCATGTCCTTAACGGCCCTCAGTCCACTCCAATCAGGACTACTTATTTCTTCCTTTAGCCCTTCTTTTATTTCATTAGAAACCTCAGGAAATTCCTTTTCTATACTATTTATATAAAAGTTAGAAAGATCTTTCTCCTTTAGTTCTTCATAATATTTTCCTCCATGAAAATCATGAGGCCCCACCAAATCCTTCCTATGGACAGTCCTACTTACAAGACCCGATACGGTAGAATTTAGACAAGCACTAGGTATTAAGAAGTCTTCCCTTGTTCCACAAAGGGATACACAATAGGCTGGGTCTGCTAATACGGCTAAATCATCATCTAATACATAACCATATTTCTTTTCAAAGTCTATTTTAGCTTCCTTAAGGACCTTTGTTATGGCTCCCTTTCCTGTCCATCCGTCTATGAACTGAATATGGCCTTTAGGATGTTTCTCTATTATGTACCTAATGGCATTTTCATCAATGCCCTTACCCCTTATGATAGACACACTATAGTGGGGAATGTGTAGATTATACTTATCTTTCATATATGTTCTTATTAGTACTCCTATGGGAGTTCCAGCCCTGGCTAAGGATACTAATACTAGGTTTTTACCACATTTGTTTAATATTTTTTCACTGACTATGCCTACAGCAGCCGCTACCTTTTTACTATAGGAATTTAAACTTTTGTAAAATAGGTCTATATATTCCTCTGAGGGTTCATATTCTACAGGTAACATTTCTGAATAGTGTACTCCACTTTGAATGAGTTTTTCCCTTTCACTAGTCTCCTGTTCCTTTACTAAATCATTTATATTCTTTAATAAAAAGGTCACATCCTCATCCTTATAACTGCCTAGTTTATCTGTTTTCACAGTTCTTTTTCCCATGCATATTACTATATTTATTTTAGGTATGGGTAATGTTTTTAAGAAGGATTTTAACTCATCTAATCTTTCTTCTGATATGTTTCTCTCTAGGAATAAAAACATATCATCATATTGATTTTCATGTAAATTGTATATATAGTTTTCCACAGAATTATTATTAAGACTTTTATGGGGATACTTACTTTTTATGGCATAGGATCTTTCATCATTTACATATATGGGACTTCTAGTGGTAGAATGATATTTTATACCCTCTCCCATATACGTACTAATCCTCATGGGTACATACATGAACTCTTCCGTTCCTAGGACTAATGTGTCTTTACCAATTCTCTTTTTTCCTAGAAGTTTACCTATTTCCTTAAATTTATCCAAAGTAGCAAACTCATCCCTTGTACTTATGCCAAATCTTCCACACTCACCAATATAAGGAATATAATTTATTAGTTCTCCATTAGTGGAAGGATAATACACAGGTGTGAAATAACTTTCTTCAAATAGGTTTATAACTTCTATTTCACTATCTTTCTCATTTTCATATTCATATACCCTATCATTTATTTCACCCTTTTGTTCCACATTCATGGCTCCACTTATTAGGGATACTACATTTATTTTTATATTTAAATTCTTTTCAAATTCCTCATATAATAATTTATCTTCTCTATTTCTCCAATCTAAAATAGTTAAAACAGTATACTCTTTTCTTTTATACTTACTATTTATATCCTTTATTATATTTAATGCAGTTTTTCCCGTAGTTATTTCATCATCTATCAATACTATTTTCTTTTCATTATTAAGAAAATCCCCATCTATGGAATAAAACCTGTGACTAGTAGCATGGGAATGTTCCTCTTCAAAGTTTATAAGGGACTCTTTTTTATGAAGAATCTCCCTTGTAGTATGGATATAGGTATGTTCTCCCTTAAAGGAGCTAAATACTCCATGACCTAGTCCTGTGGCCGTCTCAGCAAAACCTATAAATATGGTAGGATCCTTTAAGTCTATCCGATTATTAATCTGCTTTTCATATGTTTCATCCATATGTTCATGATAATTTATACAATCACATATTTTTTCTATCATTCCATCATGTTTTTTATATATTTTATCCATGTAACTATGGGCTAGAACACTTGAAGTTAATATTCCTAATTTAGGGTTAAGGGGTATATGCTTACCTAGTAATTTACTTACAAATAAAAAACTTCTCTTTTTATTCTTCCTAGCAGCCATATTCATAACCTTCTTAAGATCTAAGCCATAGGGATTTTCATCTATTTTAATATTAACCTTTAATTTATCTTGTATTTCATATTTATAATTTTCTTTTAAGGAAACTTTCATAATCTTCTTCTCCATTAAACACTCCATATATATTTGACTTTTTTATAACTTTATTTGCCCAATTTAAATGGGGCTTAATTTCATTCATCTTATTCCCAAATTCACTCTTTAATACACCTGTAGTACCATTATTATTTTTTATAATATTTAAAGCATCTAAATATTCTTCCTTCTTAACTATCAAGGTACTTTGTACAGGCATAATATGGGATGGATGGATAACAGTCTTTCCCATAAAACCATTTATTTTATCCATGTAAGCCTCATTAATAAGACCCCTTATGAATTTAGAATCCTTCCTATTTTTCATAGAAGAAAAGTATTCCCAAACGGGCCCTGAAATCACATAGTTTTCTTCTTCCCTAATAAAATAATTTAATATATCTAATAAACAATCACTTATTATGTTCACATCATATATGGACTTATCATATGGCCTTCTGATTCCAAAACTACTACAAAAATCTGTAGCTCCTACCCTTATATTTAATACCCTTTTTCTATAATCCCCAAGTATGATCCTTACCTTTTCTAATTCATCATATCTACTATCTTTATATAATATTTCCTTTGTCTCTAATATGGGCATTCCATATAATTCCTTATATTTAAAACTCTCTATAATATTAAAGAATTCATATCCATTATGGGAAGAGAACTTAGGAAAAACAAAACCTGTTATTAAATTTATATTTTCACCTAACAATTCTATTATATGTTTTAAATGCTTCGGATTCCTTACCCTTATAAATAAAAGGGGAATACTTTCATAATCTATTATTCCTTCTTTTAACTTATCATTTATATTCCTCAAGTGCATAAGAAGATTTTCCTGGGCCCTTTTAACCACATTATCTCCAATGGCATCTTCTAAACATATTACCATGGATACTAGCCCTTCTATCTTTCTATTTATAATATAATTAGAAATATTTCCATTCACTGCTGGTACATACAAGGTTGCACCTAATCCATAGGACAAGATATCTAATGAATCATCCCTACTAAAATCTTTAGGTAACAAATAAAACATTTTCTCTTCTTCATCTTCTCTCAAATAATCAAAATACCTCATAAGCACCCCCCTAGGGTTTTTCTTTTTATCTTTATTACATAAAGTTATCAATTCAAATCTTTCCCCATACAACAACTTGCCTACGAAGGAAAATATATTAAAATTTTTTGGAATCGTGGAACGTCACAACATCATATGAATAGTAAACATGACACGTGAACCTATATTTAATATTCACATCTTAGCATGTGACAGGTGACTTCGATGGAAAAAAATTTTAATATATTTTCCTGAAGTAGGCCTACATAAGTTTGCTTTAAATCTAACAAATCTATATAGATTTATGAACACTAAGCTTTCTTTATACAGTAACTTGCCTATAAGGGAAACCATTGAAAATCTTTGGAACCCTGGAACGTCACAACATCCTATGCTACTCCAACATGAGTCATGAACCTATCTACGGAGATTCATACTTTCGCTTGTGACAAGGACTTGGGTGGAAAAGATTTTCAATATATTTTCCTGAAATAGGCCCACATAACCCTGCTTTGCCAAATCTATATATATATATAAATTAAAACCTAATTTTATTCAACAAAAACTTTATATAGGGAATTTAAAAAAGGCTGCATTATAACAGCCTTTTTTTAAGCCCCATTTATTAATCTACTTGTAGGCCATAATTTTTACATAATGCATATAGGCCACCTTCAAATCCACTTCCTACAGCTTTAAACTTCCACTCTCCATTATATCTATAAAGTTCACATACTACTAAAGCCGTCTCCACAGAGAATTCTTCTCCTAGATTATATCTCAATATTTCATTTCCCGTATCTTCATTTACTACCCTTACATAGGCATTAGAAACTTGACCAAAATTTTGTCTTCTCACAGGTGCATCATGGATAGTTACTGTAATACCTATTGTGTGAACATGGTCTGGAACCTTTTTAAAATTAACCTTTATTTCCTCATCGTCTCCATCACCTTCACCAGTTCTATTATCTCCCGTATGGATTACAGAACCATTTCCACCTTCAAGATTATTATAAAATACAAAATCCTTATCGTTTATTACCTTTCCATTTTCTCCTGCCAAGAAAGCTGACGCATCTAAGTCAAAATCATATCCACCAGAATATTTATTAGTATCCCATCCAAGTCCTATTATTACCCTTTCAAGACCTGGTTCTTGTTTAGTTAAATCTATCCTTTGTCCCTTACTTAAATTAATAGACATAATCTCCACCCTTTCAATAATATTATTTGTATCTATTCATAATTTGGCTTAAAGAAGAATCCATAGTTCCTTCTCCAATGGCAGCAAACTTCCAATCCTTACCACTTCTATATATTTCTCCTACCATTAAAGAAGTTTTACCAGCATAATTATCCGTTAAATTATAACGAAGAAGGTCTTTTCCTGTTTTGTTATCTTCTATTCTAATAAAAGCATTTTGAACTAATCCAAAATCTTGCTTTCTTTTTATACAATCATATATGTTTACTACAAATACTAATTTCTTTATTCTCTCAGGAATTTTCTCAATTTCCACAAATATTTGCTCATCATCTCCGTGGCCTCCACCTGTAAGGTTATCACCCGTATGACGTATTGCTCCACATTTACTCTTTAAATTATTAAAATAAATCAAATCATCTTGATATCTAAATCTATCATTTTCTTCTAACATGATTACAGAAGCATCACAATCAATCTCTGCTCCTCCACCACCAAATAAGGCCGATAAAAATCCTCCACTTTTCTTAACCGGGTCCCAACCTAATCCTACAAGCAATCTAGATAACCCTTCATTAGACTTAGTTAAATCAATCCTCTGACCCTTTTGCAAATTAATAGCCATAACTCTCACTCCCTAAACCTTAATTCAAATATATTTATCCTACATTAATTCCAAAATTAGCACAAAGTGCTCCTAATCCACCTTGGAATCCACTTCCTATTGCATTAAATTTCCACTCTCCACCATGTCTATAGATCTCTCCTACCACAACAGCTGTTTCTATACTAAAATCTTCTCCTAAATCATATCTTATTAACTCTTCATTTGTTTCTCCATTTACTACCCTTATGTACGCATTAGATACTTGACCAAAATTTTGACCCCTTTCAGTGGCCTCATGGATTGTAGCTGAAAAATCAATCTTCGTAATATTAGCAGGAACTTTACTTAAATCTATAGTTACCTGCTCATCATCTCCATCACCTTCACCAGTTCTGTTATCCCCTAAATGAACTACAGAGCCATTTCCACCTTTAAGATTATTATAAAATACAAAATCACTATCACTAGAAACCTTACCATCTTCCTGTAATAAAAAAGCTGCCGTATCTAAGTCAAAGTCATGACCACCATCATATTTATTCGTATCCCATCCAAGACCTACTAATACACGAGTAAGACCTGGGTTTGTTTTAGTTAAATCTACCTTTTGTCCCTTTTTTAAACTAACTGCCATGTTCATCTCTCCTTTTAATCTATCTTCTTAAAATTCTTACTTTTCCATATTATTTAATCTTATTCTACATTTTTTATCCAAATCCTTCAAGGTCTATTATAACTAAAAAAAGGCGATATTTAAATATTTTAGTGTATTTTTACATTTTTCGACCATTTCCTCACCTTTTTGCCATTTTTTTAATTTGATTTATCTTCCCTTATTAACTATAATATTGTTTATAAGTATGTTTACAATTAAAAGGGAGGGAATTTTTATGTTCCATTGGATAAACAATATTTGGATTGCCCTACTAATGTTAGGAGCAATGACCTGGGTAATTAACTTCGCATCAGATAAATTAGGAGATGCCCTACACATACTAGGGGTAAAACTTAATATTCCTACGTCAGTAAGGGGTGCAACCTTCGATGCAGTTAGTTCTTCATTTCCAGAATTTTCAACAGCCATGGTTGCCGTGTTAGTTTACAAGGAGTTTGCTGATATTGGTATTCCTGCCATTGCCGGTTCAGGAATATTTAACGTATTACTTATTCCTATGCTTAGTATTATTGCATATAAAGGGAAAGATTTACTAAAGGCTGAAAAATCTGTAGTATATAGGGATATGTTCTTTTATTCTTTAAGTGTTATATCTCTTATGCTTATGGCTTATAGTGGTAAATTTACTACCTTATCAGGAATAATCCTTATGAGTATATATGTTTGCTACGTATTTGTATTATATATTCAAACTAAGAACTTCAGACGTTCTCAAAACGAAAGTGCTGCTGCCATTGAAGAAGATGAGGAAGAAGAAGAGGATATGAGTTATGGCCAAATATTTATTACGGTGGCTCTAGCAATCGCAGCCCTATGGGTAAGTTGTGATGCCATAGTCCAATCTGCCATAATTATTGCAGCCACATTTAATATTCCTACTATTATAGTATCTGTTATCATCCTAGCAGCATGTACATCCATACCAGATACATTACTATCTGTAAAATCAGCTTCCATGGGAGATGCAGATGGAGCCGTATCAAATGCAGTTGGATCTAACATATTTGATATTTGTATTTGTTTAGGTTTCCCAATTTTAATATCAGGAAAGGACATTGTTGTTAGCTTTGGTAACAACCTGGTAATTTTCTCTTTCCTACTAATCTCCATGATTACAACAGGAAGTTTACTTTTAAAGAAAAATGGAGTTTCTAAAAAGGATGGTTTCATAATGGCCAGTGTATATGGATTATTCTTAGTATACATTGTAGGAGTAGCCACAGGATTAATTCCACTTAATATATTAGGATAAAAATTAACCCACCGAATTGTTTGGTGGGTTTTATTATTACATATATTTCTTTACTATACTACTTATGGAAGTATCCCTAGTTCCCTGGCCTATGGCTGCAAACTTCCACTGGCCTCCATGTCTATATAACTCTCCCACTATTAGGCTAGTTGCTCCTGAATAATCATCTGTTAAGTTATACCTTAAAATCTCATTATTTCTATTAGCATCTACTGCCCTAATAAAGGCATTTTGAATCATACCAAAATCTTGCTTTCTCTTTTCGCAGGCATATATATTTACTACAAATACTAATTTACTTGTTTTAGGTGATACACTACTAAGTTCTACAAGTACTTGCTCATCGTCTCCATCTCCATCTCCAGTTAAATTATCTCCAGAGTGTATGACAGCACCACACTTACTTTTTAAATTGGCAAAATATACAATATCCTTTTTATCTCTTATTTTTCCATTTTCATCTAACATAAGTACAGATGCATCACAGTCAATATTAGGTGCTGATCCACCACCAAATAGACCTCCCATTAAACCTTTTCCACCACTTTTTACAGGATCCCATCCTAGTCCTATCATCAATTTACTAAGTCCTGGATCATTTTTAGTTAAGTCCACTCTTTGACCTTTTTTTAAGCTAACTGCCATGTTATATCTCTCCCCTTTTTAATAAATTAAGGTTATTTTAATACCATTCATTACTTATAGATAGATTTCTTGGTTGTAAATTTATTTTATACAGTAACTTGCCTATAAGGGAAACGATTGAAAATCTTTGGAACCCTGGAACGTCACAACATCCTATGCTCCTTGAACATGACTCATGAACCTATATACGAAGATTCACACTTTCGCTTGTGACAAGGACTTGGGTGGAAAAGATTTTCAATAGTTTCCTGAAATAGGCACACATAAATCTGGTTTATAAATACGAAATCTATAAGGCATATTCAAAAAATAAATTAGTCATTTCACTGGTTAGTTTATTTCTTTCATATACCTAATTTTACATTATTTAAAATATACCTTCAACCATATGATTTTTCATATGCCTTATATCCTATACTTTTTTACTAACTCATAGAACTCCTCACCAGATAAAGATTCCTTTTCAAGTAATAGATTAGACACCTTATCTAAAAGTTTCATATTATCAATCAAGATTTTCTTAGCCCTTTCATGGGCTTTTTTAATAATACCTAAAACCTCTTCATCTATTTCCTTACCCGTTTGAGCACTATAGTTTTTAACAGGACTTCCATCCATATACCTACCAGAAGAAGATTCTAATCCCATCATATCAAATTTATCACTCATACCATAGATGGTTATCATTCTCCTTGCCATTTCTGTGGCCTTTTCTATATCATTAGAAGCACCTGTAGATATTTGATTTAATTTTACTTCTTCAGCTGCCCTTCCTGCTAACATTACTACTATTTTTTCTTCTAGTTCTTCCTTTGAAACTAAATATTTTTCCTCCGTAGGTAGGGACAAGGTGTATCCTAAGGCTCCCATGGTAGTAGGAACTATGGTAATCTTAGTAACAGGGTCAGTCCTTTCTTGTAAAGCTCCTGCTAGGGCATGGCCAGCTTCATGATAGGCCACAGATATTTTCTCACTCCTAGACATTATCCTATCCCTCTTGGCCTCTCCTGCAAATACGGCCTCTATAGATTCTTCTAAATCCCTTTGACTCACCTTATCTTTACCATGTCTAACAGCCCTTAGGGCCGCTTCATTTACCATATTTGCCAAATCTGCTCCAGATGAACCTGCCGTCATCTTGGCTATATTCTCTAGATTCACATTATCTTCTAATTTAACTTTTTTCACATGGACCTCTAATATCTTTTTTCTACCTATGAAGTCTGGCTTATTTACTATGACACGCCTATCAAATCTACCAGGTCTAAGTAGGGCCTTGTCTAATATTTCTGGTCTGTTAGTGGCAGCTAATATTACTATGGGTTGTTCTGATGAATCAAATCCATCCATTTCTGTTAGCAATTGATTTAATGTTTGTTCCCTTTCATCATTTCCTCCAATACCTGCCGTATCCCTAGCCTTTCCTATGGCATCCACTTCATCTATGAATATTATACATGGTGCCTTTTTCTTTGCTTTATTAAATAGATCCCTAACTCTAGCTGCTCCCATACCTACAAACATCTGGACAAATTCAGATCCGGATATGGAGAAAAATGGAACGTGGGCTTCTCCAGCTACGGCCTTTGCAAGGAGAGTTTTTCCTGTACCTGGTGGTCCAACTAACAATAATCCCTTTGGCAATTTTGCTCCTATATCCTTATACCTCTTAGGGTTATGGAGATAGTCTACCACCTCCTCTAAGGATTTCTTAGCTTCCCCTTGTCCTGCCACATCTTGGAAGGTCACTCCTGTATTTTTCTCCATATTATATTCCTTTGCATTACTCTTACTCATGGACATGGGATTCATGTTTTTCATTCCCTTAGACAGGGTCATTCCTATTATTTTTCCTAATCCTATGAATATGAAAAGGGGAACTATCCAGGATAAAAGTATCTCTCCTAAGGGTCCCTTCCTTTCATCTACTCCTCCATATTCATTGACTCCCCAGGCCTTTAGATTATCTAATAAATCTATATCCATTAACCTTTCTGTGTAATAGATCTTTCCATTACTATCTTTGTCCTTTGCCGTAATATAGAGGGTATCTGATCCTATTTGTACCTCCCTAATTTTACCTTGTCGTCCTAGTTTTTCAAAGGCACTATAGCTTATTTTATCTGGCTTAAATGGATTGAAAAACATATTAAATATAATAAGACAACTTATCATTAGTAATCCATAATAAAATAAATTTCTATACATCTTCTTATTTTCATCAGGATCATTATTAGAACCATTAGATCTACTCATATTGTACATCCTTTCCTCATGTAATATATATAGTATATTTCATATGTCTAAATAAAATACTTTCTATCATTTAAGCTTATAAAAAAATAAAGCACCTATTATAAAAATAGATGCCCTTTAATCTTTATTTATTATCTTCTATTATTTTGCTTTCTAGCGTCTCTACATGGCTTACATCTCTTAGGCTCATTGTCGAATCCCTTTTCCTTATAGAATTCTTGCTCCCCTGCTGTAAATACAAATTCTTCCCCACAGTCCTTGCACACAATTTTCTTATCTTCCATCATACATCCTCCTAATTCCTTTAAGAATTTTAAAGCATAATCATAAACTAACATATTTCTTCTAAAGGTTAATTAGAAGGAATACCTAGATACATTTGCCATAATTTTATTATGCCTAAAATATGCCTATATGTCAATATGAATATTCTGAATTATCCCGCATTTTCCAAGACCTATTAGCTAACTATATACTAAAATCCCATAGTATAAAAGTTCATTTATTGTGAATATTATTCTTATATAGATTTCTTGGTTTTAAGATTATTTTATACAGTAACTTGCCTATAAGGGAAACCATTGAAAATCTTTGGAACCCTGGAACGTCACAACATCCTATGCTACTCCAACATGACACGTGAACCTATATACGAAGATTCACACTTTCGCTTGTGACAAGGACTTGGGTGGAAAAGATTTTCAATATATTTTCCTGAAGTAGGCTCACATAAAGTAAGTTTATGAATACGAAATCTATATAAAAAAGGGGGAAGGAAAATTGATTAATGTTATTTGGCTTTTATTTTTAGTAGTAGGAATAACAGTTGCCATGTTTAGTGGTAATGCACAAGTAGTAACTGATGCGGCTATTGATTATGCAGAAGTGGCAGTAGAATTATCTTTAGGTCTTATAGGGGTTATGACCCTATGGCTTGGAATTATGAGAATTGCAGAAAGTGCAGGGTTAGTTAAATTATTGGGAAAGGCATTAAAACCAATCATGATAAGATTGTTCCCAGAAGTTCCTGAGGATCATCCTGCCATGGGAGCCATGGTTATGAATATGGCTGCAAATATATTTGGCCTTGGAAATGCGGCCACTCCACTGGGTCTTAAGGCCATGAAGGAATTGCAAGAAATTAATCCTCACAAGGATACGGCTTCCAATGCCATGTGTACTTTTTTAGCAATAAATACATCTTCTGTCACATTAGTATCATCTAGTGTTATTGCCTATAGGGCAGCTGCTAATTCTGCTAATCCAGCAGAAATAATAGGACCTACCATCATAGCCACAGTGGCATCTACCATAGCAGCTGTAATAGCAGTGAAACTATTACAGAGATTACCAGCATTTCAAATAAAACCAGAAAAAGAAATGGAATCTTAAGGGGGGATATTATGTTTCAAAATATTATGGGAGCAGTTTCAACCTATGCAATACCACTTATATTATTGTTAATACCACTATATGGATATATAAAGAAGGTAAAGGTATATGAGGCATTTACTGAGGGTGCTAAGGAAGGATTTTATACGGCAGTTAGGATAATTCCATACTTAGTTGCCATGTTAGTTGCCATTGGAATATTTAGAAAATCGGGAGCGATGGATATACTAAATGGCATATTAAGACCTATTACAAATTTAATAGGTATGCCAGCGGAAGTATTACCAATGGCCCTTATGAAACCCCTATCTGGTGGAGGTGCATCTGGTATTATGAATGACTTGTTTACTACCTATGGTCCCGACTCCTTAATAGGTAGAACTGCATCTATTATGAATGGCTCTACAGAGACAACCTTTTATGTATTAGCCGTATATTTTGGCTCTGTGGCAATCAAAAAGACTCGTCATGCAGTATTAGCAGGATTAATTGCAGATGGAGTAGGAATTATTACAGCTGTTATAGTGGCTAGAATTATGTTTGCATATGCCTAAGGAGGGATATATAATGATTAAACCTAAAGGTTTAAGAAATGGTAGCCTAATTGGAATAGTAGCACCAGGAAGTCCTACGGAAGGAGAAAAGATAATAAATAGTAAAAAAACATTAGAGGCTATGGGATTTAAAGTTAAGTTAGGAAAGAGCTGTTATGAAAGATATGGATATTTATCTGGCACGGATAAAATAAGGGCAGATGATTTGAATAACATGTTTGCAGATAAATATATAGAAGGGATAATTTGTTTAAGGGGTGGATATGGGTCTGGTAGAATACTTGAAATGATAGATTATAATAATATAAGAAAAAATCCAAAGGTATTTGTAGGTTATAGTGATGTAACTGCCCTGCATATGGCCATAAATCAAAAATCAAATTTAATCACTTTCCATGGACCTATGGCCGCATCTAATATGACCACCCATTTAGATGATTTTACATATGATTCATTTATGAATATGATAGGAGATAATGATTTTTATGGAGAAATAAAAAATCCATTAGATGAAGAACTACAGACCCTATCAGGTGGCCTATGTATGGGAAAAATAACTGGAGGCAATATGGCTATAATTTGTTCCACATTAGGAACAAATTATGAAATAGATACTAAAAATAAAATTCTATTTTTAGAAGACATAGGAGAAGAACCCTATAGGGTAGATAGGATGCTTAATCAATTAAAATTAGCAGGTAAATTAAGAGATTGTGTAGGAATAATATTAGGCGATTTTAAAGATTGTAATGGCAGTGATTCTAATAATAGTTTAGAACTAGAAGAAGTATTTTATCAATTCCTAAGATCCTTAGAAAAACCTATATTATGTAATTTGAGGGCAGGCCATTGTATGCCAATGATTACACTACCCCTAGGAGTAGATAGCACAATACATGCTACAAGGAAAAGAATATTTGTAAATGAAAAGACTACAATTTAAAAAAAATGGGAGTATGTAAATAACTTTGTTGTTTTGAAAACATAAGATTCCTACTTGATAATAAATAACTTTACTTAACGAGGCAAATCAGATATTGTATTCATATATAATCACATTCAGAGAAATTTTTTTGTAATATATATAGGATTCTACAAAATGGTAAGATTATAGTATGGATATTTTTGCCTCGTAATATTTTTATTGCAATCTATATAGATTTCTTTTCATAAAAATAATTATATATGTCATGTGTCCTATTTGAATTTTCTACTATTAGTTTATTAACCAATTGAACTATGGCATCCCTAGAGTAGGGTTTTGATAAATTCTTTAATTTTTTCTTCATATTTCCTAATTCTTCTGGCTTTTGGATTAGACTGTCTATAACCTTTACCATATGGTTTATTTTTTTTGTTCTAAGGGCTACCCCCGACTCAATTAAAAAATCTGAATTCTCCTCTTCTTGCCCAGGGATCACATAGGGAATAATCATGGGGATGTTTTTGGCTATAGATTCTGAAACTGTCAATCCTCCTGGTTTTGTAATAATCACATCTGATATATCCATTAACTGAGGTATATTTTTAGTAAATCCATATATGGACATCTCCTTATTATTCAATTCTCCCTCGTATTTTTTCTCTAATTTATTTTTTAATTTCTTGTTATTTCCACAAACCACTATAATTTTCATTCTATTTTTACTAGTCATAATGTTTTCTAGTACTTTTTCCATGGCCTTAAGGCCCATACTTCCACCCATTAATAGTAATGTAAATACATCTTCTTTATTCCTTTTTTTATCAATAGAACATAAAAAAAATTCTTTTCTTATGGGAATTCCATAATGAAAAATCTTTTGTTTTTCTATTCCTTTTTTCATCATATGGACCTTTGTATAGTAACTCCCCGTAATATAAGCGTCCACATTTTTATGGATATAGGTTTGATGAGCCTTATAATCTGTAACAATAGATATAAATGGGATAGATATTTTTCTTTTAAGCTCTCCTATAATATTTACTACAAAGGGATGGGTAGCAATAATCAAATCTGGTTTATGTTCTTTTATTAGATTGTATATTTTATCTTCCATTAATTTTGTTATAATACTAACCATTCTTGAGCTTATTATTTTTCCATTACTTTTTTTATATAGCTCACTATATGCCTTAGGAAATATTTTCAACAACAATTCATATCCTTCTGTTACAATGGAATTCATTACTTTATTTGTTTCCTTTAAAGCATCTAGCTTCACAACATCATATCCATTATTCTCAAATAATTCTTCTAAGGATGTGGCAGCTTCATTATGGCCACCTCCTGTTGAGGCTGTAAAAATTAATAACTTTTTCATATGAGCCTCCCCCTCTCTTTTATTTCTAGTGTAAACTATATCGATTAAAAACTCCTTCTGAACTGCTGTTTTTTAAAGTTAAACTCAACTCTATGCCTAGCAACACCATGGCATTAAAATTCAGGAAGTTCTCTACACATATTTGTTGCTTTTTACAACTTTATAAGACCACATTTATTAAACTAACATTATAGATTTCTTGGTTTTAAGATTGTTTTATATAGTAACTTGCCTATAAGGGAAAATATATTGAAAATCTTTGGAACCCTGGAACGTCACAACATCATATGCTCCTTGAACATGACTCATGAACCTATCTACGGAGATTCACACTTTCGCTTGTGACAAGGACTTGGGTGGAAAAGATTTTCAATATATTTTCCTGAAATAGGCCCACATAAAGCAAGTTTATACACCAGAAATCTATAGAACTTCATTAGAAATAATTATGCTGAAATATTTAGATTATTTTCTTCAGCTTTTGGTCGTATCCTTATGCTAACTGGGTGATGGTCCGTATCCTTAAACTCAAGGTTAAATCCATTAATTTCAACAATTTCAATATTAGGTGATACTAAAAAACCATCTATAACACATGTATAGTTTTTGTCCTTTATATAAGGTTTTTCTAATGTTCTCACCGTTGGATTATATTTATCAACGCCCCACTTCCATCCTTCTGGCTTAAACTCACGGGGCATGTCTTTTACCCAAAACAAATGTTTTTTAGGCGTATCATGATTAAAGGAAGTTCCTATAAGTCTATGATTCCAATCGCCTCCAATAATTACATAATTTCCTTTTTTATACTCATTCACTGTAAATTCTTTTATTTCTTTTAATTGTTCATTCCTAGTGTTTCCATTCTTGTCAAAGGCTGCTAAATGTATATTCACAATAACCCACTCTTTACTGCTACTCTCAATTGGAAATCTCTGAACAACAAAGTTGTATTTTTGATTCAATATTCCTGTAAGTCCTTTTCTCTCTAATGGCAATGCAATTCGTGTAGATGAAGATGGTACATATGTTGAAAAAATTGTATTTCCACTAATGAGCCTCCCTAAAATGGGAATACTTTTAATATAAAGACTGGGTGAATAAACATAGTTATATGCCTTTAAAACACTTTTGAGCTTCTCTAAATTATTTATGTAAAAAGTAATTTTTGACTCTAATGCTACCTCTTGAAATAAATAAATATCACTAGGATAACTTTTTATAAATTTACCTATATTATTTAAATGCTTATAAACCATATTCTTCGATTTTGGAAATATATTTTTTCCTCCATCCATAAAAAAATCAGCTTCATTTCCCAAGCCACCATATCCAATATTCCAAGTTAGGATTGAAATACTCTGATTCTTCTTTATATAATTACTTGTTTTAATATTTGTCTTTAATCTTTCTTGTTTTTTAGGTTTAAATGAAAACAATTGTATATAAGCCCAACTTCCAATAACTAGTATTAGACTACCTAAGACAATAACCATATATCCATAATTCATATTCATTTTCCTTTCCTTTCAAATTTAAATACCCTCTAAAATCCAATAATTAACTCTCCTTGCCACTCCATTATGGTTGCCAAGTAATTGGAACTTGGTAGTATAGCTCCTACAGTCTCAGGTTTTAATATATATTTTAAAATAAATGACAGTCTTTTCATGTATATTCCTCCATATTTTTTATTCAATATTAGTTTAAATAAAAAATATAAAGAAATAGGCATTAAAATTATTAAGATTTCTTAACATTTCAGTATGCTTATACGGTGAAATGAAAAATATTGAAATTTTAGTAAAAGATCTATGGTTCCTAGGTCTTGATAGAAAAATACGGGTAATAATTACCAAAATGGGAAAAAACATTGCAGCCTTAGATCTAAAGGTTTATTTATCCTTTAAATATGAATGTAAATTACCTGCAGTTTTCATGTTACCTTCTTCTAAAACATTGCTCAAAACATTCTTTAGTAGTGTACTCATAAAAAATCTCCTTCTTGGCTTTGATTATACTGTTAATTATTGCCGAGAAGGAGTTGGATCTTTCATAAGAGCATAGTTTTTCTCACACTCCAAAAAAATTTTGGCAAGGGTTAATAAAAGCCCTTGCCATTTCTTAATTACATATCCTTTAATATACTATTGTATTTATCCTGTACATTTAAAACATAGTGATAATCAGCTTCATCACTTAAGTTCCAACCCCGTTTGTTCATGGTATGAACAATATTTTCTTGGTTTTGTAATATATTTTTTTCACACTCATAGAGAAGTTGTCTTAGATTAATTGATGGAGATTTAGTCATACTATTAGTATAAGATAGAGATAATTGATTTTCACACATTAAAAGGTCCTTTAAAAGTTCTTTTTCTGAAAGATAGGAATGAAATTTCATAAGAATCGCTCCTTAACTAGTTGAGTTCATTTAAATAGTTTAATAAAGCTTGAAAATTTTCCTTATGAGTATTTCCATTGTGGGCACATAAATTTTTAAATTGGGTGTCAGTACATAAGGTAGCATATTGGCTAAATTTTTTATACATTATGTACTCCTTATCCAGATGTTCCTCTAGGATTTCCAATGAATGGGTGTCTATATTTTTAGACAATGGTCACGCTCCTTTCTAATGTATTTCTTTTATATTATTATTTCTTATAGATTTATTTATAGTCGTGAAAAAATTTAATAAAAATAGAAAAAAATATATATAATATTGAAAAAATGAAAAAACTAAATAAAATAGAAAAATTTATTGACAGGGCACTGGATGTTTGGTACTGTATATAACAACAACCAAATATTTAGTTTGCTCGTATATGTTTAGAGATATGGTCTAAACGTTTCTACATGGTTTCCGTAAAAGACCTAACTATGAGTGAGATTACTAATGTATATTATAGTACGTTATTTATAAATCCATGTAATTTCACTCTGAAATTAATGGATTTTTTTATTGTATATAAATAATTTAAGGCACAGATTATAAGGAGAGGGATAGATTATGGATGAAAAATTTGTAAAAGAGGGAATAACCTTTGATGATGTATTACTGGTACCACAAAAATCAGAAGTGTTACCAAAGGACGTAAGTACAAAGACAAAGTTGACTAAAAAAATACATTTAAACATTCCTATAATGAGTGCTGGTATGGATACGGTTACAGAAGCTAGACTTGCCATTGCCATGGCTAGGGCTGGAGGAATAGGTATTATACATAAGAATATGTCCATAGAAGGACAAGCCCTTGAAGTGGACAAGGTAAAACGTAGTGAACATGGAGTAATAGTAGATCCATTTTATTTACACCCACAAGATTTCATAAGGGATGCATTAGAACTTATGGCAAGATACAGAATTTCTGGTGTGCCAATAGTAGATGAAAATAAAAAATTAGTTGGAATTTTAACTAATAGAGATATAAGATTTGAAGGTGACGAAAATAAGAGAATAGATGAGATCATGACTAAAGAAAATTTAGTTACGGCTAAGGAAGGCACATCTATGGATGAAGCTGAAAATATTCTTAAAATGCATAAAATAGAGAAATTACCTATAGTAGATAAGGAGGGATATTTAAAGGGACTTATAACTATTAAGGACATTAAAAAGGCCATTGAATATCCAAACTCAGCTAAGGATGAAAGAGGAAGATTATTAGTTGGAGCAGCCATAGGAATTACAGGAGATATGATAGACCGTGCAGGAGCTCTTGTTAAGTCAGGGGCAGATGTGATTGTACTAGATACGGCTCACGGTCACTCTAAAGGAGTAATTGAAGCTGTTAAAAAACTAAAGAGCACATTTGATGGAATACAGATTATAGCAGGAAACATTGCTACGGCAGAAGCTGCTCGTGATTTAATAGAAGCAGGAGCGGATTGTTTAAAGATAGGTATAGGACCTGGATCTATTTGTACTACTAGGGTTGTTGCAGGAATTGGGGTACCACAAATTACTGCCGTATACGATTGTGCTAAGGTGGCTAAGGAGTATGGAATCCCAGTTATAGCAGATGGAGGAATAAAATATTCTGGAGATGTGGTGAAATCCATAGCAGCAGGAGCAGATGTTTGTATGATGGGTTCACTATTTGCAGGAACGGAAGAAAGCCCAGGAGAGACTGTCATATATAAAGGAAGAAGTTTTAAAACATATAGAGGTATGGGATCTACTGGAGCTATGGAAGCAGGTAGCAAGGATAGATATTTCCAAAATGAATCTAAAAAGTTTGTGCCAGAAGGTGTAGAAGGAATGGTTCCATATAGAGGAAAATTACATGACATAGTATATCAAATGGTTGGCGGTCTAAGGGCTGGTATGGGATATTGTGGAACTCCAACTATAGAAGACTTGAAAGTAAATGGTAAGTTTATAAAAATCACATCGGCAGGATTAGTGGAGAGTCATCCTCATGATATTAGTATAACTAAAGAATCTCCAAACTATAGTTCAAGATCTTAAGGAGGAATATTATGGATAATCAATTAGTATTAATAGTAGACTTTGGTGGTCAATATAAAGAGTTAATAGCAAGAAGAGTAAGAGAAGCCAACGTATATTGTGAAGTGATTCCATACACTAAGGCTATGGAAGTTATAAAGGAAAGAAAACCTAAGGGAATCATATTTACAGGGGGACCAAACAGTGCCTACTTAGAAGATTCTCCACAAATTGCAGAAGAAGTATTCCATATGAATATTCCAATCTTAGGTATTTGCTATGGAGCCCAATTAATGGCCCATACTCTAGGTGGTAAAGTAACTAAAGCAGAAACTCGTGAATATGGAAGGGTAGAACTTAAATTAAATCATACTAAAGATATATTTAAGGATATAATAGACAGTTCTAAATGTTGGATGAGTCACACGGACTACATAGAGTCTATTCCAGAAGGTTTTGAAATAATAGCTACTACAGAGGCATGTCCTGTGGCTGCCATGAAACATAAGGAAAAAAGCCTTTATGGAGTTCAATTCCATCCAGAAGTTGAACACAGTGAATATGGCTTTGAAATGTTAAGAAACTTCTTATATGAGGTTTGTGGATTAACTGGAGAATGGAATATGCATAACTTCACTGAAAATGCCATAAAGGAAGTTAAAGAATTAGTAGGAGATAAAAAAGTATTATGTGCCCTATCAGGTGGAGTAGATTCATCTGTGGCAGCAGTACTTGTCCATAGGGCCATAGGAGATAATTTAACTTGTGTTTTCGTAGATCATGGTTTACTTAGAAAAAATGAGGGAGATCAAGTAGAAGAAATATTTAAAAATAAATTTAATATGAATCTTATAAGAGTTAATGCTCAAGAGAGATTCTTAAGTAAATTAGCAGGTGTATCAGATCCTGAAATGAAGAGAAAAATCATAGGTGAAGAGTTCATAAGATTATTTGAAGAAGAATCTAAGAAACTTGGACATATAGATTATCTAGTACAGGGAACTGTATATCCAGACGTTATTGAAAGTGGTACAGATACGGCTAGTGTTATAAAATCCCATCATAACGTGGGTGGACTTCCTGAAGATATGGATTTCGCACTAATAGAGCCTTTAAGACAATTATTTAAAGACGAAGTTAGAAAAGTTGGAGAAGAATTAGAGATTCCAGAAGAAATCGTATGGCGTCAACCCTTCCCAGGACCAGGTCTTGCCATAAGAGTTTTAGGAGAAGTTAGGGAAGATAAGTTAAAGATAGTTAGAGAATCGGATCACATATTCCGTGAAGAGATCAGAAAGGCCGGCCTTCAAAGGAAAATATGGCAATACTTCACCGTATTACCTAATATAAAATCTGTAGGTGTTATGGGTGATGAAAGAACTTATGCCCACACAGTAGGAATAAGAGCTGTTACATCCTCAGATGGAATGACTAGTGACTGGGCTAGAATACCATATGAAGTAATTGAGAAGATTTCAAATAGAATAGTAAATGAAGTGGACAATGTAAACAGAATAGTTTATGATGTGACTTCTAAGCCACCTTCAACTATTGAGTGGGAGTAAAAATAGAAACCTCTACAGCCTTTTAATTTCAAGGGTTGTGGAGGTTTTATTATTTGTGGTGATATTAGTTTGATATTAAGTATTGGATAAGAGTAAAAAAATTTTAACTTTTATTCATATCCTCAGGCCAATTCAGTTTCCACTCATAATACTCTTCTTGAGATATTCTACCGCTTTCAAGAGCTTTTTTCTTTTCATACCATTCTTCTAAAAGATGATCAAGTCCCATCAAATGTAATTTAATTCTATTTCCTGATTCACCATTTTCTTTTATTATTTCTTCTGCTTCCATATCGATTGAATTATACTCATCTAAATAAAATAGTGTATGAATAATTTCTTGTGAATTTGATAAAGCAGGTGCCATAAGATAATTGGGGTTTACTTTTAAAGTTTGAGCAATTGCAAAAACTATTTTTTCTTTAGGAACTCTAGTACCGGATTCATATTGGGCAATTCTAACATCTGCAGTTCTATCGCTAAATCCTATAGCTAGTCCTAGTTCCTTTTGTGTAAATCCACGCTTTATTCGTATTTTTTTAATTTTATCTCCAATAGCCAAATTCTCACCCCAATCCAAAATAAAGTCTTTGATTAAATTATACAAGAGATAAAGTAAAATGCAATAATATTAAGCAAAAAAGTTTAATATATTATCTGTATCCTATTGACATAAACAAAAATGTTTAGTAAAATACAAATAACTTAAACAAAAATGTTTAATACGAATAGGGGGAAGCAGTTTGAAAAATCAAATATTTATTCATGCAAAAGAAGTAGCAGTAGAGTTAAACATTTCAGAAGCACATGCCTATAAAATAGTAAGAGATATGAATAAAGAATTAAGTAAACAAGGATTCATGACAATCTCAGGAAGGGTAAGTAGAAAGTTTTTCTATGAAAAATTCTATGGGATGGAAGGTGGTGAATTACATAGTGTCAGCATATAAAGATAAAAAAACAGGAAAATGGTACTTGTTCTTCTACTATAAAGATTGGCAAGGACAACGTAAAGGAAAGACAAAAAGAGGATTTAAGACAAAGCGTGAAGCGTTAGAGTGGGAACGAGAATTTTTACAGAAGAGCGATGCCAATTTGGAGATGACATTTGAAGCTTTTGTAGATATCTATACCAGCGATATTCAAAATAGATTAAAAGAAAATACATGGCTTACCAAAAAGAGTATTATTGATCAGAAGATCCTACCGTATTTTAAAGATAAAAAACTTTGTGATATCAAGCCAGCAGATGTTATTGCATGGCAAAATGAAATCATGTCATTAAAGGATAAACAGGGGAAGGTATTTTCCCCTACTTATCTTAAAACCATACATAATCAGCTCAGTGCGATTTTCAATCATGCAGTAAGATTTTATGAATTAAAGTCTAATCCTGCTAGAAGAGCGGGAAATATGGGCAAAGAAAGAACGAAAGAAATGCTTTTTTGGATAAAAGATGAATATACTATGTTTTCAGATGCTATGATGGATAAACCTATTTCATTTTATGCTTTTGAAATATTATATTGGTGTGGTCTTCGCTTAGGTGAACTTCTGGCATTAACAAAAGAAGATATGGATATTGAAAAAGGGACTATAAGAATCAATAAATCATATCAGAGAATCAAATCCAGGGATGTCATCACAGAACCGAAGACGCCAAAAAGTATCCGTGTCGTAAAAATGCCTGATTTTCTTACAGAAGAAATCCAAGAATATATGAAGTCGATTTATGGTATTAAAGACAACCAGCGATTGTTTCCAATTACCAAGGGATATCTTCATAACGAAATGAAAAGAGGATGTAAGGAAACAGGTGTTAAACGTATTAGAGTACATGACCTTAGACATTCACATGTGTCATTACTGATTGAAATGGGATTTTCAGCAGTAGCAATTGCTGATAGAGTGGGGCATGAAAATATTGATATTACTTATCGCTATGCACATCTATTTCCTTCAAAGCAAGTTGAAATTGCAGATAAGCTTAGTATTGAGCGAGGTGAAGGCATATGAAGAAGACGTTAGATAAAAAGAACAGGTGGCGTAATAAAGTTGTGGCATTTAGAATGTCAGACGCAGAAGCACGAATGCTTGATGATAGAGTTCGAACTTCTGGATTAAGTAAGCAAACATATTTAATTAATAGAGTCTTAGAACAAGAGGTTGTAGTAAATGGCAATCCAAGAGTATATAAAGGTTTAAGAAATCTATTTAGAGAGACTTTAGAGCGATTAGAAGTACTAGAGAAAGTAACAGAAAATGATTCGGAATTATTGGAGTTGATTCTTTATAT
This sequence comes from Anaeromicrobium sp., assembly GCF_025210435.1. Lineage (GTDB taxonomy): Bacteria > Bacillota > Clostridia > Peptostreptococcales > Thermotaleaceae > Anaeromicrobium. The sequence continues at coordinate 32,296 of NZ_JAOART010000011.1, forward strand.
GTCAACGATTATGGATGGTTTAAAGGAGAGAGCAGATGAATAAAAATTTAGAAACAGTCACAGGGAAACAATTGATGGAAATGGAGCTAAAACAACCAAGGTCTATAATAGATAAAATAATGCCATCAGGACTTCATATCCTTGCGGGAAGTCCGAAAATAGGTAAGTCATGGTTAGTTCTATGGCTTTGTCAAAGCATTGCTACTGGTGAAGATGTGTGGGGATTTCAGACAAACAAAGGAACGGTTTTATACCTTTGCCTTGAAGATCGACTTCCTCGTATTAAAAACCGATTAATGAGTATTACTGAAAGTGGTAGTGATGCTACTGCATTTGCGACAGAAACACTACCCCTTGGTGGTGGTTTAGTAGAGCAGATAGAAGATTATATTCTCAATAACCCTGATACATTATTAATTGTTATTGATACACTTCAGCAAATCAGAAGTTTAGGATCAGATAATATGAGTTATGCCAATGATTATAAGGATATAAGTGCACTAAAAGCAATTTCCGATAAGTACGATATCGCCATTGTGTGTGTTCACCATCTTAGAAAGATGAAAGACGATGATCTGTTCAATATGATATCTGGTACCATGGGTTTAAGTGGGAGTGCTGATGGTAGTTATGTTTTAGTAAGAGATAACAGAATGGCATCAAAAGCAACGCTGTATATAACAGGAAGAGATGTAGCTGATACTGAAATTAGGCTAGAATTTGATAAAGTCAACTGTTTATGGAAGCTCATCGAACACGATGCTTTTGAATCTTTTGAAAGTGATGAACCAATAATTAGGGCAGTATGTCAATATATCAAAGAAGAAGAGCAGTACCGTGATACATCAACTAATCTACTTAAAAAATTAACTGAGAAGGGTTTTAAAGAAGATATAACACCTGCTACTTTGTCAAAAAAACTGAGGGTCCATGCAGATATGTTAAAGGAAAAATTTAATATTCATATTGAATTTATCAGAAAAAGTGACAAGCGTATTTTATCTATTTGTGACGGTAATGACGACAATGACAGTAATATAGCCTAGAATTTAAGCGTCATGACGGTAAAATAGCTATATAAATAACCGTCACACCGTCATTAGTTCATAACCATGGAGGTAAAAGTATGGCATTGATACAATTTGGTAAAAAAGAAATTGAAGCATTAGAAAAAGCAAATCAAAAGTTAATACAAGAATTAGGAAAGGAAAAGGCATTAGGTGAAAAACTTAATGCTTTACTCATTTCAAAAGAAAAAGAAATCGATGAATTACAACAACAACTTAGGGATATTGAAAAGGTGAAAATTGATGATCAAAAGCTTGAAAAAATAATAAATACATCTAACAAAAACTCAAAGGCGACAATAGAAAACATAGACATTATAAGAAAATTAAAAGAAGAAGGACATTCTTTTAGATCAATAGCAAAGGCACTTAGTGAAGCGACAGGAACCCCATTTGCTCATTCAACAGTCAGGTATCTATATAATAAATACATCAAATAGCATGTACAGGGGAGCTGCACAGAACCTCTGCTTTAGTAGAGGGCAAGCTTCCACTTTGTCTAACAAAAGTGTTTGATGTGAAGTATCCCATGCCCTCTAAATATTCTGGAGCGTTGCTCTGAAAGCTTTAAATGTGAATATTAATACCACAACAGTTTTGATGAACTATTTTCAACATGGGGTTTTAACCTCACTGTTTAAGTTTTAGATGTAGACATTGACCGTTTCCCCTTAACTTTAACAGATTCTGTTAATCAAAGATTAATCTCCGTGCTCAAGGTACACTTATTTGTACTTAAATGGGTAAACGACACATGTTAATATACGGATGCTTTGGTCTCACTTACCTCCCCGTGCTTTGTAGTGTAGCTACATCTATTCTCATTATATTACATACATGCATAGGATTCAGTGGCTTTTTAATCCCGTTTTGTGCCTTGACGAATGATTGTTAATATGTGTATAATACAAATGAAGTTAAAATTTAAAACGAAAATTGTGTTTTAAATTTTAAAAAAGGTTGATAATATATAAAAATTAGCATATAATATATTGTATAGAACGAAAAATGCGTTTAAAGGAGAAAGTGATGAGACTGCTTAAAATAAAAGTAAGTGGATTAAAATTATTTTCAAAAAATCTAGAAATAGACTTTACAACACTACAACGTGTAATAAAAGAAAAAAATGAGATGCTATATAAGATCTCACCGCAAATTTATCAAAATAAGGCAATTTCTTTTATTGGAATTAATGCATCTGGTAAAACAAGTACTTTGAAGGTAATATCATTTATTATTCAAATGCTAAATAATAAGCCTATAAATAATATTAAAAGTAACGAGATATTGAGTGGTATCTCTGGTGAAGAGAAGATTGTTTTTGAATTATATTTTAGTACACCTTCAGATACAGTTAATAAGCTTGTTACTATTATTAAGAAAGATAAGTTGTTTGATGAGGATGAAGAAAAATATATCATTGAAGATGAAAAAATGTGGAGCAAGGATATTAAGGGTATTAAGACTAAAAAAAGTTTATTTGTATTTGATAATATGGAACCTGCACAAGTTAGAGATAGAAATGAAGAGTTTTTGGCTGATGATGTAAGTATTGTGATAGCATTAAATAAACGGAATAATAGTAAAATATATTGCGAAGATTTAATTAATTGGACAAATATTAATTTAATCAGAGTTTTAGGAGATTTCCCGAAAGAACTGATAACTTTTCTTGATTCTAGTATTGAGTACTTGGAAAGTGAAGTTAAAGAAGGGGAAAAGAAGATTACAATTAGATTGAAATTTAAAGGAAAAGAAGAGATTGTTCTTTATTCACCACTGGAATTGGAAAAATACTTATCTTCTGGAACAATAAAGGGTATAAATGTATTCGTGAACGCTATGATGGTATTATCTAAAGGAGGATATTTACTTATTGATGAACTTGAAAACCACTTCAATAAGGAGATTGTGGCAACATTAGTAAGATTTTTTATGAAAAACAAGGTTAATAAAAAAGGGGCTACTATACTGTTTACAACACATTACCCAGAGTTGTTAGATGAATTTGAAAGAAATGATAATATATATATAGTTAGAAATGAAGGTGGGATAAGTGTTGAGAATCTTTCAAATATTTTAACGCGAAATGACATTAAGAAAAGTGAAATATACCAAAGTGGTTATTTACAAGGAACTGTTCCTGCATATACAGCATACATGGATTTGAAAAAATCTATTATGAAATATGGAGGAGAGTTATGAATTTAGAAGGTTATGTGGCGTGCATATGTGAAGGTTCTGCAGAACAGGCTGTTATGGACATACTTTTAGAAGAAGAGAAATTGATATTTAGCGAAGAAAAACTTCTTACCGGAGAAATCATTCGTTGTAGAAAGGCGAAGAGTTTTGAAAGGAAATACTTAAGAAAAGGTTTTAAAGAAAAAATTACTATCTTGAGAATATTAGATTCTAGAAGAGAGAAATTCAACTTAAGTAAAGCTTATATAGATAAAATTAAGGTCATAGATATCATTACAGCCCCTGAAATAGAGATGCTAATTATTATGAATGAGGATAAATATGATGCATTCAAAAGTTCAAAAATGAAGCCTAGTGAGTTTTGTAAAATTAAGTTAAAATATGACAGTGTTAAATCTTATGAGTTTGTAAAGGACTATTTTTCGGATGTAGATCAGTTGATAAATAGTATTAATGAATATAAAAGAGTGTCTAAAATAAGGAAAGGTGAGTATACACTTTCAGACTTAATTAGTGTGTGAAATGTTGAGTGTACTCAAGTGCCTATTTCCCCCTGTATTTAGGATAAATGATATTACTATGATATTAAAAACCCACAAAACCTCAAATAATACAAATAAAACGTCCTAAATTCCACGTAAATTACCATCTAAGCTAAACAAATAAGTTTAATTTATTTTCTGATTTATCGAGTGGGAATAGGTAGTAATAAAAATAAATAGATGTATAAATCCTATTAGTCTACAGATAGGTGTCTATGATTTTGTTCAATATATGAACAATCATAGACACCTATTTTGATTTATGAACTTATAGCTGATATTTTTCTAACTTTATATAATCTTTTCAACTAAATGTCTTTGATTTGGTAGTGCTAAAATACAGAAAAAGAGTTATACTTAATATTAAGAGTAATATTACATACTTGTTTTCAAAAAATTATAGGTTTATCAGATGAAAATTATTGTGGATAGGATAGAAGAAAATATGGTGGAAGGTCTATTTGAATAGGTAATTTTATGAAGGATACAAAGAAAGTCATATATTTATCATTAGTTATATGTATTAGTATGTATATAATAGAGCAAATTTTAAATGTGGATTATTTTGTGAAAAGTACATGTAAAATAGGATTATTCACATTTATTCCATATTTATATATTAAACTAGTAAAAAAGGAAAGTATAAAAAATAGTTTGAACTTAGGTGAATTCCAACTAAAGAGGCTAAAATTGGGCTTTATTCTAGGTTTCTTTTCATTTAGTATTGTAATAATAGGATATATTATATTTTCTAAATATATAGATACACAAACTCTAGTAGAAAATTTAAATAAAATCAAAGTAAATAAAAATAATTTCATATATATAGGACTATATATAATATTTGTAAACTCCTTTTTAGAAGAATTTTTCTTCAGGGGATTTATATTTTTAAATATATATGAAGAAGGTAATAAGCATATGGCTTATATATACTCAAGTGCATTATTTGCTCTATATCATATGGGAATGATACAGAGTTGGTTTAATATGTATTTAATAATATTATGTATGATATCTTTAATGGGAGTGGGTATAGTATTTAACTATTTAAATACTAGAAGTAAAAACTATATGAACTCATGGATAGTTCATATATTGGCAGATATAAGTATTATATTAATTGGATTTAAAATCCTATGGAATTAGAAATGAAAAAAATAAGTGTCTATGATTTTGCTTAATTTATGAGGAATCATAGGCACTATTTTATTTTAAGTAGTATTGCAATGGGTCATAAGAAAAATAAAATAACAAAAAAACATTGAAGTAGATAGATATATATGGTAAAATGTGAACGAGATTAAATCGAGCACGATTTAAATAATTGAAGAAGGGACCCTTTAGTAAAATATGAAAGATGATATTTTAAAATTAGATAATCAATTATGCTTTGCATTATATGCTTGTTCAAAAGAAATTATTAGATTATATAAGCCTATACTGGATGAATTTGGTATAACCTATACTCAATACATTACTTTGCTGGCTTTATGGGAAGAGGATAATGTTATTGTTAAAGATCTGGGTTCTAAATTATTACTTAGATCTAATACACTTACGCCCGTATTGAAAAAATTAGAAAATATGGATTTGATTGAAAGAATACGAGATAAAAATGATGAAAGAAATGTTTATATTAAATTGACAAAAAAGGGAGCTGAAATGAAGGAAAAAGCAATTATAATTCCTCAAAATGCCTTTTGTCAAACGGGACTTGACCTAGAAGAATTGAGACATCTAAGGAGTCATTTGAAAAAATTATTAGAGAACATGATAAATCTTTAATAAATTAAAAAATAAATGAATAAAATGTTAAATATGAAAGGGGAGCGTTTTATATGGAAAAGATCATAAAGTTTTTAAATGAGAATAAATCAGGTGTTTTAGCTACATGCCAAAACAATAGACCACATGGAAGACCACAACATGTTCACTTAATAAAGGATGGTAAGTTTTATTTTACTACAGCAAATGTTAAGAATGCTTATGCTCAACTTAAAGAGAACCCATATATTGAGTTTGTAGTAAATACAGAAGACTTTACTATGGTAAGGATAAGTGGTGAAATTAAGTTTACTAATGACCTAGATGAAAAACAAATGGTTATGGATAATGCTTCATTAGTTAAAAAGGGGTATAAAACAGCAGATAATCCACTACTAGAAGTTTTCTATTTAGAACATGGGGAGGCAAGTTTAACAAAATTATTCACAGGGGAGCCAACGGAAACTTTCACATTCTAAGTAAAAATTGTAGATGTATAATTTTATCATAAGGATTAAGTAAAATACCTGGGTAATTGTTTTTATGGCAATTATTCAGGTATTATTTTTTATAGGTGCGTGCCCAGCAAAGCTGTAATTTGCTTACTGGTGAAAGTCCAGTCTAGGTAGTTGCCAAGAAGCCTAGTAGCTATAAGACCAGCGTTATTAGAGATAGTAGCGTTGAAGCGTTTTGAAAATGTGCCTTTATGGTGCTAGC
>NZ_JAOART010000137.1 GCF_025210435.1 Anaeromicrobium sp.
CGTGTAATGTTGTTACTGGCATCGCTGGTCTACCCATGATTAGGACTCCTTTTCTTATACTATAGATATCTATAATATAAGTTTTTGGAGAAAAAAATTTTATATTCAGTATAAAGCAATTTTAAAACCAAGAAATCTATAAAAGGTATGACTAGAGGTCATGCCTTTATTTATTGAGAAAAATATGGCATGATTATAGTATATGTTAAGGGACATTAAAAACTAGGTTTGTGTGAGTCTATTTCAGGAATGTTACAGTATAGAGAAAGCTTTGAGTTCATAAATCTATACAAAGAATAAAAAGGGTGAAGAAATGATAAATAGAAATATTAAAATATTTTTTATGCTACTACCTACACTGTTAGTAATAGGTGGAATATTTTTTATAGGTATATTAAAGGGATTATTTATTAGTTTGGGATATTTTCCAGAGGTTGGTCTTGAAAGATTTACACTGCATTATTATAAAGAAGTTATGAAAGATAGGGCCTTTATAGATTCTTTCAAGTTTAGTTTGCATACTTCTTTCTGGTCAGCTACCATAGGCGTATTGATGGGGGTTTTTTTATCTTATCTCTTATTGGAAAGGAAAAATAAGGATAGTATAGATTATTGGCTTTATAAAATACCCATTATTATCCCTCACACTATAGGCGCCTTAATAATATACAATATGTTTTCTCAAACGGGGATTATTTCAAGGGTTTTTAATTATTTAGGAATTATACATAATTATAATGAATTTTTTCAGTTAGTTTATGATAACCATGGACTGGGAATTATACTTACGTATATATGGAAAGAGATACCATTTGTTGTGTTAGTTGTATATACGGTTTTAAAGGGTATAAATAGTAAATTAGCTGAAGCTGCATTAAATTTAGGGGCCAGTAAAAGGCAGGTATTTTTTCATATATTATTGCCATTGGCTGGACCTAGTATAATGGGCACCTTTATAATCATATTTGCCTTTTCATTTGGCTCCTTTGAGGTTCCGTTTTTATTAGGACCTACCAATCCTAGGGCACTACCTGTAAAGGCATATATAGAATATACTAATGCAGATTTGAAGCATAGACCTTATAGTATGGTCATAAATATGGTTTTATCTGCACTTTCATTCATATTAATAGTCATGTATGCTAAAGTGTTCAAAAAGATTAGTAAGTATGAATAAGGCTAAGGTTAGGAGAAATAAATGAAAAGAGATAAATTTATATATGAATTTTTCATTAAAATAATAATAATCAGTTTAATAATTCCCATAGGAACATTGGTATTGTGGTCCTTTACTGAGAGATGGCCTTGGCCCCATATGAAACCTACTAGTTTTAATATGAGAAGTATAGGATATGTGTTTAGATCTAATGATTTTTTTCATGTATTATATAATAGCCTTGCCATATCCTTTATAGTTACAATTTTAACTAATTTAATTAGTATACCAGCAGGTAAGGCCATAGGTGTATATGATTTTAAGGGAAAGGAATTAATAAAAGCTTTAATAATGGTTCCCATAATAGTACCTATAGTAGCAGTTAGTATGGGAATTCATATAACTTTTATTAAAGTTGGCCTTGCCAATAATATGGTAGGAGTTATAATAGTTCAGTTAGTAGTGACCTTACCCTATAGTATAAAAATTTTAACCAGTGCCTTTGAAAACATTAAGGATAAATTTGAAATCCAAGGGCAGGTATTAGGTGCCAATAGATTTCAGCAATTTAGATATATTACATTACCTTTAATAATGCCTAGCCTAATAAGCTCTAGTTCCTTGGTATTTGTAATATCCTTTAGTCAATATTTTTTAACTATTTTGATTGGTGGAGGAAGGGTCATTACCTATTCTATGGTTATGTTCCCATTTATTCAAAGTGGAGATAGGTCCCTAGGGTCTGCCTATGGAATAGTTTTTATAATTATAACATTAGTAGTATTGTTCTTATTAGATATTGTAACTAAAACCTATTATAGAATGGAGAAATACACATGTCCCAAATCCAAATAGAGAATGTAAGTAAGAAATTTAAAGGTAAAGAAATACTGAAAAATATTAATTTGACTATCCAAGAAGGTGAATTAATATCCCTATTAGGTCCCTCTGGATGTGGAAAAACTACAACCTTAAAGATTATAGCAGGATTAATAGATTTAGATAAGGGGGATATATTATTTGATAAGGTGTCCATACTTAATAAGGAGCCTAATAAAAGGGGAGCTGTCATAGTATTTCAAGATTATTTATTATTTCCCCATATGACTGTAGAGGAAAATATAGGTTTTGGTCTAAAAATGGCTAAAAGAAATAAGAGGCAAATTAAGAAAGTAGTAAATGAAATGATTGAATTAGTAGAGTTAAGGGGCCACGAAAGAAAATATCCAAGGGAACTATCGGGAGGACAAAGGCAAAGGGTGGCCATAGCTAGAGCTTTGGCAGTGGAGCCTAAAGTATTATTATTAGATGAGCCATTTTCCAATTTAGATATAAGACTTAGGGAGTCCATGAGACAATTTGTATTAGACATTCAAAGACGGTTAAAAATAACTACCCTACTAGTTACCCATGATAAGGAAGAGGCATTACTATGTTCAAATAAGGTGGCAGTTATGTTAAATGGGGAAATTAAAGGTTATGATACTCCTAAGAACATATATGAAAGGCCAAAATCCATAGATGTATGCAAGTTCTTTGGAGATAGGAATTATATAGAGGGAAGAGTTAAGGATTATTTTTTTGAAAGTTCCCTGGGAAAAATTAAGGTGGAAATAGAAAATAAGGAGAAGGCAATTTGTGTCATACGTCCTGAGATAATTAAGGTGGGAAAATACCACCCTAAAGGATTGGTAGGTCATATAAAATCTATAAAATATGGGGGAGATAGGACATACTATGAAGTAAAAGTGCAAAAAATTTTATTGAAAGTGATAGATGTATGTAATGATGAATTACATGTGGGAGATAGGGTAAGTGTTATAATTGATGAAAATAAAATATTAGTTTATTGAAAAGTTAACATAAATGATATTTATAAGAAAAGAAATAGGATAGACTTTTTCTATTTTACCTAGGCCTTTTTATCATGATATGATGAAGTTGGTTAATTAGTATAAATACTGGACTAAGGAGAGAAAATCATGAAAAAAATATTAAAAACTCTTGGTATTATGATTATTTTAACAAGTATGATCTTTACTGGATGTGGAAATAAAGTAGAAGAAAAGAAGGATGTTTCTAAGGAAAGTATGGAATATGTGGATGATAGTTACATAGTTAGTGTGGACTGGTTAAAGGAAAATATAAATAATGACAATATATTGTTGATAGATGCTAGGGGAGAAAAGCCTTATAAGAAAGGTCATATTCCTGGGGCTATTAGTGTAAGTTGGCAACAATTTAGTAAAGTGGATGGAGTACCTGGAGAAGAGGATTGGGGAACTGTAGTAGATAAGGATGAACTAGGTAAGAGATTAGGACAAATTGGTGTTAGTGAGCATAAGGAAATAGTTGTTTATGGAAATACTAAAGCCTGGGGTGAAGATGGACGCATTCTTTGGATGTTGAGAATGGCAGGCCTAGATAATTCTAAATTGTTAGATGGTGGTTGGAATTTATGGGAACAAAAGGGATATGAAACTACTGAGGAAGAAAAATCTTATGTGCCGGCAGACTTTAAAATAGAAGAATTAGATGAAAGTTTAGTAATAGGAACAAAGGAATTAAGTACTAATATGGAAAACATGAAGATACTAGATAGTAGAAAGAAAGTAGAATATGATGGAGCCATTAAGTATGGTGAAAAAAGAGGTGGCCATATTAAAGGAGCTGCTTTATTATCCTTTGAGGATTTGTTAAATGATGATGGAACTTTTAAGAGTCCTGCAGAATTAGATAAAATATTTAAAGATGCTGGATTAAATAAGGAAGATAACATAACAACTTATTGTACAGCAGGTATTCGTTCAGCCCATTTAGTAATAGGACTCAGAATGATGGGGTACGAAAATGCAAAGAATTATGATGCTTCCTTCTATGAGTGGGCGGCAAAGGGTGAATTACCAATAGAATAGATAATAGAATAAGGATAGTTGAGAGACTATCCTTATTCTTGTTAGGAGGATATTTATGGAAAAGAGGCAGGATAGGTTAAAAAAAATAAAGGATGAATATGACAAATGCATAGATTGTAATCTTTGTACTAAGGAATGCCTATTACTCCAAAGATATGGTACTTCTCCTAAAAATATATTAAGAAAAATGATGGAAGGTCCTATAGATGAAGAAATGGTATTTTCTTGTTCACTATGTGGCCATTGTAGTAAGGTTTGTCCTAAAGACGTTAATTTTAGAAAATTGTTTTTAGAGTGTAGAAGATATATACAAGAAAATAAAAAAACTTTCAATGGAGTAGATATACATCAAAGGTTGAGTTTTTCTAAAATCTTTTCATTAGAAAGGAAGGGAAAAATAGTATTTTTTCCAGGGTGTAGTCTTATTTCAGAAAATCCTGAAACCCTAATGAAAACATATAAATATTTAAAAGAGAAGATACCTTCTTTAGAAATCATGATAAAATGCTGTGGAAACCCTACTAATTGTCTAGGGAAAAAAGATGAGTTTGAAAAGAGAATAGGCCACTTAGAAAAATCCTTTCAGTCAAATGAAGTGGAGGAAGTAGTAGTAGCCTGTCAAAATTGTTATATGACCATAAAAAAATATATGAATATAAAGGTTACATCCCTATGGACCCTATTAGATGATATAGGTATACCTGAAAAAGAAAGGTCATGGGGACCTATGGTATTTGCTCTTCATGATCCTTGTCCTACTAGATATGAACATGATATTCATGAATCAGTAAGAAATATATTGAGGAAGATGAATATAAATATGGAGGAGTTTAAAAATAATAGGGAGAATACTCTGTGTTGTGGTGCTGGAGGAATGGCATCCATATTCAATCCTAAATTATCATTAGACCAAATGAAAAAAAGGGCTGATGAAGTAGAGTCAAAGTGGATAGTCACCTATTGCGCAGAGTGCGTTAATTCAATGAAAAGTGCAGGTAAGATGAGTATTCATATTCTAGATTTAATATTTAAGGAAAGGGTAGAATTGGAAGAAGAGAAATCTTTAATTATAAAATGGAAAAATAGATATGAATTTAAAAAGGATATAAAGGAATTGCAATCTCATTAAAAGACATAAAAAAAACATACCTAGGCATGTTTTTTTTATGGAAAAACAAAATATTAAATTTTAAAATAGAAGAGTTACTAATAACCCTAATTTATTTTAAAATATTGTTAACTTCATTAGGATGTTAATTTTTCAAATTGATCTTTGATATACTCTAAATCAAAGGATGATGAAATTCGTCTATCCTGTTCATCTAGAATCCTATAATGAGAAGAAATTATATTTTGTTGGATTTTATGTCCTGATTTATCTTCAATATGTTTCCACCAAAGCTTACCACCTAATGTCTTTGGATAATTTGCATCATAATTGTCAAAGGCTAAAGTTAATAATAAACCTTCCACACTTCCACCAAAGACCATTTGTATTATTTCACTATCTTTGAATAGGGTACACAAGGCTACAGAGGTTGTCCAACCTAAGGAGGATCTCCCTTTTTCCACTTGGATTAAGGTTTTTTTTGAAATACCCAGTATTTGAGCCATTTTATCTTGGGTATAATTAAATTCATTTCTAATCAATTTAACCTTTCCATCTGTAATTTTTATAAAATCTTCTCTTGTCAAAGAAATCGCTCCTTTTACTATATGTGTATAGTGTAATTGTATAACAATACAAGTGTAATTACAACTAGATAATTCAGAAGATTTCATATTTTCCAGGTTCTGTAAAAATATTAAAGAAAATTGAATTTAGTAAAAAAATGAAAAATTTTAGTAAAAAAAGAAGGTATCTTTACTATGTCCATTGAATAGATTGTATTAATAAGTGTATTTACTACATAAAGTTAGCTTGGCTGAAAGGGGACTAATAATGGACTTGAAAATGGATTTGAAAAAGGAATTTGAAATGATATTTCATAGGAGCGATTCTATTAAATATTTTTTAGCACCTGGAAGAGTGAATTTAATAGGAGAACATATTGATTATAATGGGGGATATGTATTTCCTTGTGCTCTTAACTTTGGAACTTATGCCTTAGTTAGAAAAAGGGATGATAATAGGATAAGGATGTACTCTAAAAACTTTAATCATGTAGGAATAATAGAGTTTCACTTAGAAGAATTAGTTTATGAAAAGAATCATGATTGGGCCAATTACCCAAAGGGTGTCATAAAAATATTTAAAGATAATGGATTTAAGGTGGATAAGGGCCTAGACATACTTTTTTATGGCAACATACCTAATGGATCAGGCCTATCTTCGTCTGCATCTATAGAGATGGTCATGGGAGTCCTATTAAAGGAAATGTTTAATATTAATATAAGTATGGTAGAAATGGTAAAAATGGCTCAAAGGGCGGAAAATGAGTTTATGGGAGTAAATTGTGGAATAATGGATCAGTTTGCCATAGGTATGGGAAAAGAGGATAATGCCATATTATTAGATTGTAATACATTAGAGTATGAGTATGCCCCTATTTCATTAAAGGACCATGTTATTGTTATTGCTAATACAAATAAGAAGCGAGGTCTTGCAGACTCTAAGTATAATGAGAGAAGAAGGGAATGTGAAGAAGGATTACATGGGTTACAAGAAAAATTAAGTATAGATAATTTATGTGACTTAAATAGGGAACAATTTGAAGAAAATAAATTATCCATAAATGATGAAGTTGTTAGAAAAAGGGCAAAACATGCCGTATATGAAAATGAAAGAACTAAAAAAGCAGTAAAAGCTTTAAATGACAATAATATACATGAATTTGGAAAGCTAATGAATGAATCCCATATATCCTTAAGGGATGATTATGAGGTTACAGGATATGAATTAGATACTTTAGTGGAATTGGCCTGGAAGGAAGAGGGCGTAATTGGATCTAGGATGACTGGTGCTGGTTTTGGAGGATGTACTGTATCTATTGTAGAAAAGAATAGGGTAGATGAATTTATTGCTAATGTGGGAGAGGCTTATAAAAATGTGATTGGATATGAAGCGGATTTTTATGTGGCCACAATTGGTAATGGAGCTAGGGAAATTTAGAAGGCTATAGATTTCCTATTTATAAACTTGCTTTATGCGGGCCTATTTCAGGAAACCATTGAAAATCTTTTCCACCCAAGTCCTTGTCACAAGCGAAAGTGTGAATCTTCGTATATAGGTTCATGTGTCATGTTTAGATAGCATAGGATGTTGTGACGTTCCAGGGTTCCAAAGATTTTCAATATATTTATCCTTATAGGCAAGTTACTGTATAAAGAAAGCTTAGTGTTACGAAATCTATAGGGAAAAATCCATTTTATAAAAAGATATATATAGAATAAGGAGGAGCAAGGATGATATTAGTATGTGGTGGAGCTGGGTATATTGGTAGTCATACGGTGTATGAGTTAATAGATCAGAATGAAGAGGTTCTAATAGTGGATAATCTTCAAACGGGTCATGAGGATGCTATCCATGAAAAGGCCAAGTTTTATAAGGGAGACATTAGAGACAAGGAATTTTTAGATAGGGTATTTAAAGAAAATAATATAGAGGCAGTTATACATTTTGCCGCCAATTCATTAGTTGGAGAAAGTATGTCTAATCCAATTAAATATTATGATAATAATGTGTATGGAACTCAAGTACTATTAGAGGTTATGAAAGAAAATGGTGTTAAAAAGATAGTATTTTCATCTACGGCTGCAACCTATGGAGAACCAGAGAGGGTTCCAATTTTAGAGGGTGATAAAACAGAGCCTACTAATCCATATGGTGAGACAAAGCTTGCCATGGAGAAAATGTTTAAGTGGGCGGATAAAGCCTATGGAATAAAGTATATATCCCTTAGGTATTTTAACGTGGCAGGGGCCCACAAAAGTGGAAATATAGGAGAAGACCATAGTCCCGAGAGTCACTTGATACCCCTTATTTTACAAGTACCCCTTGGAAAGAGGGATAAGATTTATATGTTTGGGGATGATTATGATACCCATGATGGAACTTGTGTAAGGGATTATATTCATGTGACTGACCTGGCACAGGCCCATATATTAGCCGTAAAAAGCCTAAGATCAGGAAATGATAGTAATATATATAATCTAGGCAATGGAGAGGGCTTTAGTGTTAAGGAAATGATAGAAGCTGCAAGGGTTGTGACAAATCATGAAATACCAGCTCAAATAAGTGACAGAAGGCCAGGGGACCCGGCTAAATTAATTGCATCGGCAGAGAAAGCTAAGAAAGAATTAGGATGGAAACCTAATTATACAAATGTGAAAGCCATTATTGAAAGTGCGTGGAAGTGGCATAAAAATAATCCTAATGGCTTTAATAAATAGGAGTGTTAATATGGATATTAATATTTTTTACGAAATAGATAAATTAATAGATTATGGGCTTAATAGGGGACTGATAAAAGAAGAGGACATGGTTTATACCATAAATAGAGTATTAGAAATACTAAATTTAGATGATTATGAACCATGTGAAAAAACTATAGAAAATAAAGAAGATATAAGTGAAATATTAGATAATATTTTAAATTGGGCCTATGAAAATAAAGTATTAGAATCTAATACTAGTGTGTATAGGGACTTATTAGATAGTAAAATAATGGGTGCATTCCTAAAAAGGCCATCAGAAACAATAAAAGAATTTAGTAGATTGTATGAAGAGTCTCCTAAGGAGGCTACAGATTATTTTTATAAGTTAAGTAAAGATTCTAATTATATTAGAATGGATAGGATAAATAAGAATTTAGTTTGGAAAGTAGAGACAACCTATGGAAATTTAGATATAACAATAAATTTATCTAAGCCTGAGAAGGATCCAAAGGCCATAGCTGCTGCTAAGAACATGAAAAATAGTAAGTACCCAAAGTGTCTTTTATGCAAGGAAAATGAAGGATATAGGGGCCGCTTGAATCATCCGGCTAGACAAAATCATAGGATAATGCCTATTAATATTAATGATGAAAAGTGGTTTTTACAATACTCACCTTATGTATATTATAATGAGCATAGTATAATATTTAAGGGTGAACATGAACCTATGAAAATATGCAAAGATACCTTTAATAGGTTGTTAGATTTTGTAGAAAAGTTTCCCCATTATTTTGTAGGTTCAAATGCGGACTTACCCATAGTGGGAGGTTCCATATTATCCCATGATCATTTTCAAGGAGGATCTTATGAATTTCCAATGGCAGTAGCTCCAATGAAAGAAAAAGTGAATTTCAAGGGATTTGAAAATGTGGAAGGCGAAATCGTAAGCTGGTATATGTCTGTTATTAGAATTAGGTCTAGAAATAAAAATGAGCTAGTTACTTTGGCTGACAAAATATTAAATAAATGGAGAGGGTATGGTGATGAATCTGTCCAAATCCATTCCCATACAGAGGAAATAGAACATAACACTATAACACCAATCGGTAGAATGAGAGATGGATTATTTGAACTTGACCTAGTCCTTAGGAACAATAGAACGGATGAAAAATATCCCCTAGGAATTTTTCATCCCCATAATGAAGTTCATCATATAAAGAAAGAAAATATAGGTCTCATAGAAGTAATGGGCCTTGCCGTATTACCAGCTAGATTAAAAGTGGAATTAGAAACTTTAAAGGATATATTATTAAGTAAAGGACATATAGATGATTTTGACTATATGGAAAAACATAGGCATTGGTATGAAGAATTAAAATATAGATACAATAATTTTACCAGGGAAAATATAGATGAAATTTTAAAGGATGAAGTGGGAAAGAAATTTAGTATGGCTTTAGAACATGCAGGAGTTTTTAAGGATAATGAAAAGGGAAATAATGCCTTTTTAAAGTTTGTAGATTATATAAACCAATAGGTAGGTGGCCAATATGGAATTAGTAAAAAGTTACTTTGGTAAGACAAATAAGGGTGAGACTGTGTATGAATACACTATAGAGAATAGTAGTGGATTTAAAGTGACAATTTTAAATTATGGTGGTATAATCACAGAAATTCTCGCACCAGATAGAAATAATAAATATGAAAATGTAGTATTAGGATTTGACAATATAAAGGACTATGAGGAAAAATCACCATACTTTGGTTCTATAGTAGGAAGAACGGCAGGACGCATATCAGGTGGAAAGTTTACTATAGATGAGAAGGAATATAATTTAGCAAAAAATAATGGGAACAATAATTTACATGGGGGTATTAGGGCCTTTGACAAAGTTATATGGAACGTGGAAGAAATTATAAAAAAAGACCATATAAGCTTAGTTTTATCCCATGAGAGTAAACATTTAGAAGAGGGATACCCGGGAAATTTAAAGGTAAGGATCATATACACTGTAGATGAGGAGAATACCCTTAAAGTAAATTATGAAGCCACTACTGATAGAAAAACTATTATTAATTTAACTAATCATTCCTATTTTAATTTATCAGGAAATTTAAGGGAAGATATATTAAACCATAAGTTAACCATAAAAGCAGATAAATATGTAAGAGTAAACGAAGAAATAATTCCAACGGGAGAATTAGTAGATCTTTGTAAAGGGGCCTTTGACTTTAGAGAGGGCAAAAGGGTAGGTAATAATATTCATGATGATAATCATGATTTAAAAATCTGTGGAGGATATGACCATCCCTTTGTATTTAACCAGGAAGAAGGTTATAGAGCCCTACTTGAAGATGAAAAAAGTGGTAGAAGTTTAGAAATACATACAGACCAGCCAGTGGCAGTTTTGTATACGGGAAATCTCATTGATGATACCATAACTTTAAGGGAAGGAATATTAGGTAAAAAACATTTAGGCCTATGTATAGAAACACAGGATTACCCAGATCATATAAACCAGCCTAATTTCCCTAGTACCTTTTATACTCCAGAAAATGAATATAGGGCTTATACCATATATAAGTTTTTAAAAAAGATGTGATTAATTCACATCTTTTTTTTGATGACAAGTTATTCAATCATTTCCCTTGTAGGCATATGAATCTAAAAAAGTAACATATGAAACTTGGTGAGAATAGGATAATAGGAAGGGCTTTATGAAAAAATTTAAGAAGGGGTGAAGGGTATGGGATTAAACCAAACAGCAAAGGTATTAGTTCGTGACATTAAAAATACTAGAGAATTTAATGAGTTAAAAAGAGCTAAGGCTGATATAGAAAAATATAAGGATTTGAAGGATGAAATAGAAAGATTTCAAAGAAAACAAAGGGAGATATTTTCTATGAATATACCTAAAAGGGAATCGGAACGTCTTGCTGCAGAGTTAGATGAAAAATTTAGGAGTTTTTCTAAGAATCCTAAAGTAAGTAGACTCATAAGGGCAGGAAAAAATTTTAATAGTATGATGGGCAAAATATATAAGGAAATAAACGATGAATTAGATTATGAATTAAGAAGATAACAGGGAGTTGTATATAGATTTCGTATTCATAAACGGGCTTTATGTGAGCCTACTTCAGGTAACAATTGAAAATTTTTTCCATTGAAGTCCTTGTCACAATCAAAAGTGTGAATCTTCGTAGATAGGTTCATGCCTCATGTTGAAGTAGCATAGGGTGTTGTGACGTTCCTCAATTTCAAAAATTTTCAATATATTTACCTTCGTAGGCAAGTTACTGTATAAAGAAATCTTGGTGTTAAGAAATCTATATAAGAAGTGAGTAAATATTTCATATGGGAGGATCTCAAATGGAGTTAGTTAGTGGCAGTAAATATAAGGATGAGTTACCTATAAATACTATTAATAGGATTAGAAATATTTTAACAAGGCTGGGATTGTTAACGGTGGAAACGGGGTGGCAAAACTCTGCCCAGGGTTTTTATTCTATAAATCTAAATATTGCAAATACAGATTTAGGCACAAATGGGAAAGGAACTACACAAGAATATGCATTGGCAAGTGCTTATGGAGAGCTTATGGAAAGGTTACAAAATCAATCTTTTTTTAGATTGAATAATGACCTTAGTAAAAAATCATTAGAATACAAAGGTTTTTATTATGGTCCAGATGAAAAGAACTTGAGCCTAGATGATTTAATGGCTAGTAAGGAAGATTGGATAAGGGAACAAATGGATAAAGTAGATCCAACAATAGATAAAAGGGAACTATTAGAAAAATGGAAGGCCGTTTCCTATGAGGATACACCTTCTGATTTTATAGGTCTGCCCTATTTAAATGTAATAAATAATAAAATATCATATATTCCAATTAAAATGATTTCTAAGATGTATATGTCAAATGGCATGTGTGGAGGAAATACAGTAGAAGAAGCATTGGTACAAGGACTATGTGAGGTCTTTGAAAGGTATGTAAATAAAAAAATCATAAAAGATAAGATAACACCTCCAACTATTTCTCATACCTATTTAGAACAATTTCCTAGAATATATAATATGATATGTGAAATAAAGGCAAAGGGAAACTATGAGGTAATAGTAAAAGATTGCTCATTAGAGGAGGGGTATCCAGTAATAGGTGTAATATATATTAACAAGGATGATCAAACCTATTTTATTAAATTTGGTGCCCACCCAGTATTTGAAATAGCTTTAGAAAGAACTTTAACGGAACTCTTACAAGGCCAGGATATTAGAAATATGAGGGGCGTAACAGAGTATACCTATAAGACAGAAATTAAGGAGGAAGAAGAGAATATTATAGGCATATTTGTAGATGGATCAGGTTTATATCCTTCCCAAATATTTAATGGGGATTTTACTTACGAATTTAAGGGATTCAAAGATCATAATCTATGGAGTAACAAGGAAATGTTAACCTATTTAATAAATTTACTAAGGGATAAGGGCCATAATGTATATATAAGGGATGTATCCTTTTTAGGTTTCCCTAGTTTCCACATTATTGTGCCAGGATTTAGTGAAATTTATGAGATAGATAATATAAGGGCAATAGATGACTATGGGAATTATAATAAAATTAAAAGATATATAAGAAATCTAGAGAATATATCCCAAGAGGAAATGAAGGAACTCATGGACTTTTTCAAAAATACAAATTATAATAGGGAAGCTTCTATTACTCAACTATTAAATCTTCCAGTGAAAAATATATTTCCCTGGTATTATGTGAAAATTCATTTATTTATTGCTGGCCTATATTATAAAAATGGTGATTATGTAAAAGCCCATAAGGCCATGGGCACATATGTAAACAACATGGAAAAAAATATATACAACAACATGGAGATGACCTATTACAAATGTGCTAGAGATTATATTGGAACGAGGATAGATGATTTAAATGAAGAGGACGCTATAAACCGTTTAAGTACCTTTTACCCAGTACCTATTATCCATGGAGTAATAGCTGACTTTGGAAATCGGGAAGAAATTCTAAGAAAATATGGCGAAATAGAATGTTGGAATTGTAAAGAATGTAAATTAAGAACACATTGCTCATATGGAGAAATGGAGAAGGTATACAGAAAGTTAAAAGACAAATATGAAGAAAATCCTATAGATCAAAATGGATTAAAGGAAAAATTGAATAAATATTAATATGAAAAAAGTTCCTAGTGTTATGAAATATACTAGGAACTTTCATATGCCTAAGTTATTTTTTAGGAGTCATACAATACATGGCCTCCATAGAATGCATAGGTTCCATAGGTGCCATGGAATGCATACAGTTCATGGCATGCATAGAATGCATAGAGTTCATACAATCCATGGAACCCATAGGTTTCATAGGATGCATAGGTTGCATAGAGTGCATAGAATTCATACAGTACATGGGATGCATAGGATACATTGGGTACATGGGATACATAGGGCTCATACAGTGCATAGAATGCATTGATTGCATAGAGTTCATACAATTCATGCTCCTCATAGAATCCATACTCTTCATACAATTTTTTCTATCTAAATGGCTACGGTGTCTATCCATTAAAAATTTCCCCCTTAAATAAGTTTTGCTTTGCTCTCAATAATATAATATGACAAGTCTTATGAATTGGTGTGGATAAGTTTATATTTTTAGAAAAACTTTATTAGAATAAATAAAAAAGTCAATTTTGAAATTGACTTTTTCATTTATCCTATAGTTTTTTAAAAATTATTTGTGTTCTACTAGATCGATAGCACCTAGAGCTATATGGGCTAAACCTAATCCCATAAGACCCCAGCCCACCTTATCATCTTTCTTTTTTGAATTCATGGCCAATGCTGCACCAGTTGCAGTTACAGCAGTGCCTAAAAGTGTTGGAACTAAACCTTCTCTAATTCTCATAAAAACCCCTCCGTTTTTAAAGGATATATAGATTTCGTAACACTAAGATTTGTCTATACAGTAACTTGCCTATAAGGGGAAAAATATTGAAAATTTTTGAAATTGAGGAACGTCATAACATCCTAGGCTCCTCCAATATGACTCATGAACCTATCTACGAAGATTCACACTTTCGCTTGTGACAAGGATTTCAATGGAAAAGATTTTCAATATTTTTTTCTGAAATAGGCACAAATAAAGGTTGTTTATAAATACGAAATCTATATTTATCATGTGTCTTCTTTGAACTATATATTCATAGAAAAAAATCCATTAGGAGGAAATTTTTTATCCAAAAATTATATTATTTTCATTCATGCTTTCAATAATGGCCAGTGATTCTACCCTAAGGCCTGATGATCTTAATTCCTTTCCACCTGGTTGAAATCCCTTTTCTATAACTATTCCAGCTCCTACTATAGTAGCACCACTTTCTTCTATGATTTCATTAAGACCAACTAGGGCATTTCCATAGGCTAAAAAGTCATCAATAACTAATACCTTATCATTAGAATTTAAAAATTCCTTAGCAATCAATATATTATATACTTTATTTTTAGTAAAGGATTTAACTTCCCTAGAATAGGTATGATTATTTAAAGTGGAAGAAGTACTTTTTTTAGCAAAAACTACAGGCACATCTAAGTATATTCCAGCAGCCACAGCAGGAGCTATACCAGAAGTTTCTATGGTCACTATTTTAGTTATTTCTTCATCCTTATATAAACGGGCAAACTCCTTTCCCATTTCTAACATGAACTTAGAATCTATTTGATGATTTAAAAAACAATCTACCTTTAATACGGTTTCTGATAGTACTTTTCCTTCTTTTCTTATTTTATCCTTTAAACTTTCCATATCTAATCCTCCAATTAATCTATTTATTCTTTAATATTCCCATTAATACTTTTTCTGGTGTTATAGGTAAACTTCTAATATTGACTCCTACTGCATTGTATATGGCATGGGCTATGGCAGGGGGTGGTGTATTTATTACTACTTCACCTATGGACTTTGCACCAAAGGGACCAGTAGGTTCATAACTAGGCTTAAAGTCAACTATAATGTTTCCTATATCCTTTCGACATGGGATTTTATATTGCATGAATGTGTTTGTAATCATTTGTCCCCTTTTATCATGGGCCACATTTTCATACATGGCCATACCAATACCTTGTACTATTCCGCCTTCTACCTGAATACGGGCAAGGTTTGGATTTATTACAGTACCACAATCTACTACGGCCACATAATCTATCAAATCTATTTTTCCCGTTTCCCTGTCTACTTCCACTTCGCAAAATCCTCCTATGAAAGGAGGAGGACTTGTATCTCCACCAAAGGTACCCTTCCCAACTAGGGTTTGGCCCTTTGGCCCTAGGGCTAGATTTTCACTTATTTTATCTAAAGATATTTCATTACCAGAATTGGTTTTCACAGAAACACCATCAAAGGTTACATTTTCAACAGGTTCATCTAAATAGGAAGCACCTATTTTTATTATTTGCTCCTTCAAATCTTTAGCAGCTTTTATAACTGCATTTCCCGTAACATAAGTAGTACTAGAGGCGTAAGATCCCGTATCGTAAGGGGAGATATCCGTATCGGCAGAATGGACAATTATATTATCCATGTGGGTACCTAAAACTTCTGCTGCCATTTGACAAAGGATAGTATCACAACCAGTACCCATATCTGTAGACCCTAATAAAAGGGTATAAAAACCATTGTCATTTAATTTAATAAGGGCAGAGGCCGTATCAATATTAGCTATACCAGACCCTTGCATGGTTATAGCCATACCTACTCCCCTAACTTTAGAATCACTAATTACTCTACGTGGGTATTTTTCATCCCATTTAATCAATTCTTTACCACGTTTAATACACTCATGTAGGGTACAACTAGTTAAAGTTACAGGTTTATCATCTGTAGAACCACATAGTAGGGGGTGGGAATCCCCTTCCCTTATGAGATTTTTCTCCCTAAGGGCAGTAGGGTCCATATTTAATTTAGAGGCTAATTCATTTATGGCAGATTCTAGGGAGAATATGCCTTGAGTAACTCCATAACCCCTTAATGCTCCTGAAGGCATCTTATTTGTATATAATACATTTCCTCCGTATCTTAAGGCTTTAGCCTTGTTGTATAGGGGAAGGACCTTGTTTCCTGCCACACTAAATACGGTCCAAGCATGTTCACCATATGCTCCCGTATCAGATAGGGCCTTTATATCTATTACATTAATATTTCCCTTTTTATCAGCTCCTACTTTTACAGTCATCTTCATAGGATGACGAGCTGTAGAACAACTGAAGGTTTCTTTTCTGTCATATACTATTTTTGCTGCTTTACCTGTCTTTAAAGTGACTAGGGCAGGGAAAATTTCCACAGATGCAGTCTGTTTTCCACCAAATCCTCCACCTATCCTAGGTTTTATAACACGGATTTTACTTTGGGGGATTTGTAAAGCCTTAGCCACAATTCTTCTTACGTGGAATGGAATTTGGGTAGAGCTTACTATGGTAAGCCTATTATTATGATCCATATAGGAGTAAGCCCTATAGGTTTCCATCATGCCGTGGGCTTGAGCTTGGGTATAATAGGACTCCTCTACAATAACTTCACTTCTTTTTAATTCTTCTTCCACATTTCCCGTATATACTTCATAGGATGCAGCTATATTTTTATCCTTATCTGTACCTATGGGAAAATTAACTTTCAAATCATCCTCTGGATGGATTGTAGAACCATGGGTATGAGCTTTTTCAAAATCTAAAACTGGTTCAAATACTTCATAATCTACTTTTATTAATTTCATGGCACGAATAGCCGTCTTTTCATCTATGGCAGCTATTATGGCAACTTCATCACCTACATATCTAACATATTCATCTAATATTAATCTATCATAGGGAGATGGCTCTGGATAAGATTGTCCAGCTAAAGTAAATCTTTCTTTAGGAACATGTTCATGGGTAAAGATACATTCTACACCAGGGACTGCCATTGCCTTTTTTGTATCTATATTAAGGATTTTTCCAAAGGCATGGGGGCTTCTTAGTATTTTTATTATTAAAGGATTATGGCATAAATCATCTGTGTATAAGGGCTTTCCTGTGGCTATATCCATTCCATCTATTTTTTTTATAGGTTTACTTACAAAATCCATCTATACCACCTCCATATATTTCATTATGGCTCTTAACTGGCCCACATAACCGGTGCAACGACATAAGTTTCCCGTTAAATAGTGAACGATATGATCCTTAGTAGGATTTTTAAGTTCCCTTTTCATGGCGAGTACGGTCATAATAAAGCCAGGACTACAAAAACCACATTGTTCTGCACCTTCATTTACAAGAAACTCTGCAAATTCTGTAGCTTCCTGCTCAACTCCCTCAATGGTAGTTATGTTTTTTCCATCTGCTTTCATGGCAAGGGTAGAACATGATAAAACAGGCTTTTTATCTAACCAGATGGTACATAGGCCACATGAACCTGTGTCACAGCCCTTTTTAACGCTTAGATATCCATATCTTCTTAAAACTTCTGACAAAAATTCATCGTATTTAATATTTAATATTTTATCTTCATTATTGATAGTTACTTTTATTTCCATCCTATAACCTCCCTAATACCTCTTTCTATTAGGACTTTACAGATTTCTTTTCTATATTCTTTACTAGCCCTTAAATTACTTCCAAAAACTAATTCTTCACATGCTAATTCACATGCGTACTCTATAGTATAATCATTTAGTTCATTTTGGGATAAATAAAGGGAGGCCCTATTGGCTATTTGAGCTTTCATAGGTCTTGCTCCCACAACTATTTTCCACTTTGAATCTTCATTAGATAGGGCCACATTTAATATGGCATAATCACTATGGGAATTTCTCATGGATGTAAAGTAGCATTTACTAGAATCCTTTGAAATTATTATTTTAGTCAAAATATCTTTCTCATATTTATTTTCTAGGAAAGTATCTAAAGGTACTATTCCACCCCTGTGTAGACAGACTTTCACATCTAAAGCTAAAAGGGCACTTATTAAATCCGAAAATCCATATTTAGAATAGACAGTTGCACCTAAAGTTACATTATTTCTAAATTGTACACCTACAATATCCTTTACACATTTACTTAGGATACCACTAAAGTTATTTTGCAAAATAGGGCTAGTTTCTAAAGTACGAAAGGTAGTCATGGCACCTATTTCTATAGTATTATCCGTTTCGTTTATGAAATCTAAATGAAGTTTTGATAAATCTATGGCTGTATTAATATTTTTAGATCCCATTCTTAAAAAGGAACAGCCTCCTAGGACTACATTGTTTCTTCTATTTTGTAAAATTTCATATGCTTCATCTAAATTAGTAGGGATAGCATAATCTTTTATAGTAATCAATTGAAAACCTCCTTTGTATAGTCAAATAGGTTTAGGGGTAAGGGTTTGTCTTTCTAACCCTTAACTCCTAAACCTTCATAATTTTAAAGATAGTATATTTACGATTGCGCCTTTGCTACTAAATTCACCTTAGGTTGAACTAATTCTTCTTCACTATCCTCAGGTAATATTATATTTAATAGAAGGGCTATAGTACCAGTTACTACCATTCCAGAACCACCAAAGATCATTTTTACTGACTCTGGGAAGTAGGCAATTGCCTCTGGAACAGAACCAAGGCCAAAACCAAGTCCTATGGCAACGGCAACTATAATACTGTTTCTTCCTTGAAGGGGTTCTTTGGTAATTAAGTTAATTCCACTAATGGCAATCATAGAAAACATTACGATGGAAGCTCCACCTAGTACACTTTGAGGCATTAGGGCAACTAATGCACCAGCCTTTGGGAATAATCCTGCTACTATTAAGAACATGGCTCCAACTGCCACTGTAAATCTATTCATAATTCCTGTTAAAGCTACGATTCCAACATTTTGACTGAATGAAGTATTAGGAAGTACATTAAATAGGGCTGCAAGGGCACTTCCAAAACCATCGGCCATAACTCCACCAGATAGCTCCTTATCTGTAGCTTCACGATTGGCACCACCCATTGTAATACCAGAAATGTCACCAACTGTTTCTACAGCAGTAAGTACATACATTAAAAGCATTGCTAATATGGCATCTAAATGGAATGTCATACCATACTTAAGGGGAGTAGGAAATGATATTAATTTTGCATTGGCTATAGGAGAAAAATCTATCTTTCCCATGGGAATAGCCACTATATATCCAACTATTAAACCAATCAATATGGAAGACATACTAGTGATTCCACGGGTAAATTGTTTAAAGAATAAAACTGTAATTAAAACTATACTTCCTAGTAATAGATTTGAAGGTGATCCAAAATCTTTAGCACCAACTCCACCTGCAAAGTATTTAATTCCCACAGGAAGTAGAGATAATCCAATTGATAATAATACGGTACCTGTAACTACTGGTGGGAAGAATTTTCTAAGGGGTCTTAAAAAAGCACCTATAATCATTTCGAAAAATCCTCCTACAAAGGAAGCACCCAATACGCCAGCTAAACCGTATTTTGCAGAAATACTAATGGCTGCTGGTAGGAAACCAAAACTAGTTCCCATTACAATTGGAAGTCTTGCTCCGATTGGACCAATAGGATAGGTTTGTATTAAAGTAGCAACCCCTGCCATAAACATACAACACTGAATTAAAAAAGTCTTTTGTTCCATTGGTAATCCCATTGCATTGGCAACTATTATTAAAGGAGCCACATTTCCTGCAAACATGGCAAGTATATGTTGAAGTCCAAGTATAGCTGCACTAGAAAATGGTGGGATGCCATCTAACTCATAAACACTTTTGTTATTTTCGTTCATTTTCTATTCCTCCTTAAAAAAGTAATTCGGGGCCAAAAGTAGGTATACTTGGCAAAAGCGAAAAATGTTATTTAAAAACTATTAAGTGGCCCCTGAGAATAAAGTAAAAAATTTAAAAAACCCGAACGGGAAGGTTTCATATAAATAAGTGAAACCCTCCCGTCCGGGCTTTTATCCCAAACAGGATGACATTACAAAAAATAATGCCAATATAATATAGCAGAGCAAAAAAAGCACGAACTATATTAGACTTCACCCATAGGCAGACGATTTACGGTTGTCTGGTAGAAACTTTCGGTCCATATTACCGAGATTATATGAGTACGCGTTCTTATTAAGTTAATTACTATAATAACAGAGGCCATTTTCATAGTCAATAGTTTTTCGTAATAATTTTTATTATATTTTGGATGAAGAAAAATATGGAACTACACGAACGATTATTGAAAACTAATAGTGATTGTAAGTTTTTCGAGAAGAATGAATGAATTGAACACATAGGGAAAAAACTATAATTGAGTATGGATTTATTATGGTAAACTTGTTTTATGTGAGCTTATAAGGGGAAAATATATTGAAATTTTTTTCCCTTATAGGCAAGTTACTGTATAAAGAAATCTTAGTGTTACGAAATCTATAGATAGATTGAGGAAATGTCAAATTCTAGTTATAGGGGTGATTAGTTGATATATATTATTGGAGATACCCATTTTAATCATGATAAGGTAATTGATTATGAGAATAGACCATTTAAGAATATAAAAGAAATGAATAAAAAATTGATTAAAAACTGGAATAAAACCATATCAAATAAGGATATTGTATATCATTTAGGAGATTTTGCATGGGGGAATAAAAGGGAAGTTAAAAAAATAGTGGGAAAATTAAAGGGCTATAAGGTATTAATTAAGGGAAATCATGATAGGCAATATGATAATGGGTGGTGGCATAATGTGGGATTTGATGATGTTATTCATGGTGGAATCATATTAGATAATTTTTATTTATTGTCCCATGAACCCATGTATATTAATAGTAATATGCCCTATGTTAATATTCATGGACATATGCACAGTAATAGGATGGAAGGTAAGAGTTATTATAATGTAAGTGTGGAACTTAATGATTATAAACCCGTTTCCTTTGAGTATATAAAAAGTTTATATACAAATTAATCCGTAGACACTTTATCTGGTATTTATTTACTTTGTATCATATTCAAACTAATTTCACTATGCTATACTTGAATATACATTACAAATAATTACATAAATTAGAAGAGGAAGTGAAATTATGGAAGAATTTGAAAAGAGTATTAAAATATCATTTGAGTTAAATGATATTGAAAGTATAAGAAGTGCTCTACAAAGGTATCAAAACTTACTAAAGGATGATAAAGCTGTAGAAGATGATATTCATCAAGTAGAGTTTGTAAAATTAATAGATGGAGAAATTCATCCACTACAAAAAACTGATGGAAACTTTGAAGATCTTAATAATTTGAGCATATGGGGAGAGAGCGACCTTAATCGTGATGAAATATCCTTTGATGGAAACGCATCGGATACTATTATGTTTTCCCATGCTTTAAAATTTCCAGAGTTAAAGGATGAGATTATTGCAACGGCAAAGGAAATTGTTGCCTATTCTCGTAGAAAAGATGATACTTCCCAAATGTGGCAAGATGATCTGTGTGTATTTGGTATAGAAGCACTTTATCTTTTAGGACTTAAAATGCCTGAATATGCATACTTAATTGGTGGTTATCTGATTCCAAGCTGGGACTCTGAGCACGCTGATTATGCTCTTATTTATGGGTATGAAATCATCCATAGATTTGGATTTGATAAAAATATGTTAAAGATGTTCTCCTATTGCGACAATTGGGAAGCCCGTGCTGTAATGCTTGGAGGCGACATTTTTAGTTTAGATGATACGGAATATGATCTGGCATCATTTTTTGAAGACAACCCTGAAAAATATGAGGAATTCAAAGAAATAATGATTGAGCGTGCTAAGGATCAACCATTTATTGAATTTACAGAGGATGACCATACATGGACCCCAGTTCACAGTTTTTATGAGACTATTCTCATGTCATCAAAAAAATTAAGTGGTGACTATGATCCTTGGGATCTACCTCCAGAGGCTATGGAGGAATCCTTCATGGGCAATACTTTCCATGAGGAAGCCACACTATTATGGGAAAAAATACAATCTGTTTTAGGTTAATCTATGACAGAATCCTATGAGGATAAATAATATCATTAAAATGCTAGATTCTTTTATTAGGAATCTAGTATTTTTATTTTACATAAGCCATGGAAAGTCAATAAATAGATTCCATTGTTGTAAAATCTTTAAGGTTTCTTTAGTAATAGAAATTGTATCTATAGATTTCTGGTGTATAAACTTGCTTTATGTGGGCCTATTTCAGGAAAATATATTGAAAATCTTTTCCACCCAAGTCCTTGTCACAAGCGAAAGTGTGAATCTTCGTATATAGGTTCATGTGTCATGTTGGAGTAG
>NZ_JAOART010000138.1 GCF_025210435.1 Anaeromicrobium sp.
ACCCAAGTCCTTGTCACAAGCGAAAGTGTGAATCTTCGTATATAGGTTCATGTGTCATGTTGGAGTAGCATAGGATGTTGTGACGTTCCAGGGTTCCAAAGATTTTCAATCGTTTCCCTTATAGGCAAGTTACTGTATAAAGCAATTTTAAAACCAAGAAATCTATAAAAATATAAAATTGGAGGTGTTTTTATGCATGAGCATACATTCCCTTATATGAAAGAACCAAAGAATAAACCAGTCTTAGCTAGGGCTTATGTACCCTTTCAAAGATTAGATAAAACCTATCATCCAGAAGAAGCTTTAATGAGAGGTACCCTATTTCCTGAACTATATAGTCCTTTTTTACCTAGTCACTAGGAGGTGTTATTATGGATACACGACAATCTAGTATGTTAAAGAAACTCATGGAAATGAGCTTTGTTCTTCTTGAGATAAGCCTTTATCTAGATACCCATCCCCATGATAAAAGGGCCCTTGCCATTCACAATAATGTTTCAATACAACATAAAAATCTACGAGACAAATATACTGACATGTATGGTCCTTTAAGCATTTCAGATGAAAATAAAGATACTTGGCAATATATACAAACGCCTTGGCCTTGGGATTATGATTTTAGTTAAATTATAGGAGGTTTTTATATGTGGGTATACGAAAAAAAATTGCAATATCCAGTTAGAGTAGATACCACCAACCCAGCACTAGCCGCCATGATACTAGAACAATTTGGCGGTGGAGATGGTGAATTATCTGCTGGCATAAGGTACTTAACTCAAAGATATTCCATGCCTACCAATGAGGCTAAGGGAATATTAACAGATATAGGAACAGAAGAATTAGCCCATTGGGAAATAATAGGAACTCTTGCATGGAAATTAGTGAAAAATGCTTCTATTGAAAAAATAAAGGGAACTCCCTTTGAATCCCATTTCATATCCCATGGTCGTAACCCATTTCCCCATGATGCTTCTGGAGTTCCTTGGACAGCTACCTTTATTCAGGCTAAGGAAGATCCTATTGCCAACTTACATGAGGATATGGCAGCAGAGCAAAAGGCTCGTGCCACTTATGAATCCATTATAAAAATAAGTGATGATCCAGGAGTAAATGAGGCCTTAGGATTTTTAAGAGAAAGGGAAGTAGTTCACTTTCAAAGATTTGGAGAAACCCTTAGAATAGTTCAAGAATTTCAGGATAGTAAAAAGTTCTTTTAAAGTAAATTAAAAGGGTGGCTAATTTTAGCCACCTTTAATTATTCTACCAATGCAATTGCCTCAATTTCAACTAATGCGTCCTTAGGAACTCTTGCAACTTCCACAGCACTCCTTGATGGATATGTACCACTAAAAAACTCTCCATATACTTCGTTCATTTGAGCAAAATCATTCATGTCATTTAAAAATACAGTAGTCTTAACAACCTTATCCATAGAAGTACCTGCTTCTTCTAATATGGCTTTAACATTCTCTAGGGATTGTCTAGTTTGTTCCTTAATTGTCTCTGGCATTTGTCCAGTTTCTGGATTAATAGGTAATTGCCCAGAAGTGATAATCATATTCCCAAACTTAACCCCTTGAGAATAAGGTCCAATAGCCCCTGGTGCTTTATTTGTACTTACAGCTTCTTTCATCTTCTCTTCAGCCTCCTTCATATAAATACAATTTTAGTATATCACAATTAAATGTTAATATATTCAATAATTTTCATGCGTATTTATACATGTTCCTTTAACTTAAATCCTAAAATTTAAGGATTTTTTCCTATTGATATATACAAATAGTACAATTATTAAAAGGATTTTTTATAACTAATGTAGAATACTGTTACATATTGTATCGTATGTTAAAACAGGAGGTTTTATGGAACTCTATTTGAAAAACTCAAATAAAATTTTATATAAAAATATTCTAAAATATTTTATTATTTTAAGCCTAGCAACTTCAGTTATCTGCTATGAAGTATATTTAATAGGTTTTAAATACACAAAGGATTTAATAATACATAACCAAAAAATCCATTGTGAAATTGTAAAAAATACTATAAATAATGAATTTGAAAATATAATTGGAGATTTAAAATACTTATATGCAAACAAACAATTACAAAACTATATGAACTATGGAAATGAATCTGAACTAGATAGTTTCATTAATCAACTCTATACTTTTTCTAACTCTAAAAAAATTTATAACCAAATTCGCATATTAGATGTGGATGGAAATGAAGTGGTGAAGGTGGTTTATGAAGATAGTTTGCCTCAAGTCATACCAAAGGAAGATTTGCAAAATAAGAAGGATCGATATTATTTTAAGGAAACTATGAAGTTAGAAAAAGGAGAACTCTATATTTCACAATTAGATTTAAATCGTGAAAATGGTAAACTTGAATTACCATATAAACCCACTATACGATTTTCAACTCCCCTTTATGATCATATGGGGAATAAACGTGGCACATTAATTATTAACTATTTTGGTAAATATCTCATAGATAAAATTCATGTAAGATATAATCGAAATATATACAAATTTTTAACTCCTGAATTAATGCTTCTAAATAATGATGGATATTGGCTTATGGGTAATAATACTAGTAATAATTGGACCTTTTTGGTGAAAGGTAAAGAACATATTTCTTTTAAATCAACCTATCCCCATCCATGGAACGCTATAATCCAAAACAAATCTGGAGTATACAAGGATAAAAATGGAATATTTACCTTTGATACGGTATCCCCTACTTATGGCTATTATAAATTGAATAATAGGTGTAATTTCTCTAATGAATATAATCCTATAGTATATAATTCAAATTATTCATGGATTCTAGTATCCTATTTAGATTCTTATTCCGTATCACAAATAAGGGAGTTTGTTTTAAACACCCTAGGTCGCTGGAGTGGTTTAATAATAGTCCTTATATTTGTTTTATCCGTAGTACTAGCCTACATAGATTTTAATAACAAGTTATGTAAAAATCAATTAAAAAGGGATGCTCATACGGATATTCTTACGGGATTGTATAATAGACGGGCTGGATTGGACTTATTAGAAAAGCATATATCTAATTTAGATGAGACTAATAAAGACCTATCTATTGCTTATATAGATTTAAATAATTTAAAAATTGTTAATGATATCTATGGTCATAAAGAAGGAGATTTTTTAATCTGTAAAATATGTACCATAATTAAAGAAAGTATCAGATCTACAGATACCTTTTGTAGATTAGGTGGAGATGAATTTCTAATAATATTGACTAATTGTAATGAAAGCCAAGCTAAAGAAATTATTACTAAGGTTAAAATAAAACTTAGTCAATATACTAGAAGAGCTACAAAAGACTATGCCTTTTCCATTAGCGCAGGAATTTGTCAATATGATAGTAGAATATTTAGTACCTTAGATCATTTTTTAGAAGAAGCTGATAGAAGAATGTATTTAGACAAAAAAAATTACAAAAAAATAATATAAGGTATATGAAAAAAATAAACTAGTCAATTTTGTGAGGGATTTGGATTATTTTCAAGGCATGGTGAGCGAGCATATTAAAGATATGTAAGGGATTCCATAACGAAGAAAACAATTCAAATAACCAGTAAAATGGCTAATTTATTTTTTGAATATGCCTTATAAAGGGGACGGTTATAACCGTCCCTCACTAATTTCTATACCCTTATCTAATATAATATCTGCTAAATGAATCTTTTTCATTTCTCCGTACTCAGTAATTTTACCATTTTTTTCTAAAATAGTAACTATATTTGTATCCTTTTCAAATCCTGCACCCTTTTTAGTCAAATCATTGGCAACAATCATATCTACATTTTTCTTATTGAGCTTTGATTTTGCATTATCTACTAAATCGTTAGTTTCTGCTGCAAAACCTATTAAAATCTTATTATTATCCCTATTCAATCTACCTAGTTCTTTTAAAATATCATGATTTCGCTCTAAGGCTATAGCCAATTCATCATTACTTTTTTTGATTTTTCTATGACTCACATCTTTAGGTCTATAATCTGCCACAGCAGCAGATTTAATTATTATGTTAGCCCAATTAAATCTACTCGTAACCTCCTTATACATATGATCTGCCGTTTCTATGGATATGAACTCTACGCCCTTTGGTTTGTCCAAATTTGTAGGCCCTGATATTAAAACCACATTTGCTCCCCTTTTAGCAGCTCTCTGTGCTATAGCATATCCCATTTTCCCCGATGAATGATTAGTTATATATCTAACCGGGTCTATAGGTTCCCTTGTGGGTCCTGCCGTAATCAATATGTTTTTACCCTTTAAATCCTGCTTTTCTTCTAACAATTTTATAGCTTCATTAACTATTACTTCTGGATCTGCCAATTTACCCTTTCCTAAGTCTCCACAAGCCAATCTACCCTCTGCTGGATCTACAAAGTCATATCCTAATCTCTTTAATTTTTCCATATTCTCCTGTACAACCACATTTTCATACATATTTGTATTCATGGCAGGTGCTATTAATATTTTAGCCCTTGTGGCCATAATTGTAGTACTAAGCATGTCATCAGCTATACCATTAGCCATCTTACCTATTATATTTGCAGTTGCCGGTGCCAATAAAAATAAGTCAGCCTTTTTAGCAAGGGCAATATGCTCTATATCCCAAGACTTAGGCTCATGAAACATATCTGTTACCACATAATTTTGAGATAAAGATCTAAAGGTAAGGGGAGTTACAAACTCTGTGGCAGACTTAGTCATAATAACATCCACATTATATCCCTTTTTCTTTAATCTACTTACTATATCACAAGCCTTATATACTGCAATTCCACCAGTTACTCCTAAAACTATATTTTTCATATTCTACACCTCTTTATACTATTATCTAACTAATATTATTTTTAAATCACATGATAATTATATATTAGAACATATAATAGAAAGAGACAACCTAATAGCTGTCTCCATTTACCTATAGATTTCTTTCATATATTATCCTAAGTCCATTTAATGTAAGAAGTGGATCATTTACATCTATCACATCAGTTTCCTCTTCAATTATTTTAGCAAGGCCACCTGTTGCTATTACCTTAACATTAGGATTATTCATCTCTTCTTTAACTTTATTTACTATATATTCTACTTGACCTATATATCCATATACTAATCCAGCCTGCATACTTGTTATAGTATTTTTAGCCATGATACTGTCAGGCTTCTTAATTTCTATATTAGGAAGCTTTGCTGCTCTACTCCATAGGGCATCTGCAGAAATTTTAATACCTGGTGATATTATTCCTGTTATGAACTCTCCCTTTTCTGTAACCACATCATATGTGGTGGCTGTACCAAAATCTATTACTATGGCAGGACCTCCATAGGTATAGTATGCTCCTGCACAGTTTACAATACGGTCTGCCCCTACCTCTTTAGGGTTTTCTGTTTTAATATTTATTCCCGTCTTAATTCCAGGTCCTACTATGATAGGTTCTATATGAAAATATTTTTTAATTCCATTTATCATGGAATACATTATATTTGGAACTACAGAAGATACTATTACTTCTTTTACATCCTCAGTTTTTAGTCCCCTATTTTCTATAAGCGAATGTAATAATATACCAAATTCATCAGATGTTCTCTTTGTTCCAGTAGTTAATCTCCAACTGCCAATCAATTCTTGTCCTTTAAATGCTCCTAGGACTACATTAGTATTTCCTACGTCTACCACTAAAATCATATGTTCCATCTCCCTTAATAAAGGGACGAATAGTAATAACACCTACTCGTCCCATCCTATGACTATTTATATATTTTTTTAACAGCTAACACTATAGGAGTACATATAATTCCAGCAGCTATGGCCTCAGCAATGCCGTTAGTTGATGCCACTGTTATTACGAAAGCCTTTGCAGTCTTTCCTTGTAGTATTTGCTCTATCCTCTCAGCATATACTAGATATAACATACCTAATACTCCCACCGTATTAGTTAAGCTTCCAATTGCAGCTCCTATAAATACACTTACATTTTCATTTTTTTCCTTAAATAATTTCTTTACAAATTCATATCCATAGTATGACATGACCCCAATAAATATCCTTGGTCCAATAGAAATTATTGGGTTTATAAATAAAATAGATAGTGGACTCGATGGCCTCGTAATTGAGCGTATTACACCGGCAGCTCCCATACAAAATCCAACTACAGCCCCTATTACTGGGCCCATTACTATACCTGCTATGACCGTTGGTAAATGAACTATTGTTATGGCTACCATTGGCAACGGTATTACCCCTATGGTGTAATCCAAAAGTACTGTAATAGCAACCATCATTGCAGTTAGTGTCAATTTCTTTGATGATACTCTTTTTTTGTTTAAAACTTCCATTGATTCTTCTCCTCCGTTCTCGTTCTCAAAGATACAAGACGTATTTTTCATGATGCCATTTAATTATATACAGAACATATATAAAAATCAATATGATTTTTATATAATTTATAAAGGTAATTTTTTCGTGTACATGTATTCAATTTCAATGTGTCTAGTACTATATATTTATGAATTTAAATCCCCTATAAAGTAACTTACCTAGGAATGAAAATATATTTTCATTCCTAGGCTCACATAAAGGAGTTTTTCAATTAACAAGAATCTTTTACCTATTATAATTATCTATTATTTTTTTTAACCATTTTATAGCTTCTTCACTCATATTCCATTTTTTATTATCTCTTTTCAAATCTTCCATTGTACCATATCCACCACAATATCCATTTAACTTAGTTGCTTTTTCACTATTAGTGAACTACACCCCACTTACTTCGTTGAAGTGGGGGCTTCAAAAGAAGATTGATAGTCTAGGCTATCCTTATTCTTTTAGGCGTGTCCACTTTGCCCCTACTGTATAGGACATTTAAGTCCACAACATTACTTTTTTTTAATATGTTCAAAGCACCATTAACATCTGCATTGAAGGTATATCCTGTTTTAGTTTTATACAATCCACGTTTTATACGTCTACCACTAAACTTATAGTCAATTGGATTATCAGCATTGTATTTAGGTATATTATCATTATCGAAAAAGCTTGATTTTGAAGTGTAGCTTTCTTCTTGTTTTACAAAATTGATACCATATAGATTACAAAGATATTCAAGTTTTTCTTTGATGTTGCCTATTGGAATATTAACAAAGTTTTGATTGTTTTTACGACCTAAATTAATATTTTTTTGAAGTGTTTCGGCATAGCCAATAACAAGATTTCCAATATGATTACCTAAGCAATAATTAATAATATGCCTACAAGTCTTGTTAATATAGTCATTTACTTTGTTATTTCTATTATTAGCAAGATTATATTGTCTTTTAGTTATACCTTTGATGCCTTGTTTATCTTTAATTGATTGCAATTTAGCATTCTGTTTATTGTAACATTGATTAATTGATTTTAGTTTTCTACCATCAATAATGAAACTTTTTCCTAGGTTCGTAACACAAGTAGCAAGATTATTTAATCCTAAATCTATTGCTAGTGCTTTTGTTTGGTCTAAATTTCTTTGTTCTTCTTTTACTTCATAAGTATATTGAATTTCAAAGAACCTAGCTTTATTTTTAGGAATGATGCGAATTTCCTTGATTTTCTTGTCTACTAACTGTGGTGGAATTGTTATAGTAATTGGATTATGTGTTTTTTTATATTCTCTTGAATATGGAATGGTCAATTTATTTCCATTAGTACGAACAAAACCTATTATTAGTGGGAAATATCCATCTTCTTTTAGGTATTTAGGTAGCTTTATAGAACTAAAATCATATTTACCTTTTTTAGCAAGTTTTATTAGATTAAAGAACGATTTAAAAGAACCGTCTACTTTTTTAAGTATTTGTTGAGCCATGTTGCTATTAAGTAGTTTATAATTCTCATTTTCTTTGGATAGTCTATAGTTATTTTCATAGCTTAAATACTCTTTTTGTTCAAAGTAATATTGACGAACATTATACAAACCAACGTTATACATGTTTTTAGCAATATGACACAACTCTTTTAAATCTAAATATTGTTCTTTAGTTAAATGCTTTACTTGTTGTTTTATACATAGATACATAGAATGTCACCACCTTTCTATATGTTTATCATAGCACATTTTACTAAAAATATCGCTATACAGTAAAATACATTTTGCTACGCAAGTGACAATAGATTTCTTATTTATAAACTTACTTTATGTGAGCCTACTTCAGGAAAATATTGAAATTTTTTTCCACCCAAGTCCTTGTCACAAGCAAAAGTGTGAATCTTTGTAGATAGGTTCATGACTCATACCCAAGTAGCATAGGATGTTGTGACGTTCCAGGGTTCCAAAAATTTTCAATAGTTTCCGTATGATCTCCAATATTTCCATAAGTAGGGTTTAAAGTAGTTCCTCCAGCATAACCTACCCTTGTCTTCTTAATACCTTCCAATATGCCAAACTTGGCAGCTGGTGTCCAAAATCATCCCATACCTAGTGTTGCAATTTTAATCATATGATCATCTCCCTTTCTTTGATATGTATTTATCATCTTTTATATAAAATCTCCATAGTTTATCTTTATATTCTTCTGTATAATCTATATTTATTCTGGTAGATTCTATTATTTCAAATTTCACATTAATAACTTTAAGCTAACTCTTTTATTATCATAATAGAAAAGTTTTGCATAAATAGTTATCTACCTAATTATCCATTATTAGATATAATTTACCGTCTACACAAAACCTTAACTTAAACCTTAATATATTGAATTATTTTGTTTATCGATGGTTAATAATATTTTTCCATTTTCTATATTTAAGTATTCATCATAGAACTTTGTTTCTATTGAAGGGTTAGAACTTTGATTCATTACAGATATATTAAATAATGAGCCGTCTAATGCATTGCTAGTTAATTCAACAATGATATTACCATTTTCTTCTTTTAATTTCATATTAACAAATACAAAGGTTTCACTATTGGTATCAGCATATTGAAAAAATAAATTAGTCATTTCACTGGTTATTTGAATTATTTTCTTCGTTATAGAATCGCTTACATATGTTCAATATGCTCGCTTACCATGCATTGAAAATAATCCGAATTCCTCAGAGAACTGACTAGTTTATTTCTTTCATATACCTTAATTAATTTTGTAGGTTATTGTAATTACTCCATAGCTATTACACTAAGAATTTTTCATGAAATTACTAGCCACCGTCTGGCGAAAAATTATTATACTTATGCTAATCATATTTCAAAGAAATTGGTAGAATAAGATGAAAAAAGCAAAAAACTGCTGATTTTAATCATCAGCAGTTTTTTTCCCGTTTTTTTAATTTAATCTTTCTTTTATTTTTTCTATCTTATCTTTATCTAATCCTGTTGCTTCAACAACAAATCGTATATCCATTCCCATAAGTAATAACCTTTGTGCTGTTTTTTCTAACCCTTCTTCTCTACCTTTTTCTTCTCTAATTTTAAGTTCTTCCTCTATTTTTCTACCTAAGTTGCTTACCATATCTTCTCCCTCCTTTTCTGATATCTCCATCAACAACCTAGCCATATTACTATCTTTGTTTTTTCTAAATCTATCTTTAAATATATTTACTATCCAATTTCTAAATACTTGTAGCTGCTCTTTAGTGGCATTTTTTCTAATTATCCTACCTATTAATTCTAATCGCGTTACTATCTCTTCATATTCTATATGCTGGTCTATTAAAAATACTGCACTAATTATATTTGCTATTTCTAATAATTTATCTTTTTCCATTCTATTTACATCAAATAACAAATATTTAAAATCTACTATATTATCACCAAATAACTCACCACCACTTATTTTTTCCTTAAAAGATCTTGCAGCAGTCCAATTATTTTTTCCATTATATAATACCATCGGTACTATGGCTGGTAGTTTATAGTCTTTTCTTTTTTTGATTTTTTCATCAGTATTTTTAAGTTCATCTCTCCATATCTCTGCCATATACATAAATAGTCGTATAGGCATTCTAAAATCCACTTTCGATTGTAATTCTAGTAATACATAAAATATTATTTCATTTCCATCTAAATTTACCTTATATATTATATCTGCCTCTTCTTCTTTAAAATCTTCTAATATAAACTCTTTATCTATTAAAATTAAATCTTCCTCTTTTATTAAATCTACCCACTGTTTATTTACAAAGCCTCTTAAAAATTCTACAAAATTCTTCTTATTAGAAAGTATACTTTTATAGCCTAAATCATGTTCATTATTAATACTATTGTTCATATATTTCACCATCTTCCTATTTAAATTATATCATAGTATAATTTTTTTATTCTATCCATTAATGAAAAAACTTTAGAGGCTCCTCCTAACCTAATCACAAAAACTTTACTTGTCTTATATTATATAGAAAAGGCAAAATATAAAAAATAAATAGGTGATATAATGTACGATCATTTACAAAAATATTCAGAAGACTTTATACTGACTTTATCTACTTTATATGGAGTAGAAAGTGCTTCCATAGATAGTTCTCATCCTAATAGTACTATATATAATCCCCTTTTATTAAGGGCAGGGGAAGTTAATAAAAGCACATTTATTAAACCTTACTATAATTCTTACATTAAATTTAATACTAAAAATTTTAAAGGTCTTACCATTTCTAATGGTTATTTATCCTTATACTGTAACTACTTTAGAAAGCCCACCTTCCATGGAGAATTAATTGTAATAGAAGATCCTATGGATTTTAAGAGTATTACATGGAATACCCAACCCATATCCTATAGGAAAATAGCTGACTTTTCCATAGAAGAAGAAGGTATTATAAACATCCCTATTCCACCTTACAAAATCATGGAAGATATCCTATTGTTAGGATTATTGTCTAAAGAAGGAGATAGCCTAGCCACCTTCCATAGTTCTATTAATTTTAAGCATAAACCAAAGTTTGTATTGAGTTTTTAAATTATAAATTTCATAACACTAGGCTTTCTTTATGCAGTAACTTGCCTACGAAGGTAAATATATTGAAAATTTTTGGAATTGTGGAACGTCACAACATCCTATGATACTTGAACATGAATCATGAACCTATCTACTAAGATTCACACTCTAGCATGTGACAGGGACTTCAATGGAAAAGATTTTCAATATATTTTCCTGAAGTAGGCTCACATAAAGCTAGTTTATAAATGCGGAATCTATAAAGGGGAGCGACTATTTTAGTGGCTCCTTAAATTTGTCATTCCTTATATTATCTTTGTATATTCAATAAAAGAAAATAGCACACTAATATGGAACTTAGTATACATAAGGAGATTTTTTCATGGACACTAATAGACATTGGAAAATAAGAATATTTATTTTATGTTGGACAACTTATGCCCTAATATATTTTGGAAGATTGAATTTATCCATAGCCCTACCAGACCTTCAAAAGACCTTCCATTGGAGTAAATCTACTTTAGGATTAATAGGTACTTCTTTTTTCTGGCTATATGGGATAGGACAATTAATAAACGGCTATTTAGGTGATAAACTGTCTAGTAGAATATTTATTACTATAGGTATATTATGCTCTGGATTAATAAATATATGTTTTTCCTTTTCTAAAAACTTCTACATTATGATAATCTTGTGGGCTCTAAATGGTTATTTTTTATCTATGATCTGGGGACCCTTAGTAAAAATATTATCTAAATGGTTTTCTAAAGAAGAAAGAAATGGTCTATCCATAGGAATATCCACATCTACTGTGGGAGGATATTTATTAGGTTGGGGATTTATAGGTTTTGTAGTAAAAAAATATGGCTGGTCTTATGGTTTTTTCATTCCTGGTGTGGTTTTATCCATATATTCATTCATATGGTATATGTTAATAAGAAATAATCCTAAAAAAAATCACAGGATTGAAAAGGAAAAAAATAAAGATTATACATTAAAATACGTTCTAAAAAAGAAAAGACTATATTTCATAATTCCATGTGCCTTTTGCCAAGGAATCATAAAGGAATCCATAGGCCTTTGGGGCCCCTTGTTACTAATGGAAACTAAAAAACTTAGTCTAGGTTCTGCTACTAAGTATATTCTATTATTGCCCTTTATGAATTTTATAGGTATTACTTTAGGTGGCTTTTTAAATAAAAAATTAGGCTATAAACCAAAATTCACCATGTTCATATTATTATGTATTAATCTTGTGAGTACAAGTATCTTTTTATTTATCCCATTAAATATGGTCTATACCCTACTCACATTAGGAATCATATCTGCTTCCATATATGGGGTAAATTCCATATTACTTAGCTATATTCCCCTTAGTGTGGGAAAATATAATAAGTCTTCCTCTGTGGCTGGTCTTTTAGACTTTTCATCTTATTTTGCAGCGGGCATTGCCATATATGCTAGTGGATATATAGTAGATAATTTTTCTTGGAATGGAGTTATATTTATATGGTTGGTATTAGCCCTATTAGCTTTAATCTTTTTATTTATAGATTTTTTACTTAGAAAAGTAAAAAATAGCCCTTAGTTTTAAACTAAGAGCTTATTTTTTAATAAAATTTTTCATTAAGTATGTAAAAAAACAAACTAGCCAAATCCCTCAGAGAACTGACTAGTTTATTTCTTTCAAATGCCTAATTAAACATTTGTATTCTTTTTCTCTTTAAAGGATGCATAGATATCAAGCATAATCAAATCCATCAGCT
Organism: Anaeromicrobium sp.; assembly: GCF_025210435.1. Classification (GTDB taxonomy): domain Bacteria; phylum Bacillota; class Clostridia; order Peptostreptococcales; family Thermotaleaceae; genus Anaeromicrobium. The sequence goes on from NZ_JAOART010000138.1 coordinate 12,719, forward strand.
TTGATCTAAAATTATCATCTTGAAGAATTTTGCCATAAAATTCTTGGTTCTTGTCATATTCTTCAATTACACCATCTAAAAATGATGGTTCAAATGCATACTTAAAGTCATCATAAGAATTATTTTCTGCCTTTAATTTTAGTTCTTCATTAATCTTTAAATTATTTCTAATTTGTTCTACTGCTAATTTTTCTGATTCTGAAAAATTAGTCCCAAATCTGTCGTTTAATTTATTGATTATATTACTTAAATAGTCAGTTTCTGGTTCTGATACTTGTCCTCCACCTGCAACTTTAATATTAACACCTATATCTTCCCCTTGTTCTAAATAAATGCTTCCCTCAGTTTTTTTCTCAAGTTTATAATATTGCAGTAGAATTTTATCTGTAATATCTACACCACCAGTACTCTCAACATTAATTTTTTTCAGCAAAAATCTAAGATATACACTCAATCTATGCAAATCAGAATCTATGATTGGAGCTACTTGAATAATCAAATTATATAAGTTAATAAATTTAGTAATAATAGTCTTAAACTCTAGAATTTCTTCCCTAGAAAAATCTTCCATACGATTTAATGAATTATCTACTAGATGATTCATGGTACTAATATCTGATTTTGAATGTTTATCTTTAAAATAAATTTCAGTAAAAAGAATAACATCCTCTCTATTTATTACCTGTTTATCATAAATAGTTCTTTCAGTAGTATAGATTTCATTAGGATCAATATCATTATTTAGTGTAGTAATTTTGTAAAATGGCTTAAAGGCAGATAAAATTTCCTCTGGTTCATTTACAAAGTCTAAAACAAAGGTATCTTCCTTCCCAGGATAAATTCTATTTAATCTAGATAAAGTTTGAACAGCCCTTACACCTGATAATTTCTTATCTACATACATAGTATGCAGTTTGGGTTGATCAAAACCTGTCTGATACTTATTCGCTACAATCAATATCCTTGATTCATCCTTTTCAAAGGCCTTTGGTAATCTTGTTTCTGACACCCCTTCATTCATTGAAGTTTCTTTATATTCAACTTCATTGTCCTTTACCTTACCAGAAAAAGCCACTAAAGTTTTTAGATCTTCATAACCCATCCTTTTAATATACTTATCAAAAGCAATCTTATATCTTACAGCATGAAGCCTTGAAGCAGTTACCACCATGGCCTTTGCCTTACCACCGATTTTTTTCATAATATGATTTTTAAAATGTTCTATAATAATTTCTGTCTTCTGAGAAATATTATGAGGATGTAAACTTACATATTTTGCAATAGATTTAGTAGCTTTACTTTTATCAAAGGAAGGGTCTTCTTCAATTTTTTTATTCACATTATAATACATCTTATAAGTCATATAATTATTTAATACATCTAAAATAAATCCTTCTTCAATAGCTTGCTTCATACTATATATATGAAATGGTCTATACTTTTCTCTTGCATTTAGACTCTCAATATCTACAGGTATACCAAATAGTTTTAATGTAGTTCCCTTTGGAGTTGCTGTAAAAGCAAAGAAACTCACATTATCATTATCTACAAACTTTTCTAACTGCATATTGATTTTATCTTCAGCATCTAATTCTTCTACTTCTTCTTTACTTGCAGCCTCTAGTGCTTCTTCTTGTGTTAAAGATTCTTTAAGAGCCATGATATTTTTTCCTGATGTGGATGAATGGGCTTCATCAATGATTATGGCATATTTTTTACCTTCAGTTCCTGATATTTTATCTAATATAAAGGGGAACTTTTGAATAGTGCTAATAATTATCTTGGTACCCTTTTCAAGCTCTAATGCTAATTGGGATGAGTCTCCATGAATCTTTGCCACAAGCCCAATCTTATGTTCTAATTGATAAATAGAATCTTGGAGCTGTTGGTCTAAAACCTTTCTATCTGTAACAACAATTACACCATTAAATATAACTTTATTATGAATATCATGTAATGAGGCCAATCTATGAGCAAGCCATGTAATAGAATTAGTCTTTCCTGAACCTGCCGAATGTTGAATAAGATATTTATTCCCTGAACCATTCTTCTTAACATGAGAGAGTACATCTCTTACCACATCTAATTGATGGTATCTTGGGAAAATAACATTTTCTTTTATAATTTCATCTCCATTTTCAAGTTCTTCTTCTTTTCTCTGAACATAAGTGAATTTATGTATTATCTCTAGTATAGAGTCTTTTCTTAAAACTTCTTCCCATATATAATGAGTCTTCAACTTCCCCTTTATTGAAGGATTCCCTGCACCAAGATTAACGCCCTTATTAAATGGTAAAAATACTGTATTTTCTCCATTCAACTTAGTGGTCATATATGCTTCATCTGTATCTATAGAAAAATTAACAATAGCTCTTTCTTTAAATCTAAATAATTGATCTTTATTACTACGGTCTTCTTTGTACTGAGTAATGGCATTTTTGTAACTTTGTCCTGTAAAAGCGTTTTTAAGCTCCATTGTAATTATAGGAATCCCATTAAGAAATATTACTAAATCAATACGGTCATCTTTTTTTGAATCATAAACTAATTCTTCTGTGACTGACAAAATATTTTGTTTATATAGAATATATTGGTCAGGGTTTAAGTTAGTTGGTGGCTTAGGGTAAGCTAATTTAATTTTCACTCCATAATCTTTAATACCATGTTTTAAAACGTCAATAGATCCTCTTGTACTAAGTTGTCTATTAAGGTTATTTAGTACCTTTGAACGATAATTAGTTTTATATATTTCCTTTAACCTATTCATTGATTTTTCTTGGGTATTTTCAAGAAAAGAGAATAATTGCTCCACATCAATGGCAATCTCTTTATCATATCCAGAGTTAAAGGATTGGATATAGTTATTTTCATTAATTAAGTGTTCTTTTATCAATGATTGAAATGATTTTTCCTTTAGTATTTGTGGTGTTCCCCCTGTAATCATTCTTATTCCCCTTCCTCAATTGGTTCCCAATCTCTAAGGTCAATTTTCCCTGTTACTGCTTCTGAAATAAGGGATTGTTTGGCTTCTTTGAGTTTTTCTATCTGCCTTTTTACCATATCTATTGTTTTTGCATATTCTTTAGTCTTATTATTGAAGAAAATAGCTATATTTTCTTGTACATAATTTTCTGGATATGGTATATATAAATTGCTTATCATTCCTACCGATAATCCAGGTTGTGCAGCCGAGATAGAATATTGGTTCAAATTCATACTTTTCAGTAATTCACCTAACCAAATGTAATTTGTCTTTGAAGTTATACTAACTACTACAGCATGTTCAGAAGCCCAAAACATTCCATGAGCATAATTGACATTTCCACACAATGCTCCTTGCCTACCTATTAAAACATAATCCCCTTTATGTGTAAATGAATGAGTATATCCTCTAAGCCCGTTCCCACCATATACAGGGAACTCACCTTCTTCTTTAATGGATTCATTAGTTATTATATTTCCACTTCTCATTGTAGCTATGTGCTTAATTTTCTTAACTTGCCAATCCTTGGGTATCATCCCTAACCATTCTACACCGCTATCTTTCATTTCCGAGGAATCTCGTTTAACTAACTTGTCCCCATGAATTTTTACTTTACCAGTAACCACTTCTGATATAAGACTTTTTTTAGCTTCTTCAAGCTTTTTTATTAATTCCTCTTTTTTTGAGATAATAGAGTCAAACTGAGCTGTTTTCATGTCTAGGAAGTTGGCTATTTTTTGCTGCTCCATTAATTCTAAAATAGGAATAAGTATTTTCCTCATTCTGTCTATATTTGTAGACCATAAATCATCAACAATCCCAGTTCCCCATCGATAAAATTCTTCTGAAAAGTAGTAATTTCTGAATAAATAATTAACATAAGATGGTTCAAATTTATTTAATGGTTTTAAAACATGACATATTAAAGAAACTGATCCATCATAAGGTGATATTCCACAAGAACCTTTTCTATCTGCTCTACTATTTATAACAAAATCATCTTTTAAAACTTTTTTTCTATTATCACCATTATCTGTCTTAGCAACAGTTTTAAGCTGTTTTAAAATTCCACTTTTAGTCACTGATAATGGTTCATACACTTTATCACTAACTTTTTCACTCCTTGTTATGAAAAAATGTTGAACCCTTCCACTTTTCCACTCCTTAGGGATCTTTCCTAACCATTCAATGCCACTATCCTTCATTTCCTCTTCACTTCTATATTTAATCTCATCCATTATCCAATCACCTTCCTTATCTGTGATTGAATCTCTTTCTCTAACTCCTCTATCTCAAACATAATATCTTTAAAAGGTCTTAATTCTTCATACTTATAAAAATATCTTGTAAATGGTATTTCATAGCCAATCTTACTCTTTGTATGATCAATCCAAAACTCATTAATATGAGGTTTTACTTCCCTTTCTACATAACTAAGAATATTTTCTTTTTCTTTCTCTATATGTTTTTTAGTTTCCACATGAAACTCTTTTACATCTATACATAGTGGAATTGTTTCTGTATCTCTTAATGAAGTATCTGCTTCTTTCTTTTTACCCTTCATACAATAATCAGCTGTTTCATCTCTCTCTGAAAGGCCCATAAGAATTGCCTTATATAATCCATTAGTAAGTTTTAAGTCCTTTAATATATTTTTTAAGTTTTTATCAAATTCTTCTCTATTTTTAATTATTTCATCACTTATATTTTCTTTTAGTAAACTTATAATTTTTTCTTGTACTTCCTTTCCCTTATACTGCTTTTCAAGGTCTGTTAATTCCTTTTTCTTAATAGATTGTTTTTCTTTTTTAAGTTCAAGTTCCTGTGTTTTGTCCTCATCATAGAGTTTTGAAAACGCTGATTCTGAATATAGGTTTTCAATTCTTTCTTCACTTATCTGGAAATTTAATCTTAATGGTCTTTCAATAGTAACCTTTAAATATGCAAATTTTTTATTATGAAATATCTTACAATGTTCATTTTCTTTAAACTCACCATATATACGGCTGATTTTTTTAATATCAGCTTCACTAATTTCATTTCTCTTAGATCCTAAAGACTTTCTCATTTTATGATAAAAGCTTGAAGCATTAACTAATTGAATTTTTCCTTTTCTAACGGGTCCATTTAATACATTTTCATTCTTTCTGTTAGTTAAAATCCAAATATAGGTTGAAATACCTGTATTGTAAAAAAGATCTGTAGGTAAAGCTATTATTCCCTCTAATAGGTCATTTTCAATTACCCATCTTCTAATTTCAGATTCACCTGAACCTGCATCCCCTGTAAAGAGTGGTGAACCATTAAAGATAATTGCCATTCTAGAACCCTTTTCATCGTCCATCATTTTAGATAACATATGTTGTAAAAATAATAGAGAACCGTCTGATGTTCTTGGTGTTCCTGCACCAAAACGACCATCAAAACCTAATTTTTCTATTTCATTTCTAAAAATATCATCTTCTTTATATTTCTTCCAATCAACACCAAAAGGCGGATTCATAAGGGCAAATCTAACCTTTTGATTTTTATGACCATCTGCTGTAAATGAATTACCAAATACAATATTTTTTTCTTGTTGGCCTTTAATCAGAATATCTGAGCGACAAATAGCATAGGATTGTGGATTAAGCTCTTGTCCAAAAACTTCTACCTGTGCACTAGGATTTAATTTCTTAATATAATCTGTTGCAACAGATAACATACCTCCAGTACCACAGGCAAAATCTCCTACTGTAAATATACTTCCTTCCTTTGTTAAATCTTCTTCCACTCCATTGAATATCAGATTAACCATAAGCTCTATAACTTCTCTAGGTGTATAGTGATCACCAGCTTCTGCATTTTCTGAAAATCTTCTGATTAATTCTTCAAATACATATCCCATCTCTTGATTAGAAACTACTTCTGGATGAAGGTCTATATTATTAAATTCTTTTATAACTAGGAATAAAAGGTTATTATCATCTAGCTTTTTAATTTCTTTATCAAATTCAAAATTCTCAACTATTTCTCTAATATTAGCTGAAAATCCTCGTATATAACTTTCCAAGTTAGCTCTTATGTTATCTGGATCATCTAATAATTTATTAAAATCATATTCAGATTTATTTGAGAAATTATGTCCAGCAATTTTATTTAATATCATTTCAATATCTGTGGTTTTAGCTTTCTCAATTACAGATTCCTTTGTATTTTCAAGCAAACAATCAAAACGTCTTAATACTGCCATTGGTAATATAACATCACCATATTTTTCTGGCTTATATGGACCTCTTAATAGTTCTGCTATTTTCCATATAAAATTCACTTTATCATTAAAGTTCTTCATCTAACTCCTCCTAGTATTGAAATTTAAGTCATTATTGAATCCTTTCCATTTTTTTATAAGCTTCAGTATGATATACACTCAAATTCCATTTGGTTTTCATTTATTTCAACCTCTGTGTATGTATTTAACTCTCCAATACTGTATCTTATGCCATATTTTTTTAAATACTAACAATTTTCAATGATTTATATGAGATTTCTACACTGCTTATATTATAATAAATTTATTGTAGTAAATACAATTATTATGTATAACTATAGGAGTAGGGTCAATAACATTTTTTATCATTCAAAAAAATAGCCCTTAGTTCACACTAAAAGCTATTCAATAAAGTTTTTCATTACACTAATGGTATATAATCCTTTGGCTTTTTATTCAAAAAGAATATTCCCCTTGTTCCTATTCCTAGATTACTTCCAAAGGAACTTCCTATTAAATTTATCATATAATCTTTTATGCCTAATCTCTCCGTTAGCATCTCTTTTAATTTAAGAGCCCCTTCTAAGTCTTCTGCATGGCTTATTCCTATTAATTGGTCCTTAAAATCTCCGATTCGCTCTTCTACTATATCAACCATAGTTTTTAGGGCCTTTTTGTTTCCCCTAACCTTGTCTAAAGGTTCTACTGCTCCTTCTTTTAAGGATAATATTACTTTTATTTTAAACATATCTCCCAATAGGGCAGCACTTTTGCTAAGTCTTCCACATCTATATAAAGCACTTAAACTATCTACAGTAAATATATGTTCAATATTATTTGTTTGAAATTCTAAACTCTCTACAATTTCATGAAAATCTCTTTTATCATCTATTTGTTTTAAAGTTTCATAGGCCATAAGACCAATACCCGTTGAACCAGCTTTAGAATCTACTATTTTTAGTTTGAAATCTGGATATTCTTCCTTTAGATCCTTAGCCACCAGTAGGGCCGTTTGATAGGTTCCTGATAATTCACTGGATATGGTTAAATAAATACATTCATTCCCTTCCTTGGCGTGCTTTTCAAAGACCTCTTTCATATTACTTGGATTAACTTGAGATGTCTTAGGGTGATGGCCTGCCCTCATAAGTTCATATAGTTCCTCTAGTGTTATATTTACCTTATCTAAATATTCCTTTCCATCAATATATACTCTTAATGGTAGCATATCCAAATCATACTTTTTTATTATTTCCTCAGGTAAATCGCAGGTACTATCTATTATCAGCTTTATACTCATGTATATCTTCCTTTCAAATTTATGCTAAATGCCTTTTTATTTATACCTTCATAACAATCTTTAACTTATCTTAATTATATATGACAATAGACTAGTTTCAACAAAAAAGAGAGAAATATGTAGAAATTTAATAGACTAATTTATTTTTTATGGATCGTTTCTCTGTCTTTAATTTTATAATACCCACTATGATTTAATAATTTTAGTGGTAAAATTAAGTAGAGGGAGGGATTGTTTTGAAAAAAATAATTAGTTTAATATTGACTTTATTAGTTACATTCTCTTTTACTGCATGTTCTAAGGAAGTGAAACCAAAAGTAGTAAAAGAAAAAATTAACATTAATGTGGCCTCTTTAAAGGGACCTACTGGCATGGGAATGGTAAAGCTTTTAGAAGATAAACCAAGTTTTGGAGAGAATGTGGAAGTGAATTATTCCATAGAATCAGCACCAGATTTATTAAAAAGTAAACTATTGAATAAGGAAATAGATATAGCCGCTCTACCAACTAATTTGGCTTCTATTATGTATAATAAAACAAAGGGTGCTTACCAATTGGGAGCTGTAAATACCCTTGGTGTCTTATATGTGATTACAAGTCGTGATGACATAAAATCTATAGATGATTTAGATGGTAAAAAAATTGGAATAAGTTCAAAGGGTTCTGTACCAGATTTCATATTTAATTACATATTAGATAAAAACCACATTGAAAATAAAAATATAAATTACATTATGGAACACGGAAATTTGGCTAAACAGCTCATTTCTGGAGATAGTGATTTAAGTTTGCTTCCTGAGCCCTTTGTAACTATGGTGACTATGAAAAATAAAAACTTGAAGGTTGCCCTAGATGTTCAAGAGAAGTTTAGAAATATAGAGGGAAAAGATAGTCATATACCTATGGGGTGTATAGTAATACGTAAAGAGTTTGCCAAAAATCATCCTCAAGTAGTAGAAAAGTTTTTAAAGGAATATGAGGATTCCATAAAGTGGACTAACGAAAACGTGATAGAAGCTTCTAAATTAATAGAAAAATTCCAAATACTACCTTCTGCTAAAATGGCAGAATTGGCCATACCAAAGTGTAATCTAGTTTACATGAACTCTAAGGATTCAAAGGATATGTTAGATAAATTTTATGAACTTTTAATGAATTTTAACCCTAAATCTGTTGGAGGAAAAATTCCAGATGAGAATTTTTATTATTAGATTGAAGAAATTCTTCCCCATATTATTTTGGATAATAATATGGCAAATAATAGCTTCATTACTAAATAGGGAGGTTTACCTCCCTACTCCTATTAATACTATAAAAGCCCTATTTAATATAGTTCAAACTAAGGGGTTTTTCATGTCCATATCCTATACATTACTTAGGGTCTTTGCAGGTTTTTTTGTATCCTTTACCCTAGGAATAATAATAGGATTATTTAGTTCCTTTAATAAATACATATATAATTTATTAAATCCTTTAGTCATATGCATAAAATCTACTCCCGTAATATCCATAATAATAATATTTTTGAGTTGGTTCAAATCAGGTGTAGTACCTGTTATTATAACCTTCTTAATGTGTTTTCCCATCATATGGACTAATGTAGTTGAGGGAATAAAGAATACGGATAAATTATTAGTGGACATGGCAAAAATATATAAGGTTAGTAAATATAACATATTAAAACATATATATTTACCCTCTATTCTACCTTATATAGTATCCGGTTCCCTAACGGCCCTTGGCTTAGGTTGGAAGGTAGCCGTAGCAGCTGAAGTACTAAGCCAACCAACCCATTCCATAGGAGCTCATCTTTATGACTCTAAAATATATTTGGAAACGGAAAGCTTATTTGCTTGGACATTAATTGTTATAATCCTTAGCTTCCTATTTGAACATTTTTTCAAATATATTATTAGTATTAAAATGAAAGGAAGAATTTAATTGTCTATTTGGATTAAAAATTTAAATAAATCCTACCATGACCTAAAAGTTTATAAGAACTTTAATATAAAATTTGAAAAAAATAAGATCAATACACTTCTAGGCCCCTCTGGTTGTGGGAAAACTACTTTAATAAATATAATAGCAGGTCTTTCTCCCTATGATTCAGGCCATATGGAAGGTCTTGATTTTAAAAATATTTCTTATATATTTCAAGAACCCCGTTTAATACCTTGGCTCAGTGTATACGATAATATAGATTTTGTTTTAAAGGGACAATTTGAACAAAAAAAAAGGAGTACAATTATTAACTCCCATTTAGAATTAGTAAATTTACAAGAATTTAAAGACTATTATCCAGAAAACTTAAGTGGTGGTATGAAACAAAGGGTATCCATAGCTCGTGCTTTTTCATACCCTTCTAATATACTTTTGATGGATGAACCCTTTAAAGGCTTAGATATTAATTTAAAACATGACATAATAAATTCATTCATAAAATTATATGAAAACAAACCCAAAACCATCATATATGTGACCCATCACATTGATGAATCCTTACTTTTAAGTGACCACATATATATACTAAATAATTCTCCTGTTGAGATAATAGAAGAAATAAACATATTTGAGGAAAAGAAAAATCGTAATCTAAATGATGAGTATTTCATAGATTTAAAAGAATATATTTCTTCAAAATTATAATACATATGATTCCTTATATATTCAACAACATCTGTAAGGAATCATATGCCTAAATATATTTTAATTTTTATCTATTCTCAAAATATTCTAGTATGGATTCCCTAGCCACATCTATCATGAATTCTATTTCCTCTTCATTAATCACATATGGAGGCATGAAATATACCACATCTCCCATAGGTCTTATTAATACTCCCTTTTTTAGGGCTATCTTATATATTTCATATCCGACTCTCTCATCCCAAGGAAATCTTTCTTTACTTTCCTTATCCTTTACTAATTCCACTGCTCCTACCATTCCTATTTGACGATATTCGCCTACTTGTGGTATATCTAGCAACTTTTCTTCAGCAATTCGTCTAAGGACCTTAGATTTTTCTTCATTTTTTTGGAGGACCTTATCTTCTTCAAATATTTTCAGAGTCTCTAGGGCCACACTACAAGCTAGGGCATTTCCTGAATAACTATGACTGTGAATAAAAGATCTTCCTGCCCTATAATCATCATAAAAAGCATCATATATTTTATCTGTCATAATAGTCAGTGCTAGGGGTAAGTACCCTGCTGTTATGCCCTTTGATACGGTCATTAAATCTGGCGTTATACCAGCATGCTCACAGGCAAACATTTTACCAGTACGACCCATACCCATGGCAATCTCATCTGCTATTAGGTTTATATCATATTCATCACATAAATGTCTTAATTTCTTAAGATACTTTGGAGAATATATTTTTATTCCACCAGCCCCTTGTACCATAGGCTCTATTATTACGGCACTAATTTCTTCATGATTTTCCTTAATAGTCTCTTCCATGTGTTCAAAACATTCTGCATCACAATTATCTCTACATTTTTCGTATTTACATCTATAGCAATCTGGGCTATATACCCTTTTCACATCTAATAGTAGAGGCTTAAATATCTGACTATATCTATCACATCCACCCATGGATAGGGCACCTATAGTTTCTCCATGGTATGCATCTGTCAATGCCACAAACTTTTTCTTCTTTTCTTTCCCCGTTTGATAATGGTATTGGAAACTTATTTTTAAGGCCACTTCTATAGATGAAGACCCATTATCTGCAAAAAATACCTTTCCCAATCCCTTAGGAACTAATTTCATCAACCTCTCACATAATTCTATGGCCGGTTCATGGGAAAAGTTTGCAAATATCACATGTTCCAATTGATTCGCCTGTTTATATAGGGCATCATTTATCCTTTTATTAGAGTGACCAAATAAATTTACCCACCAGGAAGACACAGCATCTAAGTACCTCTTTCCCTCTATATCTTCTATAAATACACCATCACCCTTTTTCACTATTATAGGTGGCAATTCTTCATAGTCCTTCATCTGAGAACAGGGATGCCATATGTATTGTAAATCTTTTTTCTGAAGTTCTTCTACCTTATTCATCTTAAAAGCCCCCTTAGTTTCTAATACATACACTCCATATTAAATTTATTAAACTCATTTCTTATTTCTTCTATGGATTCACTATTTTCAATCCTATTAACTACTCCTAATATTTTTTCTCCAGTTATATCTTTAATTATTTCTATATTATCATCTTCATAATAAGATCCAGTGTATCCATTTACTACAATTCCTTTAATATTAATATTCTTACTTCTTAAAAATTCTATTGTAAGAACTGTATGGTTAATAGTACCCACACCAGCACGAGTAACTACTATAACATCTAAACCTAAGTCTTTTACCATATCATATATGTAGTATTCATTTCTTACTATGGGAACTACCACACCTCCAGCCCCTTCTACTACCACATATTCATACTTTTTTGAAAGCTTATTATAGTCATTTATTATCTTTTTTCTATCTATATGGACATTACTCCTCATAGCTGCCATATGGGGAGATACAGGGTCTTTAAAACAATATGAATTCATATTGTCATACTCTTCATCTAAGCCTGCCACATCCTTTACAAAGGACACATCTCCTGGAATCAACTTATCATTTTCAACCACTCCACCACTTAATACAGGCTTAAATACACAGGCATCCACTCCCATTTCCTTAAGCTTGTACACTAACCCTGCCGTTACAAAGGTCTTACCCACATCCGTATCCGTACCTACTACAAAAACTCCTTTACCCATTTCACACCTCTTTCGTTAACCTTTTTCTTTTTATTAGTTACGTAAAATTTGTACAAACAATCACAACAAATCTGGAAATATAATTCCAGTAATTATTATGTAATTCAGTTAAATTTAGCATAGATTTCAGCTTGTTTTTTACTGGAATAATATAACATAACAAAATAAATCATAACAACTATAGGTAACCAATTGATTACCATTTAAAGAAA
>NZ_JAOART010000139.1 GCF_025210435.1 Anaeromicrobium sp.
AAAATCTTTGGAACCCTGGAACGTCACAACATCCTATGCTACTCCAACATGACTCATGAACCTATATACGAAGATTCACACTTTCGCTTGTGACAAGGACTTGGGTGGAAAAGATTTTCAATATATTTTCCTGAAATAGGCCCGCATAAAGCAAGTTTATACACCAGAAATCTATAGTCAGATTAATCCCTAATCTGGCTGATTTATTTTTTTAACGTGCCTTATGTAGGTAAAAATTCCCATCACAATTTAAACAGATTCAACCCTTTTATTGTCATTTACTTTAGTGGCCACATAGAGGTTTACTAAAGAAAGGGATGCTGCTAAAAAGAATATATATTGTGGTCCCCATAGACTCCATACAATTCCTCCTAAATAAGCACAGGTAATGGAAACTATATGATCTATACTAAGTCCTAATGAAAGGGTTGGCGTAATATGTGATGGTTTAACTACTATAGATTTTAAATATATGGTTCTTATCATACCCATTTGGGTAGACATTCTGTCTACTATAAAAAGAATATATGCACCTATTACTGGAATTCCCACAGTGGCTAATGATCCTGATGCAAAGCCAGCACTAAGTAATCCATAGACTAAATAAACAAATATGAACGATAGGGCATCTGCATAAAGTAATTTTTTAATTCCAAATCTATCAATCCACCTACCTAGGGCAGGAATAAAAAATATTCCTATAAAGGACCCTATTATACTTAAAACTGCTAATGTATCAGCCCTTTTATTTAATATATCAATCAAAACCCAGGGGCCATACACAATCATTATTTGTTTTTGAACACCCCACATGACTACTAGTGTGTAGTAATACTTGTATTCTCTCCTAAAAACAAAATTTATTTTCTTAGAACTTTTTATGGATTTCCCTATTAGTCTTTCTAAAAAGAATAATAGAATAAAAACTAATACTAAAATAGACGCTGATATGATAAATATCCATTTGATTTTAGTTGTAAAACTAAAAATACCTGTTCTAAATCCTATGAAAACCAATATACTAGATATCATAGTGAAAGAAGTTGTAACTCCCTTGTATTGACCCATTCTTTTACCAATGTTTTCATCCTTAATTAAGGACATGCCTATACTGTCTTGAACAGGCATAAACATATGCATTCCCGATGAATTTATAAATATGAAGATTAACATAATTACAAAGGGTGGTGTAATAAAACCTAATGCTCCTATACCTATAATACTCAATATTTGAGCCACCATGGCAATACGAATGTCAGAAAATGATGATAACAGGGCCACAACAAATATAACTAATACGCCAGGTAATTCCCTTGGAACTTCAATCAGACCACGTTGGTATGGCGTAATATGATAGGCCTCCTTAAAATAATTAGATATTACATTGTGACTAAATCCCAAAGCAAGGGCTGAAAGTGCAATAATGCTAAAGTAAAGAAATTGAATTTTATCTATCCTCTCAAGTTTTTTAAACATTTCCTTATGTCCTCTCTATCTTTATTTACCTCTAAGGCATATGAAAGAAATAAATTAGTCATTTCACTGGTTATTTGAATTATTTTCTTCGTTATGGAATCGCTCACATATATTTAATATGATCGCTTACCATGCCTTGAAAATGATCCAAATTCCTCAGGGAACTGACTAGTTTATTTCTTTCATATGCCTAAAGATACTAGTTTATTAGGTTATTGTCAAACTATATGTGAAAATATTTTCAAATTTCCTATTGATACTACCTATTTATTGGAATATAATGTAACACGTGTAAAGAATATATAAATTACGAGGTGCTCATTTTGAACAAAAAAATAATATATTTAACTATAGCTATGTTTTTCATGTCCATACTTGCTAATACGGCTCACCCTGTGACTCCGGAACTTGTAGTAAGCCTTAATATGTCTTCTTTAATGTATGGCATCATGTTTGCTGCCATGTCTGTTGCTAGTTTTATCATGTCACCCATTTGGGGAAGTTTATCAGATAGATATGAATCTAGGAAATTGTTTTTGTGCCTTCCTTCTATAGGCTATGCCCTTGCTCAAATAGGTTTCGGGTTTTCCACATCTCCCCTGTTGATTATCCTTTTTAGAATTATGGGTGGTACCTTTGCTTGTTCTATATTTACCGTATCTATTGCTTATATAGTAGATGAGACAACTAGTGAAAGACGTAGTGAAGCCATATCCGTTTATACTGCCATAACTAGATTTGGCATATCCTTGGGCTATCTCATAGGAGGTTATATTGGTGCGAAGGACTATCACTATGCCTTTATTCTTCAATCCAGTGGTCTTCTTCTACACGCTCTACTAGTTTACTTTCTTTTACCTGAAAGTAATATGGAAACCAAAAGAACTGAAGAAAAAAATAAATTTTTCACATTAAATTTTAATATTAATTTTAAAGAATACATGACAAGATCTCTAGGAATACTACTTTTTTTAGTCTTATTAACATCCTTTTCCTATGTGGCATACAACACAGGAATAAACTATTTCTTAAAAAAACACTTGAGTCTAAATCCTCTACAGATAGGTTACTATATGGCCTTTATGGGTATTATAGGAATTATTGCAAATGTTTATATGACTCCTAGAATATCTAAAAAATATGGGGAAAAAAAATCTCTAAAATATGTTCTATTAATTACAGGGGTAACCCTTATACTATTGTCTACCTTTGATGATTTTTTATCATTAAAATCAATAGTTCTTTTAGTTGTATTCTTATTTTTCTTATCCATGTATAGGCCTTTACTTCAAACATTAATATCAAGGGCTAGTAAAAGGGACCACGGAAAAATAATGGGACTTCAAAACTCTGCCAATTCAGTAGGTATGGTTGGTGGTTCTTTATTTGCTGGAGCTTTATTAGACCTATTTCCTGTAATGTTGTTTGTAGTAGCTGGAGTAGTATTTATTCTTTCATATTTAATAATTTTAATTAGTTATAAGGAAATTTAGATACAAAAAGCTGGAGAATATTAATATTCTCCAGCTTTTTGTATCTAAATTTTATTTTTCTATTCTATTTCTTCCATCTTCCTTAGCCCTATATAAATTCTTATCAGCCCTATTGATAAACTCCATTAGAGATTCCCCCCCATATTGGGCTACTCCCCCACTAATTGTAATACGTATATTCATTTTACCTATGGACAAATTACTTATGACTTTTCTAATTCTTTCAGCTATCTTAAAAGCATCTTCCACATGGGTTTTTGGTAAAACAATCATAAATTCTTCTCCTCCATATCTACCAAGTATATCTATTTCCCTTATGGCATTTTTTAGACAATTTGACAGGATAATTAATGTTTCATCTCCATATACATGTCCATAATTATCATTAACTCTTTTAAAATGATCAATATCCAGTATCATTATTGATAGACTTTCATTATTTTTCTTTGCTCTCTTCATACTCTCTTCTAATGTTTCTATTAAATATCTCCTATTAAAAATACTAGTAAGTTCATCAGTATTACTTAGTAATTCTAATTTTTTGGTTCTTTCTTCTACAATCTCTTCAAGGTTCATATTCATATATTCCAGTTCTTCTTGCTTATCTGATAATTGAATAAAATATTCCCTTAATTGGCTAGACATTTCATTAAAAGACCTAGTTAATTCTCCTAGGGCATCCCTTCTATATGTGTCTATTTGTACTCCCCAATTATTGTTCTTAATTTCTCCTACCCTATAGTTAAGTGTTTTTATAGGTTTTACTATCCAGTTTGATACATATATACCTAATAATAATGTGATAAATAATACTACCCCAAATATGATTTTAAAATTTGTGAATAATGATTCCACATCTCCCCAAAAGTCCCTTTTAGGAATAGCTATTAAAATATACCAGACTACCTTATCCTTATGAGAGTATTCACTTATATTATAATAATAGTCATCTCCCAATATGGTCGATTGTTTCCTTATACTCTTCATTTGTTTATTTCCCATATCCATCTCTTTAGTAAATATTTTATATCCTTCTCTAATAACTATGTTACTACTATTTTCAATGGATAACCTCTCTTCTTCTCTATTTTCATATATAAAAGGGGGTTCATCCGTTGACGTTGCCACTACTAAACCATTTGGTTCAAATAAATATACCATTCCATTCTCACTAATCCTAAGATTTTCTAAAAAACTAGATATTTGGGATAACAAAATATCTGTACCAAATACCCCTAACTTTTCCCCATTACTAGATGTAAGGGGGTATGATGTACTTATTCCTAAAATAGGTTCTTGCGCTCCAGAATAAACTTCTGTCCAATAGGGATCACCTTTATCCTTTGCCTCTTTATACCAAGATCTTATCCTTGGATCAAAGTCCCTTATGGACTTAATATATTTCATTTTATTTCCATTTTCATCTACTTCATGAACTTTAAAATCTCCCTGCTTCATCCCTTCTGTAAAGGACATTCTATAGGTTCCTTTGTGTATACCAGATGAAACTATTCCTCCTTTTTCGTTAGCAAAATAAACATAGTCAACAGTAGGATGACTCAATGCTTCTTTTAAGAACACCTTTCCTAGATTAACTTCATCTTTTATATCCAGTTGTCCATTTTGGGATAAAGTAGCATTTAAAGTATTTATATATTCGGGTATTTCGAAATAGTTGTCTAATTCTTTTCGTATTTGGTTTTCTATTTGTATTTGATTGTTTGTCACAATATTCTCAGAATACTTGTATACAAATTGAGAAACCTGTATATAAATTATGGAAGCAGCAAAAATTACTACTGCTATTATGGGTATTACTATTATCTGTCTTAATGAGAACTTATTTATCATTCTTAAATGTAATGGTAATCTATCCATATTCTCAGCCCCTTCAAAAATTCTAGTCTAATAAAAATACAATAGGTCATACCCATTCTTTCACTTGAAAAGATCCCTGTATTTCAGCTTATCTTTCTATGAATCTATATTTTAAGTCAAATTTCCACATTATTCTTCTATTATCGTCCTATTTTTAGCTATATATTAATTTTACCCTTTATCCCTTCTAATTTCAAATAGAAAGGATATGGAGGGTGAAAGAAATTATGAATATATGGAATATATACCCTATAAAATTTTTCATAAAAATAAAACTCAGCCTTTTGCTGAGTTTTATCATCTAACTTCCTAATTTTATTAGTTCATTATTCTTTTAATATATTCACCGTATTCTACTATCTCTTTTAAATCATAATTATCCATATTGCTTAAACACATTTCATTTATTTTAGTAAAATTTTTCATCCTATAATAATCTAATTTATTTAAATTATTGACTATTATCTTTCCACCTATGGCCTTTGTATGAATAATATTTTTATTAAGCATATTTGATATTTTCTTCATATATAAATGTTTATTTTTTAAAGACATACATGTACAAAACACCATGATATCCTTAGTTTTTAACCAAAGTATATTGTCTTCTATATACCTATATATTTTTTCATCTAAATCATCATAATATACGGGAGCTCCTATTATAACTAAGTCATAATCCCTATTATTATTAAATTCACTTGCCTTGCATATATGGACCTTTTTAATCATATAAGATAGGTTCTTTGCAATATCTTTAGTAGTACCGTATCTGCTCTCATAAATAATAAGGGCACTTTTCAAATTCACCACCTGCAATCCTTTTATTTCTTATTATAGTTTGCTTATACTAAGAAATATCTATGCAGATTAATCCCATTCTATTCTAATTTATGGACCTTTTACATAATTGAAGTTATTACTTCTTTAAAAGAGTTAAATAATACTATGGATACTGCTGGCGGAACTATGAACTTAATTAAAAACTTCCAGATAGGTGCTAGTTTAAATTTAATACCATTTCTTTCAATTTCTTCTATGGCCTTATCAGCTCCCCATACCCAACCTACAAATATGGATAAAAGTAAACCACCTGATGTAAGTAAAATATTTGATGTTAACTTGTCATAAAAATCAAAGAAATTTAAATTTCCAAGTATAGTCAAGTCACTCCAAGGTCCCATTGAAAGGGTAGCTGGTACTCCCATCATAAATATTACTATGGCTATTATTATAGAGCTTTTTATCCTATCTCCATTCTTTTCATCCACAAAATAAGATACACAAACTTCTAACATGGAAATTGAAGATGTTAAAGCTGCAAATAATACTAATATGAAGAACAAAATACAAAACACATTCCCAAATGCCATGTTTGAAAATACAGCTGGCAGTGTTACAAACATAAGACCTGGTCCTGCTGAAGCCTCAAAGCCTAGGGCAAATACGGCAGGTAATGTGGCTAATCCTGCAAGAATTGCTACAATAGTGTCTAACATAGGTATTGATGTTCCTGCCTCTAATAGGTTAGATTCTCTATCAAAATAACTTCCATAAGTAACCATAACTCCCATACCTATACTAAGGGAGAAAAATACCTGCCCTAATGCATTTACTATTACACTCATATTTATCTTAGAGAAATCAGGTACTAATAAAAATTTAATTCCTTCATATGCTCCTTCTAAAGTAAGGGCTCTAATAGCTATTATAACCATTATTACAAATAGGGCTGGCATCATTATTTTACTTGCCCTTTCTATTCCTGAACTAATTCCCTTTAAAACAATTAATAGGGTTAATAATAAAAATAATCCCTGGTAAGCCACACTTATTCCTGGTGACGTTATAAATCCACCAAATATTTTACCTAATACTTGAGGATCCTTTGATGAAAGGCCACCTGTTAGGGCCTTTATTACATAGTATATTACCCATCCACCTACTGTACTGTACATTGCCAATATGAAAAATCCACAAATAACTCCTAAACCACCTACAAAAGCCCATTTCTTCTTAATACTTCTATATGCACCTACTGCTGATAATTGTGTTTTTCTTCCTAGTGTTATGGCTGCAAGCATTAGAGGAAATCCTATTGTTATTAAGAATAGAAAGTATATCATAACAAAGGCACCACCACCATTAGCTCCCGCACTATAGGGGAATTTCCACAAATTACCTAACCCTACAGCTGATCCTGCAGCTGCAAGTATAAACCCTAATTTAGATCCCCACTTATCTCTCTTCTGATTTTTTCCATTAATTGAATCCATAATAACCCTCCTAAATCTCTGCTCTTTAATGTTTTTAAATAGTTATTATGTCATGACATTTTTTTAACCGGTTATGAATCTTAGCTAGCTATTTAAGAAATTAAAAAAGCCTCGCCTCCTATATAGAGGCGAAGCTTGACTTCACGGTACCACTCTAATTAATTCTAAAATACATAATATGCATATAGAATAATCTCATTTTCTAGTCTGCTAAAATTAGATACATTTTAGCTAAACTATAGTCTTAATAAGGGAGACAACCCTTTGCACCTACTTGAATTACTTTTAGTGCAACAGCTCTAGAGTGAACATACACATTGTCTTATAACATTGGGCTCTCACCTTTCCCCAATTCTCTGGAATCACAGTGTCAATGTCTTCTCTCCGTCATGGCCTTTTCCATATTAATTTCTTCTCTGTAATTCTAGCACTAAATTTTTTTTGTGTCAACATGTTTTTTTAAGATTTATTCTCAATATATAAAATTTTTAATCATACCCTTCTATTGAAAATAAACATGATATGATGTACAATCTACATCATATCATGTTTATTATGAGAGGATTGAGTATTATGTCTAAAAAAAATATATTACCTTACTTTTGTGCAATAATTGTCTTTTCTATCTGGGGCCTTTCCTTTATATTTACTAAGCAGGCCATAGTCAGTGTTGACGTGTATCACTTCCTAGGTCTTAGGTTTGGTACGGCAGCCCTTGTTCTTTTAGTTCTTAAGTTATTAAATATTATTAAACTTAATTATACAAAGGAAGACCTGTATAAATTATTAATTCTTTCTACAGTTCAGCCTCTTGCATATTTTATTCTTGAAATCAATGCATTAAAGGTAAATACCACGTCAGAAGTTGGAATTATGATGTCTTTAATCCCTGTATTTGTGGCTATTTTAGCTCCTATTTTCTTAGATGAAAAACCTTCTAGATCCCAATTTGCTTTCATATTAATATCCGTATCCGGTGTTATTTTTATGATAGTAATGAAGGGATTAACTCTACAAATCAATTTATATGGTATGTTAATTTTACTTTTAGCAGTTATTAGTGGCTCTTTTTATAATATATTAGCTAGGAAGTTTTCTTCCCATTGTACACCTGTTGAAATTACCTTTGTGATGATGTGGCTAGGAGCCATAGTTTTCAATGGCATATCCATATATAAGCATATTAGTCTTGGTAATCTTAATGAGTATTTTTTGCCATTACAGGATATACATATTCTTGTATCTGTCCTTTATCTGGGCATTTTAGCTTCAATAGTTGCTTTTTTCCTGTTTAATTATAATCTTAGTAAGCTAAGTGCCTCTAATGTGGCCGTATTTACAAACTTTACAACTGTAGTTTCCATATTGGCAGGAGTTTTTATATACAAAGAGCCCTTTTATTGGTATCAAGTTTTAGGAACTATTTTAATATTAATTGGAGTTGCAGGAACTAATTATTTTGGAGCTAAGGGTCAATTAAAAATAGAAGAGGAAAGATAAGAGATTCTTATCTTTCCTCTTCTATTTTTATAGTATCTTCTAATTCTACCTTTGATATGGAATCAAATCTCTTTCCTATTTTATCCGTAGTCGTGTGAATTTCCTTCACATCCTTGTGTACCGTATCAATATGCTTTGATAAATTATCCCATCGCCTTTTGTACCTATCAAATTCCTTTCCTAGGTTATTTAATTCCCTTTGAATAATATGAGCATATTTTTCCCTTTCAGCATTCCTCATAACCACTTGTAGGGTAGTAAGTACAGCCATTAGGGTAGTAGGTGATGCAATCCATATACATTTCTTTTGAGAATACTCTATAATGTCCATATGATAGGCATTTATTTCTGCAAAAATAGCTTCAGCTGGTAGAAACATAATAGCCTGATTTGCTGTTTCTTCTTCTATTATGTATTTATCTGCTATATCATCTATATGCTTTTTAACATTTATTTTAAAGTCCTTAGTGGCATTTTCCCTTTCCTTTATGTCTAAACTTTTATCCATCATTCTCTTATAATTTTCTAAGGGAAATTTTGAATCTATGGCTATATTTCCCATAGGTTCTGGCCCAAATAATATGGCATCCACAATAGTATTATTCCTTAATTTATGCTGAATTTTAAAAACCCTATCATTAACTTCTCCAAATACAGAATAAAGTATTTGATTTAGCTGAATCTCTCCAAATATTCCCCTACTCTTTTTATCTGTGAGTACATCCTGTAGTGACACTATTTCTCCAGATAGACTATCTATTTTCTTTTGGGCCTCATCAATTTTTGATAGTCTTTCTAATATGCTGTTAAAGGTATTTGTGGTCTTTTCAAATCCTTCTTTTAATTTATCTTCAACCTTTTCATTTATTCGCTCTAATCTATTTTCCACCGTATTATTCAATTTCATAAAATCTTCATTTAGATCTTTTTTCATATCATCCTTAAAATTTATAAAATCCTTATTCAGTTGATTCTTAAGTAGTCCAAAATTTTCTACTAAAGTTGTGGTACTACTGGCCATATCCTTATTCAATCTTAATTCTAATTGGGCAAAACGATCTATTATTCCCTCTGATAGTTTCATCATACTTTCCTTAACTGATCCTCTAGTTTTAATTTCTACAGAATCAGGTATCCTATTACTTGTCATTTCAATCTTTATTAATTGTTCTTCTATTTTAGATAATTTCCCCTTTGAATTAACATCCTTAAATTTCAGTAAGATTAAAATTTGAAAAATAATTATAACCACAAATGATATTATAAAAATAATCTCCATAGCTTCCTCCCTTTTCATGTGTTTTCCTTCTTATATTCTACCCTTATAAAAAATTTATTTCAAATAAAAAGATAGAGATTCTTTGTCCCTATCCATGTAAATAAACTATATTATCATATATGTTTCAATTTCCTTCAGTTGTTTTTCATATTCTTTATAATCAGGTAGTATTTTTCCCACTAAACTCCAAAATTCTTTTGAGTGATTAAGGTGTACTAGATGGCACATTTCATGTATAATAACGTAATCTATAACTCTCCTAGGAGCCATGGCTAACCTTAAATTAAAGTTCAAATTTCCTTTGCTACTACAACTACCCCATCTAGTTTTTACAT
Source organism: Anaeromicrobium sp. (assembly GCF_025210435.1). GTDB lineage: Bacteria > Bacillota > Clostridia > Peptostreptococcales > Thermotaleaceae > Anaeromicrobium. The sequence goes on from NZ_JAOART010000139.1 coordinate 10,238, forward strand.
CCTTTATTCGTATATGCCCGGGAAATAGTTTCAATTTGTGGCTAAAATCATTTATTCTAGTCTCAACATATCTTTTAGTGTGATACCTATACCATTCTTTTAATAAAAATTTAATTCTTTCTTGATTTTTATCCTTTCCATTAACTATGATAGTTTTGTCCTTTATATATACTCTCTCTTTTTCATTAGTTATTATCTTAACTGAAAATTCTTCTCCGAAAAATAATAGTTTTGTATTCTCCTGTGATATACTTTTAATATATCTTTTTAATAAAAATTTTTCATATATCCATTTTTCATTTTTATCTATGAACTTAAAAATATGATTCATACTAGTTTTTTCAGGGGCAGTAACCCTTATGTGATTTTTATCTACTATTTCTAACTTTAAAGTTTTTCTGTTTCTGAAAAATATACTTACTTTCAGATCCTTATATTTTAGTATCAACCCTTTTCCCCTTTAAATAAAAATAAGACATAATAGTTTTACTATCTACTATCCTTTCATCCTTAATGAAATTTTCAATATCCCCCATGGTTATCCACCTTGTTCCTGTCACATCATCATTTTCTATTTTTTTATCTTCTCCTATAATATCTAGTTGAATCTCATAAATATGCATAGTACTACTACTAAATCCTACTATAGGTTTATAAGTAATACATTCCTTTATCTTTTCTATAGGCACATGTATTCCTGCCTCTTCTATTAATTCTTCCCTCATTATCTCTTCCCTTGATTTATTTTCCTTATCAATACATCCAGCAGGTATCTCTAAGGTCTTAGACAAAAGGGCTGGTCTAAATTGTTCCACCAATAGTATTTTCCCATCCTGATCCTTCACTATGGCAGCCACTGCATCGTGATTTTTTAAGTATTCATACCATCTGTCCCCAACCATTACCTTAAATAGCTTCATCCAGCCTGAATAAAGGACTTTCATATCTTTGAATTTTTTTTCCATCATTCCACTTCCTTTAAGTTTATAGGATATTTTTACATAAACTAAAAGCTATGAATTTTTTTCATAGCCTTTAGTTTATGTAATTTACTTATTATTTAATTATTTCTAATTCTTGCCCGTTCTTAATTCCTGCAGCATTACCTTCTTCTATATCCACATGGAATTCTAATTTAAATTCTTCATGTACTCTTGCTAATACATTTTCAAATATTAAGCCTCTTTTACCTTCAACCTTTACTTTTACTAAATCTCTATCTGAAATCCCCATAGCTTCTGCATCTGAAGTATGCATGTGAATGTGTCTTGCTGCAGCTATAATTCCCTTATCTATAGTTACTTCACCCTTTGGTCCTACAATTTTAGCCCCTGGACTTCCTTCTATATCTCCTGAATCTCTTACAGGCGGCTTAACACCTAGTGCAAATCCATCTGCTAAAGATATTTCAATTTGTGTATCTTTTCTAACAGGACCTAAAACTCTAACACCCTTTATAGTCCCCTTAGGACCTACTATATCGATTTTTTCTGCAGCTGCATATTGTCCCGGTTGAGCTAGATCTTTAAACTTAGTAAGCTCATATCCTTCACCAAATAATGCTTCCACATCTCTTTTACTTAAATGAATGTGTCTGTTAGATAATCCTACTGGTACATAAAACTTTGACATTTTTTCTCCACCTCTTATTAAATTTGTATGTATACAAAATACCCTTATATATTATATACCTACTATGACAAAATTTCAATTTTCTTTGTAAAATAGATTGTAGAATAATTGATTTTTTTTCCTATACTAATTGATCTACAATTTCTTTCCCCCTATTATATGCAACACGGCCTACTTCTTCTCTCTTTTTTGTGTTTTTTTCATCAGTATTATCAATTAGCACATCATAGGTATACTCCGCATTTACAGCCTTAAAAAACAAATCAGCCACCAGGGTAGCTCCTTTAAATTGATGGTCATTAGCCTTCGAACCTGCAGTACATACAAATATTCCTTTTCTCTTTTTATTTCTATCAATAGAAGATTTTTTTAATAAATATTTACTACACCAAAAGGCCTCACATCTATCAATCATAGTTTTAGTAATACTACTTACAGAATTAAAATATAAGGGACTTCCTAATACAACAATATGTGCTTCGTCTAATTTAGGGTACAATAATTTCATATCATCATCTATACTGCAATAACCTGTTTCAGCACAGGCCTTACAATCTATACAATGTTTTATATTCATATTTCTTAAAAAAACCTTTTCCACCTGCACATTCCTTTCTTTCATTCCATCTATTATACAATCTAAAACAAAATCTGTATTCATGGATTTCCTAGGACTGCCTAATACAACTAGTGCTTTCATTTTATCCCTCCTTGTATGGCAATTTTAATTATATACAAATTTCAATATATTTACAAAGGCTAGAGTTTTTTTCCTTCCTCAAGGGCTATAAATTTCCATATTTATGGATATACTAGAAACTATAGGAGGATTTCTATGAAGATTAGCGATTTAACTGACCTTGAACAAAATAAAATATCTAATTATACTAAAAAGCATATTAGAAAATATTTCAAGGGACTAAAAAATGGTTCTTTAAAATACGATTCCTTTATTAATACTTTATTTTCTTGCGAAGAGTGGCAATCTTATGGGAAACTAATATTTCAGGATGTGGAGTTTAAGCAATCTATTTATTCTTTTATAGAAAATACTATGGATATCTATGATTATACTAAGGAAAATTACTTCTACAATTCCATTTCCAATACTCATATTCTTTCCAGTAATTCAAAAAAAATCATGTCTCTTAAGGAAAAAAAAATATTTATGAAAATGCTTAAAGAAAATGGCTATACCCTTATTATTCCCATACGCTTCTTAACCGAAAGGGAATGTGAGTTTTTAGAAGGATATATATTAAATAATTGCCCCATTCCCCTTGGCTGGCAAAGGGTTTTAAATTACATAAAAAAGAGCACCTAAAATGCTCCCTTTTACTCTAGTCCCCATTTGCCTTTTTTCATATGCCTTAATATTTCTTATAAAATAAAGATGTAATCCTAGGATCACACCTTTACTTATTTTAGGCATATTTAAGCCATAGCTCTTTCTAATTTGTCTAAATGTTGAAGGGGAAACATCCTTAGAAGTTCTTTAAACTCTTCTACCGTTAATCCCTTTGTAGTTGTATATATTCTTATTTTCTCATCCACATCAGCTGCTTTAAATTGTTGTTTTACTTGTTCAAAATTTGAGTTCATATTTACCCTCCTAATACTACTTATTCATTAATAGTATAGGTTTTATAGAGTTTTTTATTCTTTCACTGGAAATTTTCTATTAAATTATTTTTCGTATACTCGTCTATCTAATATGCCAATGTAGGGTAAGTTTCTAAATTTTTCTGCATAATCGATACCATATCCAACAATAAACTCATCTGGAATATTAAAGCCCTTATAATCTACTGTCATATTAATAGTTCTTCTTTCTGGCTTATCTAATAGGGTACATATTTTTAAACTATTAGGCTTTCTCGATAATAAGTTTTCACAAATATAGTGTAATGTCAGGCCTGAATCTATTATGTCCTCTACTATTATTACATTTTTATTTTCTATACTATTATCTAAATCCTTTAAAATTTTCACTACTCCCGAACTTTGTGTAGAATGTCCATAACTAGATACTGCCATAAAATCTATACTAACAGGTAATTGTATTTGACGCATTAAGTCAGCCATAAACATATTAGCACCCTTTAATACACCCACTAGCAAGACCTCTTGCCCTTGGTAATCTTCTGTTATTTTATCTGCTATTTCCTTTACTTTATTTTTTATTTTTTCTTCACTATATAAAACTTCTCTAATATTATTATCCATGTTATCCACCTCTTTTTTTGTCTAAGGAAATTATATCACAGTTTTTACTTTGTGTATATTTTTTTATTTTTCTTTTTGATTGTTCGTGTTTTCCTTATCAAAAACCTCATATTCCACATCTTTAATTAAATTTTTATCTTCATATCTTTTCTTATTATTTCTTTCAATTGGATATTTATCTAACTTTTCCCCTATGGTACTTAATAGAAATAAAATAACTACCATATCATCAATAATGCCTATGCCTAATACAGGATCTGCTATAATATCTGCAGGATTTATTAAATATAAAAAGGAAAATAATATTAGAATTTTATCAAAAATACTTGTACTAGGATTTTTCAAGTGGGCATAAGTAGCTTTTATTCTTCTATAGTTTCTAATTACCCAAGATAAGCCTTTCATATTTCATTCCTCCTTAAAATCTTCAAAAGATAATAATCATATTATAATTTATAATATCATATATTCTATTATCACATACTAAAATAGGAGGGGGATATTATGGATTTTATCCCTAAAGAAAAACTCATTAGAAAAATCATACCTATCCACGAAAGACTAAATGCCGTTAATTTTTTAAATTTGTCAAAAAAATTTTCTACTTTATGTGGTTCTACCTGTACATGCAAGCTATTTACAGACTCAAAAAAAAATCAATGGACCTTTAAATACTTTAGCAATAATACTATAGATATATCCATAAGGTTTTGCCATGACAATCTTAGTACAACCCCCTACGTTTATATTGATACCTTCTATGTTAACTCTTCTGATAAGGATAGTCCTATTGAAGATACAATATTAAAATTAATTGTTTCAAATGTGAAAAATTTGGATTTTCATAATATAGTATTAAGAATTAATAGTGAAGATATGGTTCCACTATTTTTACACAATAATTTTAAAAGATCTTCTTTCAATGAATTAAGTATGTCCTTAAAAACAAGGTTTATACCATTTTAGTAATGGGTCTTTAGGAAAATCCTTCTAAAGGCTTATTTTATATGATAAAATTAAATATAAACACTAGTATTGGAGGTAATTCTATGGACTTTAAACACGTGGAAACATTCGTGACAATTGCCAGATTGAAAAGTTTTTCTAAAGCTGCAGATTTCTTGTTTTTGACTCAACCTACTATTAGTAATCATATTCAAAACCTTGAAAATGCATTAGGGACTACACTTATTAATAGATATAGTAAAAATATCACCCTCACCCAAGCCGGAGAGACTTTCTTAGCCTATGCAATAGAAATACTAAATAAAAAAGAAGAAGCTCTGTCTTCTTTAAAGTCTTTAGGAAATAATATTTCTGGAACTTTAGAATTAGTATGTAGCTCTATTCCAGAACAATATATTTTACCATTTCTAATAAGTTCATTTAGTAAAAATTATCCCAATGTAATATTTAAAGTAATGCACTACGATTCCCAAAGGGTCGTAAGTGATATTTTATCTGGCCTTATAGATTTTGGATTTGTAGGGGATAAGGTCTCTAATCCTAGTCTAGAATATATACAAATAGCTGAAGATGATTTAGTTGTAATAGCTCCTAATATTCCTAAATATGAAAATATTTCTACTATGAGCATACAGGATTTATTATCAGAAAGAATTATTATAAGGGAGAAGGGATCTGGAACTAGGAATTTTTTCGAAAATATATTAAAAAAGAGGAATATAAAAATTGAAGATTTAAATGTGATAGCTCATATAGAAAATATTCAAGCCATAAAAGAATGTGTTAAGTATAATCTAGGCCTTTCCATTGTTTCAAGTAGATCCATAGAAACAGAACTAAAATACGGTGAGATAAAAAGAATATACCTTGAAGATAATAATCTTACTAGAAAATTTCACTTCGTATATCATAAATCTAAATTTCTGTCTCCTACAGCTCAAAAATTTAAAGAATTCATATTAAAAAACAGCATGGATTAAAATCCATGCTGTTTTTTTATGCCTTCAAAAAGGCCTTATATGCTTTATATGCCATATAGATATCCATCTTGCTAGCAAGTTCCACAGGAGCATGCATACTTAAAAGTGGTACTCCACAATCTATAACTTCTGCTCCATAATTGGCTAATATGTAGGCTATGGTTCCGCCCCCACCTTGATCTACCTTTCCAAGTTCTCCTATTTGCCATACTATATTATTTTCATCAAATAATTTACTTACTTGGTGTATAAATTCTGCACTTGCATCATTTGATCCAGATTTTCCCCTTGCACCAGTATATTTACATACTAATACACCCTTTCCAAGGTATGCCACATTTCTTTTATCTACCACATCTGGATAGTTAGGATCAAAGGCACAACCCACATCGGCAGATAATACTTTTGAATTTCCAAAACTTTTTCTAATTTTAATATCTATTAGTTTATCATCCTCTAATGCCACTAATTCTCCTATGATATTTTCAAAGAATTTGGACTGCATTCCCGTATTACCCATGCTTCCTACTTCTTCTTTGTCTACAAACAAGGCCACTGCCATATTAGTTGGATTTTCAACCTCTAATATGGATCTCAAAGATGTATATGCACATACTCTATCATCTTGTCCATAGGAACCTATAATAGATCTATCTAGACCTACTTCCCTAGCTTCTATAGCCGGTACTACTTCTATTTCTGCCGTTAAAAAATCCTTTTCTTCAATATTGTACTTTTCTTTCAATATTTTAAGGGTGTTGTACTTTATAGGATCTTTCATATCCTTCTCATTAAAGGGAATACTTCCTATTATAATGTTTAGCCCTTCCCCTGTGATAGCTTCTGCCAATTTTTTCTCATTTTGATTCTTAGATAGATGTGGTAATAAATCTGATATGTAAAATACAGGGTCATCCTTATCTTCACCTATATTTATTTCTATTTTTTCTCCACTATTTTTTATTACAATACCATGTAAACTCAGTGGTATGGAAGTCCATTGATATTTTTTAATACCTCCATAATAGTGGGTCTTTAAAAGAGCCATGTTTCCATCTTCATATAAGGGATATTGTTTTAAATCTAGTCTTGGAGAATCTATATGGGAGGCCACTATATTCATTCCCTTTTCTAAAGGGTTCTTTCCCATGACCATAAGTACTGCAGATTTTTCCTTATAATTTACATAAATTTTACTTCCCTTTACTAGTTTTTTTCTTTTACTTAAAAACTCATCTATATGTACAAATCCATTTTCCTCTGCAGACTTTATAATTGCCTTTACACATTCCCTTTCAGTTTTACCATTATTAAGGAACTCCATATAATTTTTGTTTAATCCTTCAAGTTTCTCTTTTTCCCTTTCATCAATACACTTCCAACCATTTTTAAATTCAAATCCTAAGTCTAGTGTCAACGAAACCACTCCCTTTATATTGGCTTTATGTTATTCTTATATGCGTAGATTGCAGCCTGAGTTCTATCATTTACCTCTAATTTCTTAAATATATTAGATACATGATTCTTGACAGTTTTTTCACTAATAAATAAATCCTTTGCGATCTCCTTATTATTCTTACCATCTGCTATTAATTCTAAAACCTCGTATTCTCTTCTTGTTAATTTATTTTTCTTGTTTTCCTCATATTTTTTATCATTTTCTTTAAAATGAATAACCTTAGATAGGGAAGGGTGAACATAATTATATCCCTTAGCCACATCTCTTATGGCCTTTACTAATATGTCAGATTCCGTATCTTTAATCATATATCCAGAAGCACCCATATTCATTGTTTGAAATAAATATTCCCTCTCTTCATGAAATGTAAGCATTATTACTTTAGAATCAATTCCCATATCCTTTAATCTTCTTAGGGCTTGAATACCATTCATCTTAGGCATATTAATGTCTAATAATACCACATCTGGCTTTAATTTTTGAACCTTTGATACAGCATCTTCTCCATCAACAGCTAAACCAATAACATTCATATCATCTTCTAGTTCAATAATTTGCTTTAATCCTTCACGCATAAGGGCATGGTCATCTGCTATTAAAATACTGGTTTTAGTTTTCATTAAATGGATCACACTCCTTTTTTATTGGTACACAAACTCTTATACTCGTTCCAATTCCTACACTACTACGTATATTAAATTTGCCCTTTAATAGTTCTACTCTCTCTTGCATTATAAAAAGTCCAAAGCCTCCATCTTTCTTAAGTTTATTAGATTCAAGCTTTTCCTTCATATTAAATCCATCTCCATCATCAGTAATTATTAAATTAATTAATCTGTCTGTAAATTCAATTTTAACTACTGCATTTTGAGCATTAGAATGTTTTCTTATATTATTTAAAGCCTCTTGTACTATCCTAAAAACTACTAATTGAACAGTTGAGTTTACTTCTATAGTATTACCCATATATATAAAATCCAAATCAATAGGAGAATCCTGCTTATATTTTAATATGAACTGCTCTAGAGTTGGAACTAGACCTAAATCGTCTAATGCCATGGGTCTTAGATCATATATTATTTTTCTAATATCCTTTAGTGAATCCCTAACTATGCCTTTTAAATTATTTATCTCACCCTTAGCCCTTTCACCGTCCCTGTCCATAAGTTTATTACATAACTCTGCTTTTAAAACAGCATTTGCCATAGATTGAGCAGGTCCATCATGAATTTCTCTAGCTATTCTCTGTCTCTCATCCTCCTGAGCCTTTATGACCTTTACAGCTATTGCTTGTCTATATTCTACATCTTCTAAGTGTTCAACTACATCTTGTAAATTGTCTGTTAAACATGACATGGCTAATCCCACTTTCGATATTAATTCTTCTGCCTTATGGGCAATTTCCTTTGTAGCCTTTAACCTTTGTTCTAAGCTAGTTCTCTCTTGTATAAGTTCTTGTTCTTCTTTCCTCTTGATATGAATCTTTACCTGTAGATTTTTAGCTTCTTCATAGGTTACCTTTATTTCATCTTCTGTGTGTTCTTTAAAGTTTTTACTCACATGTAGTAGTTTTCTTCTACTGTTTTTCTCAGCAATTTCTATTTCATCCACTTCTTTTATTACTTTAACTGCCCTATGCTTTACCTCTTCTAATTGATTTTCAATATTTTTACATTCGGTTCTTACAGATTCTGCTATGTCAAAAATTTTATTTCTTCCATCATCAATAGAACCTATTGTCTGTTTAACTATTTGATTCATCTTCTTTGTGTTAAAACTAGTTACATCCATACAAGCACCTCTATTTTGCTCTTTTAGACAAATATTCTATAAATTATATTTTATCATATATACCTTAGTGATTTGTGGTTATTTTATAAAGGAATTGTGCTTTTATTTATAATATGGTCATATTGGCATAGGACCTATGTAGGAGATTTTGCTTTTTCATAGAATTATACTTTAAATTATTCCCTTTTGTCCATTTAATCTGGTCTATTATGGAATTGAATATGGGAAGTATAAGGCATATTCTTTATAAAACAAATAACAGAAATGGATAAACCACTTCTGTTATTCATTAATTTTGTAATCACTTATTTTCCATTGTGAATTTTCTTTTTTAAGTAAGATTTCATATTCTATATTCTCCATATATGTGCCTTTTTTTCCTTCTATTGTCCATATGGCACATACTATTGCTCTTATTGCATCTTCTTTTCTATCTATTTTTTTTATTTCTTTTATTTTTACATGGTTTACTTTATCCATATCTGTAGGATTTTTTGTCAATTGAATAAATGCATTTACATCATACTCCAATAGTGGATTTGTAACATATTTTTTTAGTTCTTCCACCCAGTTTGGCTTGTCCACACTAGGATCATATACCTTATTCCAAACTTCTAACCTAGCCTTTAACAAAGATTCTATCAATACCTGTTCTTCTGAATTACAATCTATGGCCTTTGCATTAATAGTATTATTGTTTAACTGGACAATAATGGCAATAATAACTAAAAAAAACAATAAAGCCTTTTTCATACACATCCCCCCATAACTTGTATCTTACTAGGAATTATACACTATATATGGGCGATTTTTTAGCTTATACTGTTGTCAAATCACATTTCTTCTCAACATTTAATACTATATATTTTTTTAATAATATTAAAAAATACATTATTCACTTCTTATTTCTCCTATTTTTGCTTTTTCATCTTCTGTTAATATAAATTTCAAGTCTAATAGTATAACTATATTGTTCTCTAATTTTCCAACACCCATAATATATTTTTTCTCAATTCCTGCCACTAACTCTGGGGCTGGTTCAATATTTTCTTCACTTATTCTCATAACTTGAGAAGCTTCATCTACCATAAAGCCCACTTGTCTATCTTCCATGTTTATTACTATAACCCTTGTCTCATTAGTAACTTTAGTATTTCCAGTCTTTAATCGTTTTTGTAAGTTCACAATGGGAACAATTTCACCCCTTAGATTAATAATTCCTTCAATAAAATCTAGAGTATTTGGAACCTTTACTGTTTCCTTATACTCTATTATTTCTTTTACATTCATTATATCTACACCATAGGATTCATTATCTAACTTAAATATTACATATTGTTTTTCCGCCATATTCCTACCTCCATTGACATTTTTTAATTTACTTTAATTCTATTCTACAAATTTTTCCTTTTTCCTCCTATAAAATAAAAAAGTATTGACAAGAAAATATAATCAATACTTTTTAATAAAGGGTTTTAATCTACTATTTCAATATTTTCTAATTGTTGTCTAAAGTTCTTTTTAAAAGCCTTAATATATTCTTCTCTCAATTTCTTTTGTTCTATCTTTTCATCATTCGTTAAACCTTCACCTTTAGACTTCTTTGCTAAAAAATTAATTCTATCTATCATTTCTTTAGTTATCATCATTTTTCCTCCCTAGCCTCTACTTACTTATATAAGTCTACTAAAATCCTTATTATAAATCAAATTATCTTTTTTTCTTTTTTCTTCCTTGATTTTTTTCGTATCTAGTGTTTTTTTCCTTCTTATTCCTACTTCTTTCATTTTGCCTTTTATTCCCCTGTTTATACCTATTTCCCTTATATGATTTTCTATCTTCCCTTGGCCTAATTAAGCATTTTGGCCCATGACCTATTAAGTCTAGTCTACCGGCTTTTTCTAGGGCTTCTTTAACTAATTCATAATTTTTAGGATTTCTATATTGTAACAATGCCCTTTGCATTGCCTTTTCCCTTCTATCCTTAGGAACATATACCTTTTTCATGTTTCTTGGATCAAAGCCCGTGTAGAACATACAAGTAGATAGGGTTCCTGGAGTTGGATAAAAATCTTGTACCTGTTCAGGCTGATATTTCATATCCCTTAAATATTCAGCCATTTCTATTGCCGCCTTTAGGTCACTACCAGGATGGGATGACATTAAATATGGAACTAAAAACTGTTTTTTCCCTAATTTATCGTTTATTTTATAATATTTATCTACAAACTTATCATACACATTTCGCCCTGGCTTACCCATTAATTTTAATACCCTTGGAGATATGTGTTCCGGTGCCACCTTTAACTGTCCGCTTACATGATGTTCACATAATTCCTTTAAGAATTTATCCTTTTTATCAGCCATTATATAGTCATATCTAAGACCTGATCTTACAAAGACTTTTTTGATTCCCTCAAGGCTCCTTAATTTTCTAAGTAGTTCTAAATATTCATCATGATCCACTTTTAAATTATTACAAGGCTTTGGAAATAGACATTGTTTGTTTTTACAAGTACCATGTTTCTTCTGCTTTTCACAGGCCCTATGTCTAAAATTAGCCGTAGGCCCACCCACATCATGTATATATCCTTTAAAATCTTTGTCACTTATAATACTTTTAGCTTCTTCTATTATGGACTCTTGACTTCTAGGTTGAATTACTCTACCTTGATGAAATGTAAGGGCACAGAAGGAACAACTTCCAAAACAGCCCCTTTCACTTATAAGGCTAAATTTAACTTCCTTAATAGCTGGTATACCACCATCCTTTTCATATATGGGATGATATGTTCTCATGTATGGATAGCTAAATACCTTGTCTAAATTTTCCTGGTCAAGGGGGTCAGTAGGTGGATTTTGGACAATATATTCATCCTTATGCTTTTGTACTATAGTCTTACCCCTTATATTATCCTGCTCTTCATATTGAACATTAAATGCCTGTGCATACTTTATTTTATCTTCAAAAACATCCTCAAAGGCTGGAATTTTTACATAGTCATATACATTTTCTAAAGTATCAGCCTTATATACAGTTCCCCTTATATGATTAATATGTTTTATATTTACTCCACTACTTAAATATTCCGCCAGTTCTAATACTTGATTTTCTCCCATTCCATATATTAACAAATCCGCCTCACTATCATAAAGGATTGATCTTCTTACCTTGTCATCCCAATAATCATAATGGGCAAATCTTCTTAAACTAGCTTCTATTCCACCTAATATTATAGGAACCTTTTTATATGCCCTCTTTACCATGTTAGTATATACAATAGTGGCTCTATCAGGCCTTAACCCCATTTTACCACCTGGAGAATATAGGTCCTTGTCCCTTCTTTTTTTACTCACACTATAGTGATTAACCATAGAATCTATATTACCAGCTGTAACTAAAAATCCGAGACGAGGCTTTCCTAATTTCTTAAAGTCATCCACCTTTCTCCAATCGGGCTGAGCTATTATACCAACCTTATATCCAGCTCCCTCTAATGTTCTACCAATTACGGGGCCACCAAAACTAGGATGATCCACATAAGCATCTCCCGTAACTATTATAAAGTCTAAGTAATCCCAACCCCTTTTTTTCATATCTTCTTTACTTATAGGTAAAAATTCATTTTCTATCATAATTCACACTCTTTCGCAGTTTATGTAAATATAGATAAACAACCTTACAACTTAATTAAGTTATAGATTTATCAACCCAAGCCTTCTCTATACAATAACTTGCCTACGAAGGAAAATATAAAGCAAATTTTCACATGAGAAATCTGTATAGATTTCGTAGTAATAAATTAATTTTATACAGTAACTTGCCTATAAGGGAAAATATATTGAAAATCTTTGGAACCCTGGAACGTCACAACATCCTATGCTACTCCAACATGACACATGAACCTATATACGAAGATTCACACTTTCGCTTGTGACAAGGACTTG
>NZ_JAOART010000140.1 GCF_025210435.1 Anaeromicrobium sp.
GTTATGATTTATTTTGTTATGTTATATTATTCCAGTAAAAAACAAGCTGAAATCTATGCTAAATTTAACTGAATTACATAATAATTACTGGAATTATATTTCCAAATTTGTTGTGATTGTTTGTACAAATTTTACGTAGACACTTTAATTATATACAGAGGGCTAACAATCCCTATTGGTGTCATATTTTATAATAATTGAATGTTTGCTTTTTCACATGCAAGCATCATTTCAACTGGCCAAATTGATGATTGAACTTCTCCTATATGGGCTTTTCTTAGGAAGAACATACAAATTCTTGATTGACCAATTCCACCACCTACTGTGTATGGCAATTCCTTATCTAATAACAGTTTATGGAATTGTAATTCTTTTCTATCTTCACATCCAGATATTTTCAGCTGTCTTTCTAAAGATTCCTCATCTACTCTTATTCCCATGGAAGATAACTCAAAGGCAGACTCAAGTATTGGGTTCCAGAAAACTATATCTCCGTTTAATTCCCAATCATCATAATCTGGAGCACGACCATCATGTTTTTCTCCTGATTTTAAATCTCCACCAATTTTCATGATAAATACGGCTTTATGCTTTTTGCAAATGGCAGTCTCCCTTTCCTTTGGCGTATATTCTGGATACATATCTTCTAGTTCTTGAGTTGTCACAAAGAATATTTCTTCAGGTAAGAACTTTTCGTAATCATCATATACTTCTTCTCCCACAAAGTCTTCTGTAGCTTTGAATACTTTATAAATTCCACTTACAATTTCCTTTAATCTTCCTTCAGTTCTATCTTCTTTTTTAATTATCTTTTCCCAATCCCATTGATCCACATAGATAGAATGTAAGTTAGTAAGTTCCTCATCTCTTCTTATGGCATTCATATCCGTATATAGTCCAGTTGATTCTTCAAATCCATATCTATATAAAGCCATTCTCTTCCATTTTGCTAGGGAATGAACTATTTGAACTTCCTTTCCTCCAATACCCTTCACATCAAATCCTACTGCCCTTTCTATTCCATTTAAATCATCATTTGTTCCCGTCTCTGGTGCTACAAATAATGGTGCTGATACTCTAGTTAAGTTTAATTCCTCTGCTAATGCTCTTTCAAAGAAATCTTTTACCTTTTTAATTGCCACCTCTGTTTGAATAACGTCTAATACTGGTGTGTATTCTTCTGGTACAAATAATTTATACATATTTCTTCCTCCTCTTATTTTTCATAACATTCATAATCTTCTTAATATTCCGATTACATTCATTCCATATTTGGCCCTATTCCTTTTTTAGGTATTAAAAAAACCTTCCACCCCTGCTATATAGCAGGGACGAAAGGTTGAATTTCCGCGGTACCACCCTAAATTGGCAATATGCCCTCTTCATCAGTACGGATTCATATAATCGATACTGTCCAATAGATAACGGTTTGGTTCCGTCTAAGCCTACTTTCTTTCGATTTCGGTTAGAAACTCAGAGATGTTCTTCATTAAAGATTTCGTGTTGGTCTTTCACCGTCACCAACTCGCTAAAACTACCTTCTTTAATTACTCTTCTCGTCACAGTTTTATTACTGAGGTTTTCTTTTATTGATGATAATTGTACATGACATATAAACATTTGTCAAGACTTTTTCTGATTTTTATTTATCCAATTTCTAATTTCATGTACAATAGGCTCTATTACACCTCTTTCAAAGGGACTTTTTAATTTAGCACTTTGGACTAATTTTAAGAAGTATAAACTACCACCAAGTTTGCATAGGTTTACATAGTCTCTCCATGCTTCCTCTCTGTTTTTATTTGATTTTGACCAAAATTGAAATGCACATATTTGGGCCAATGTGTAATCTATATAGTAAAATGGATTTTTAAATATGTGACCCTGTTGATACCAATAGGAACCCTTCTCTAAAAACTCATTATCTTCATAATCCCTATGGGGTAAATATTTCTTTTCCAATTCTCTCCATATTCTTTTCCGATCAATAGGATTCATCTGTGGGTTGTTATATATTATATGCTGAAATTCGTCAACTAATACACCATATGGTATGAATAATATGGAATTTATTAGGTGGCCATATCTATATTTATGAGCTTCTTCTTTAAAGAAAAAATCCATCCAAGGCCATGTTAAAAATTCCATACTCATGGAATGAATTTCACATGCATCTAAAGTTGGAAATTTATATTCTACTAAATCGTATTTTCTACTCTCATAAACTTGAAAAGCATGACCAGCTTCATGGGTTAATACATCCACATCATCTATAGTTCCATTAAAATTTGAAAATATATAAGGCATATTAAAATTGCCTATGTAAGTACAATATCCACCAGGAGATTTTCCCTTTTTACTATTTAGATCCATACAATTTTTTTCTACCATATGCTTAAAAAACACTTTTGTCTCAGGAGATAATTCATTATACATTTTCTCTCCCATTTTTAGTATATAATCCGAATCTCCAGCTAACTTTGCGTTACCATCTTTAAAAGTAATTAATTCATCATAATATTTTAATTTATCCACACCTAGTTCCTCTTTTTGCATTTCCCTTAATTGGGTACAAAAGGGTACTATATACTTTAGTACTTCATCTCTAAAGGCGGATACCATATGTGGAGTATAGTCTGACCTTAACATTCTTTTATATCCTAAGGGAGTAAAATTTTCATAGGATAACTTTTTAGCCATATTAGTTCTCACCCTAACTAAATTGTCATATATAGTATCTAATTTTTCTTCATTTCTTTTGAAGAAATCATATTTAGCTTCACTCGCTTCTTTTCTTGTATTCCTATCCTCACTCATTTGGTAAGGTCGCATTTGAGATAAATTACATATTTCACCATTAAATTCAATTGAAGCTGATGCCAATACCTTAGTGTATTCACTCATGAGTTTATTTTCTTCTTTTAAATCATCTATTATATCTTCACTGAAGGTATCTATAGTCAGACTGGCTATGGTAAATAGTTGCTCTCCCCATCTATCCTTTAATTTTTCCATATTATTAGATTTCATTAGGGTCTTATAAAATTTTGAAACTAAATCATCATACTCTGGTCTATTTTCATCAAAGAATCCCTGTTCCCCTTCATAAAATTCATCCTTTGTATTTATGGTATGCCTAATGTATACAATTTGTTCCATAGATTCAAATTGGACTCTTAAATTATTAATTTCTAACAATAAATTATTTTCTACTTCAAAATCATTAACTTCATTAAAGTTTAATAATAATTTGTTAAATGTATTTTTAAATTCTTCCATATTAGGTCTTTTATATTCTATATGTTCAAATCTCATATTATCATCCTTCCTTAAAACATATTTACATAATATTAATATTTACCCAATATGTCAATTTAATCCTAATTTATTTCATGTTGACCATTTTTTATTCTTATAGTAAGATTAACCTAAGGCATATTCAAAAAATAAATTAATCATTTCACTGGTTATTTGAATTAATTTCTTTCGTATACCTAAAGTAAATATTTGGCTAGGGGAGTCAGTGTTACTGTCTGAGAGTAAGAATAATGATTCTTTAACCCTTCACCTGATCTGGATAATACCAGCGTAGGAAAGCACCTTTAATATGCACAGAATTTATTTAGCATGTACCTATTGTTGGTACATGCTTTTTTATTTTAAGGAGAGTGATCATATTGAAACATTGTTTAACAATTGCCGGTTCTGACTCCTGTGGCGGAGCTGGAATTCAAGCAGATTTAAAGACCTTTAGTGCCCTTGAAACTTATGGTATGAGCGTTATTACAGCCATAACAGCACAAAATACCCAAGGTGTTTTTGCAACTCAAAACATTGATCCTGAAATAGTCTCTAAACAAATTGAAGTATTATTTGATGATATAAAAATAGATGCCATAAAGATAGGTATGGTATCTACCATAGACATTATAAAGGCCATATCTAAATCCCTAGGAAAATTTCCTTTACCTAAATTAGTAGTTGATCCAGTTATGATATCTAAAAGTGGCTTTGATTTATTAAGAAAGGAATCAAAGGATGCCTTAGTAAAGGAACTCTTTCCTATAGCTTACATAATTACTCCAAATTTACTTGAAGCTGAAGATATATTAGGATATGAAATTAAAAATGTGGAGGATATGAAAAAGGCAGCAAGGGACCTTCATAGACTAGGACCTGAAAATGTTTTAGTAAAGGGTGGTCATCTAGAGGGTGATGCCATAGATGTCTTATATGACGGAGAAAACTATCATATCTTTGAAGAAAAACGTATAGATTGTATCCATACCCACGGTACAGGATGTACCCTATCTTCAGCCATAGCTGCCCATTTAGCTAAAGGCTTTCATTTGGTAGATGCAGTTAAACACTCTAAAGATTATATTTCCACTGCCATTGCCCATGGCATATCTATTGGAAAGGGAGTAGGTCCTACTAACCACTTTTATAATCTTTATAATAAAAAGGGGGAATAATCATGCTTAAAAAGGAATTTGAAAAGGCATTTTCACTACTAAAAAATAATTCACCATTAGTTCACCATATAACTAACTATGTAACGGCCCATATATGTGCTGATATAACATTGGCCATTGGAGCATCTCCCGTTATGGCAGATGCCATAGAAGAAGTGGAAGAAATGGTTGGGATGAGTAGTTCTTTAGTTATAAATATAGGAACTTTAAATGAAAGAACTGTAAAGTCCATGATAAAAGCAGGACAAAAGGCTAATAAATGTGGAGTTCCTGTAATTTTAGATCCAGTTGGAGCAGGGGCTACTACCTTCAGATATGAAACTACAAAAAAATTAATAGAGAAAATAGATTTTACTATCATAAAGGGAAATCTATCTGAGATAAAGACCATAGGAGGCCTTAGTACAAAATCTCGAGGAGTAGATTCTATAGATATGGATTCTAACTCCCATAATATAGGAAAGGAATTAGCTAAAAAGTTAAACTGTGTCATTGCCATTACAGGACAAGAAGATATAATATCTGATGGTGAAACTACCCTAGTATTAAAAAATGGAACTTCCCTTCTTGGGTCCATTACAGGAACAGGCTGTATGAGTGCTTCTTTGATAGGGTCATTTTTAGGAACTGGTATATCACCTTTAGCTAGTGCTTCCCTTGCCATTTTAACCATGTGTATAAGCGCAGAGATGGCAGCTAAACGCCTATCTAAGGATTGTGGATCTAAGTCCTTTAAAACATACTTAATAGATGGCATATATAATATGGACTATGACTCTATTTCTAAGGAGATGAATGTGGAATATGTATAATCTAGATGATAAAAAGTTATATTTAGTAACAGATATGTCTAATTTCTCCTTTGAAGAACTTCTACAAAGGGTTAAAAAAGCCATAGAAGGAGGATGTAGCCTGGTTCAAATTAGAGAAAAATCTGCAAGTTCAAAGGAATTTTATGAAAGGGCCATTAGGATGAAAAATCTATGTGAAAAGCATGGTGCTCTTTTCATAGTAAATGATAGGATAGATATTGCCTTAGCCGTTGATGCCCATGGAATTCATCTAGGTCAAAGTGATTTGTCCATAGATATTGCAAAAAAACTCCTTGGTAAGGATAAAATCATTGGTATTTCTGCTAACAACATTAAAGATGCTAAGGAAGCTGAAGAAAAGGGAGCCCATTATATAGGAGTAGGTGCCATATTTCCTACTACTACTAAAAATAATGCTGAACATGTGGATTTAGATACCTTATATCATATCCAATCCAACATTAATATACCAGTCTATGCCATAGGAGGAATTAATCTAGATAATGCCTGTAAAATTTCAAATAAAAAAATACATGGAATAGCCCTATCCTCATGTATTTTAAAAGCCAATTGTCCTAAAGAAGCATCTTCATTTTTAAAGAAATTATTTTAATACATTAATTGATAGTATAGATTTCGTAACGCCAAGCTTTCTTTATACAGTAACTTGCCTATAAGGGAAAATATATTGAAAATCTTTGGAACCCTGGAACGTCACAACATCCTATTCTACTCCAACATGACTCATGAACCTATCTACGAAGATTCACACTTTCGCTTGTGACAAGGGCTTGGGTGGAAAAGATTTTCAATATATTTTCCTGAAATAGGCCCACGTAAAGCAAGTTTATACACCAGAAATCTATAGTATTTTACCTACTATCAATTTTTTTATATGCCTTACTCCATAATAAGTTTTATTTCTAGTGCCCATTTAGACTTCTTTGCATATTCATCCATAGAGTCACTATTTTGAAAGTTTTCTTCCTCATGGGCATATAATAGCCAAATTGGAATTTCTTTTCCCAGTTCTATATCTTTATCCTTTTGCATTTTTTCTATTTCAGAATAAAGGCCCGATTCAAATTCAGGTATAAATTGGATGGATGTAGTATTTCCTTCATCTTGAGAAAAGACTGTTATCATTTTAAACTCTGAATCATTGTCATCATAAAATTCCTTTAGTGATATGGAAAATTCCCCGTAAAGTTCTTTATCAAAATCAATTTCCATTAAGCTACCAGTATTTTTAACTTTTCCATTTTCCCAAATTTCATAAACACTCTTTAATTTTTTCCCCTCTCCCTCATAATTCACCTTCACACAACCGCTTATGATTTCTAAATGAGGTTCTAATTTTTTATATTTCTCTTCAAACAATTCTGATTTGCTTATAATATTTTTATCTTTTAATTTTGCCATATATATTACACCAAATATAATCAATACTACACACATTATTAAGAGTGCAATTTTCAATAGTTTTTTCCTATTCATAATACCCCTCCTAATTTAATTGTATAGTTTTTTTCTTCTAATATGCTAAAAATATAAGACAAGATTTAAAAATAATTATCACTGTAAAAAAAAGACAGTTATTAAATAATTAATAACCGTCCTTTTACTTATTTTTTTCTAAAAGATATTATTGACTTATGATCACTATATAATATTTCCAAATTGAAAATTTCAGCTATCTTTTCAAAGGTCTTCTGTGAATAAAAGGATATATGAGTATTATCCCTTCTATACCACCAATCTTTAAAGATTTCCACATCTTTAGGAGGAAACATAGTCATTATAGCCAGTACTCCCTTTTCCTTCAAAAGGTCTACTATATTCTTAATATCAAGGATAGGATCATGGAAGTGTTCAAAAACTTCTGTGGAAGTTATTAAATCGTATTTCCTTGACTTATAATCCACATCCTTTGCATAATGCCTATCATATATGTATGAATTAAATCCTCTTCTTTCTAATAATACAGATAATACAGGTTCTGGTCCAGAACCATAATCTAGAGAATCTCCCCTTTGGACAAATTCACCAGCTGCCTTATCTATAAAGTTTTCAAATCTATCCACATATTTTTCATCTTCCAAAGAATTATTATGCTTATCATATACAGTTCTCTCTTCTTCATAAGAAATATGATGGACATGACTTTGGAATATGAAATCACACGCCTTACATTTGAAGTACTCATGATTAAATTGAGTATCTAATATTAGGTTAGTGTCACTTTCACAAATCTTACATTTTATATTACTCATACTACACCTCGTATAATGGTATATCTATTGGTATAATTCCGTAAAAGCCTTAGCAACCATTTCAAATTCTTCATCACTACTTATTTGATCTAAAACTGGTCCCTCTTCTGTTTCTTCAAAGGTGTATAAAAAGGCATCTTCTTCCCCTACAGGAAGTAAAGCTATATACTCTTTATTTTCCACTTCAAACACACCTATAACATCACATTCTAATTCTTCTCCATCATCTAAAGTTAAATATATTTTTTCAGCTTCTTCATGGGAATCGTGTCCGCAACTACCACCACAACAGCCTTCATGTCCATGATCGTGCTTATGTTCATGTTCACCATGGTTACAATTACAATTATGTTTTTCCATATAATATTCCTCCTAGCATTGATAATTAATTTCACTCTAATTATACCCTAAAATGAGCTAAATTAAAATGAAAATAAAAAAGAACTACTATATTTATTCATAGTAATCCTTTTTATAGAGAATCTTTTTTCATTATTTCTCATCAACTATTATTATTTCTTCATATCCTTCATTTCTCAATCTTTTCATTCTCTTATCTATTTTATTCTTCTTAAAATTATACACAGATACTATATTTCCAACACTAATCAATTCTTCCGACATACTTATGGCTTTATCAATATATTTATCATCTATGAATACTAGGCCTATTTTCTTCTTTTTATTTGGTATTTTAAACCCATTTTCTTTAAAAATAGATATGATTCTTTCAAAACCTATTGAAAATCCCACAGCTGGAATAGGTTCCTTTTGGAACTTGTTTAAAAGATTATCGTATCTACCTCCTCCAGCTATGGATCCTTTAAATTCATCACTCACTATTTCAAATATAGGTCCTGTATAATATCCCATACCCCTCACTAGGGTTGAATCAAATGCAATAGGATATTTTTTACTTACCACATTAATTAATTTTTCAAGATCCTTTGAATATTCATTATTAAAAGTACTTAAATCACTATTTAAATTTTTCATCAAATTATCTATCTTTTCCTTTTCAAAGCCCTTTGACCCTAACTCATCCATAACACCTTGAGTACCTACCTTATCCATTTTATCTACTGTAATACATACTGTATTAAAATCATTTTCTTCAAACCCAGCTGATAAGACTAATTCTTTTAGTAGTCTTCTATCATTAATTTTAATAGTAAAGTTTTTAAATCCTAGGTCATATAAAGCCTTTGGTAATGTAAGCATTAAGTCTATTTCTGCATAAATACTTTTATCTCCTATAATATCTATATCACATTGGGTAAATTGGCGAAATCTTCCCTTTTGTGGCCTTTCAGCTCTCCATACATATCCCATTTGAAAGGCCTTAAAAGGAGTTGGTAAATCATTTCTATTATTAGCATAAAATCTACTTAGTGGTAATGTTAAATCAAATCTTAATCCTAGGTCACATAAAGCATTTTCAGATAAATCATGAAACTTTAGTTTTTCTCCCCTTTTTAAAATTTTAAATAGTAATCTTAAATTTTCACCACCATCACTGTTATTCAATAATTCTAAATTTTCGATACAAGGAGTCTCTATCTGAGTATACCCTCTACTAGCATACACTTCAGTAATAGTATTTTTTACCCAATTACGTAACTCCATATCCTCAGGTAATGCTTCAAAAGTTCCTTTTACTGGTTTAGTCCTAAATCTCATATTCATTTCTCCCTTCTTGAATTTTTCAAATAAAAAAGTGCAGGTAATTCTACCTGCACAGGGTCCTTGTATATATATAATACATCACCAACTCACAGATACAATACCATTTAAATACTCCTAGGCTTGTATCTATGGATAAATTTTTTCCATAAACCAAGCCCCTTTAATGATACATATGATGATATAATAATAATCCTTTAATAGTATTCATTTTACAATCTCCTAAATTTTAGTTTTCTGAATTATAACACAATTTTCTCATTTATTCAAGGTTCTAATAATTATTCTTCCTTTCTAGATTTAGGGCTTTAAGAGATTCATATTATTACTCGGGTAATAATATGAATCTTACTATAAATAATACTCCTAAGATATACATGATAGGATGTACTTCTTTATGTTTTCCTACTGCTATTTTCATAATTGGATAAAATATGATTCCTGTGGCTATACCATTGGCTATACTATAACTAAATGGCATCATGACTATAGTGAAGAAGGCTGGTACTGCCTCACTAAAATCAGTAAAGTCAACATCCTTTATGGATTCCATCATTAAAACTCCAACAACTATTAATGCAGGGGCTGTAGCTTGAGCTGGCACTATTCCTACCACACCTCCGAAGAATAAGGACAATACAAACAATATACCTACTACAAATGTAGTTAGTCCAGTTCTTCCACCTTCTGCAATTCCCGATGTGGATTCCACATATGTGGAAGTAGTAGTTGCTCCAAAAATAGAACTAAAAGTAGTTGCTATGGCATCTGTAAGTAATGCCTTTTTCATATTTCTAATTTTCCCATCAGGTTGGATCATTTCTGCCCTTTGAGCAGTACCAACTAACGTGCCTATAGTATCAAATAAATCTACTAAACTAAAAGTAAGTACTACCATAACTATACTAGTCATGGCTCCTATTACACCACTTCCTCCATGGGCTAACAATCCTCCAAAGTCCATTTTCATAAATGTAGGCATTATGGATGGAGGTGTACTTATTATTTTAAGACCACTCACTTGAGTAATACCTAAAGGTATACCTATTATAGTAGTTAACAATATGGATATTAACATGGCTCCCTTAACTTGTCTTGCCATTAATATACACATGATAGCTATTCCAATTAAAGTTAATAATACATTTTTATCTGTAAAGTTTCCAAAACTCATTAAAGTTCCCGGATTAGCTACTACTACACCACCACTTTTTAGTCCTATCAATGCTATAAAAAGTCCTATTCCTGCTGTTATGGCCACTTTAATATTCTTAGGTAGACAATCAACTATTTTTTCTCTGATAGATGTAACCGTAATAAGTACAAATAATATTCCAGATATGAATACTGCTGCCAACCCTTGTTGCCAAGTATACCCAAGAGTTAGACATACACTATATGAGAAAAATGCTGTAAGACCTATTCCTGGCGCAACGGCGAAGGGCAAATTAGCATAAAGTGCCATTATTAAAGTTCCTATGGCAGAAATAATACAAGTTCCTGCAAAGGCCGATGCTACAACTTCATCGTTCATAGTATTTAAGTTATTAGCAGCATCTCCTAATAGGCCAAGGCTATTCATTCCCGATGCTTTTAATATATTAGGAATAACTAA
This sequence comes from Anaeromicrobium sp., assembly GCF_025210435.1. Lineage (GTDB taxonomy): Bacteria > Bacillota > Clostridia > Peptostreptococcales > Thermotaleaceae > Anaeromicrobium. The sequence continues at coordinate 10,859 of NZ_JAOART010000140.1, forward strand.
TAAAGCATAGGCCATCGTAACAAAAGTCGTAAATCCTGCTAATATTTCTGTTTTTATATTTGTGTTATGTTCTTTTAATTTAAAGAATGATTCCAATAGATTTTCTGATTTTCTCCCTGTTGTCTCCATGTACATGTCCTCCTAAAATAATTTTAAAAATAGAAAATTTCCGCCACAAGATATAAGCAATCCCGATGACAGAAATCATTTCTTAAATTAGTTTAAGTTGGATTACTCATAGTGAGAAATTTATGGTTTCTCGTAGAAACTCCTGATCCATATTATCAGTATTATATGAGTGACGTTTATAAAATTTATATTGTTAAAAATAATAACACTATGAAAAAGTAAAGTCAATAGAATGAGTTTATTTCAAATAATTTGGAATTTTTCAAAATCCCCCACTCTCTTAATCCCCAATATTACAAAACTATTTATTGTTTCTATTCCTTGCATATTCTACTATGGCCTTTTTCAAAGCTAATGAACCTAATACAGAACAATGCTCTTTTTCTGGTGGTAGTCCACCTAAACTTTCTATTATATTCTTTTCAGATATGGCATAAGCTGCCATAACAGGTTTTCCCTTTGCCAAGACAGTTGTCATGCTACTAGATGCAATTGCACCGCAACAACCATGTACCTGAAATTTTATGTCCTTTATAAAATCATTATGTACTTTTATATATATCTTTAAATAATCTCCACATTCTGGATCCCCGGCTATTCCCATGCCATCATAATCATCTATTACTCCCACATTCCTTGGATTTTGAAAATGATCCATTGTTATTTGTGAATACATAAATGTCCCCCTATCTCTGATTATATTCCTTTTATTTACAATAATACCATAAATATTATCTATTCCTCCAACGACAAAAGATACAGCCCTAGCTGTATCTCATAAGGTTATATGACTTGAACATGATCTGCTATTATTCTCATTTCACCTTCATCTAATAGTAATCTGTAATCGAATTTACCCTCATGACACAGATGAACTTCCTCATATAAGCATAACTTAGATATACTATTTTTAGGCATATCTAATAATTTTATTCCCTCAAATAATATTTTAAAGTTTCCACCCCTGTAACACTCATAGCAACACGAACTGCCGTCTAATTCTATTATAAGTTCATCTTCCTTAGGCTTTTGAATATCTAGTATTACGGCATCATGTATACTACATTTTTTAAATTCAACCATACTAGTTGGCAATGAGTTTACAATTTTCCTATAATACTGATTATATTCATTGCACATTTTTTCCCATTTTTCATGAAATCTACTTACCAACTCAGGAATTTTCAGTTGTAATACTTCTGACGGACCTTCTTGTGTATATAACTTTTCCCCTGTAGCTATATATTCACCTAATTCCGGTATCATACTTACTATTGCTTTTTCGTATGTTGATTCTTTATCTTTGAATTGTTCTTCATAAGATTCTTTCCAAAACTTTTTAACATTACTTTTTTCTCTAAATAGAGATAATTCTGTTAGCCCCATTACATCATACAAGTTTCTTTTAAAAAACTTCATCCAAACCCCTCCAAAGCACATTTTCAAGATTATAAACTTTTGTATGTTAATTTCATATAGATTTATTGAATTACATTTTATTCCACTAATTAATTATATCATAGTTGTCCTTTTCACGAAATACAGCATATGCCATTTAACTACTTGTCTAATAGACAAAATCTTGATCTGCTAAACATTTATTGCCTTGTCTTATCCTGGGTATTTAAATATTTAGGTCTTTTTTTAGCTAAGTTTATATCACTAAAGATGTAATTTTTCAAGTCTGTGAAATTAAAGGGTGAAAGGGGAGCCACATAGGGTATTCCAAAGGTTGTAATTGAGCATAAGTTAATGGTAATGAGTGTAAATCCCATAACGAACCCGAACAAGCCAAATATTCCCGTTATTAAAATCATAAAAAACTTCAATATCCTAATTGGGTTCATAATAGTATAATCGGGGGCTACAAAAGAACACATGACAGATAAGGCTACAATAATAACCATAAGCGGGCTAACAAGTCCTGCTGCAACTGCCGCTTGTCCAATAACAATAGCCCCCACAATACCAATGGCAGGACCTATTTGCTTGGGAAGTCTTATACTAGCTTCCCTTAGTATTTCTGCTGTAAATTCCATTAACGTGGCTTCTATAAATGCATTAAAGGGAACTGTCACCCTAGAACTTGCTATAGCCAAAATATATTGTGGTGGAAGTATATCTGGATGAAAACTAACAATGGCTACATATAGGGAAGACGCTGTTAGAGATATGATAAGAGCTATTGTTCTCAACACTTTAGAGAAGATTGCCAAATACATATTATCATAATGGTCATCACCCACATCTAAAAACTCAATAAAAGTCTTTGGCATAACTAGGGCTAAATTGCTTCCTTCTACAATAACAATAATCTTACCATCAAGTATATTTGCACATGCCGTATCTGATCTCTCCACAATTCCAACCTGAGGAAATAGATTGAAAGAGTTGTTTAATATGAATTTCTGAACATATCCTGATTCTAATACCCCATCTATATCTATGGCTTCCAATTTCTCCTTTACCTCATTCACATCTTTTTTGTTTGTAATATCTTCCATATATATTAAACCCACATTAGTTTTTGTTCTTTTGCCTATGGTAAAATTATCTATTCTAAGATCTTTATCCTTTATCCTATATCTTATCAATGATATATTATCATCAAAGTTTTCAGTAAAAGAATCCTTAGATCCCCTTAAGGTAGTATCTATTACAGGTGGTTCAATTCCCCTTTTTTCCACCTTTAGAGTATTGGCTGTTATGTATTTTTCTTCATTAGGTGAAAAAATAATAGATGCTCCTTCTAAAAGATGGTCAAGCATGTTATTTTCATCATGGTCAGTGGAAATATCATCTATGTAAATAACAGAATCTAATATTTTATCTATGCTAAGAATTTCATTCCTTCCGTTTTGCAATATGGGTTTTATAATATTATTTGACATACTCTCTTTATCTGTAATATGTTGAATATATAGTATAAACACTTCCATATTCATAATAGATAACCTTCTTGTGGATATTCCCACATTAGAATCTTTAAATTCTTCCATTTTCTCTATGAATTTACTTTTCTCATTCATATTATCCATCCTTTTAAGTTCTATTTTAGAGTTTTTTCACCTTCGTAACTACTAACAATATGATTGGTATTAATCCAGATGTTACCAACCCTAAATAAGCAAGGTACTCTAAAATTATTCTTACATCATCAATACTTCTAGGTACCTGCGACACAATAAATCCTATGGTTATTACAACAAATGCAAGAAGCTCAAATTTAATATTTTTACATAGTTTACTGATCATGAAAATTGAACCATATGCACCTAAAGTAATGGTACAAAATATGGCCATGAGCCATAAAACTATAAAAATACCATCAATCCTTTCTAAAAACTCAAGACTTTTTATATCTATCCTTCTTATTGTGGCAAATAACGCATCCTCATAGTAAACAATTCCATCCACACCCATAACAGAAATGCAAGATTCCACATTCAATATGTAGAGAATTCCTATAAATGTCACAATACCTACTACATACTTAAATATTTTTTTGTCATTCTTCCTTCTATCAATGGGAATAATAGTGAGTATTTCAATTCCTAAGAAAGGAACAATGGTAACCACAGTTGCTTTCACATATTCTCCCACCTGTTCTGGTATAAAAAAAGGTTTCAAATTGATTAACTTCCCTTGAGTAAACATGGATACATATATAATTAAGGCTCCTATGACTATGATGAAACCATATATTTCACAAATTCTTGCAATTACTCCTAACCTTTTTATTACAGCATAATATGCCACTGACAAAAATATTAAACTTAGTGCCCATACGGGAGTGTTTATTAATATCATAAGTTTAATAGATTCAGAAGATATTCTTGTTATCATAGTAACAAAGATGAAAAAATACATAATATATATAATCATGAATATAATTGTAATATATTTCCCAACTAGTATATTACTATAATCATATAGTGTTTTGTTTTCATGTACATATGCCAAATATGTAGTTGTGCAAGTAAAAGTAATAACTACCCCTAAGGCCATTATCAGGGTAAACCATCCCCCTGTACCTGCTTTTTCTGTAATAGTCTTAGGCAGACCTAAAATACCATATCCTACTACTGTGCCAAAAACAAGGAAGGCAATTTGCCTATTTGTAAGAGATTCATTCACGTCCCTATCTCCTTCCTCTACCTAATATACACTAAGTAATTTATCTAATTTTCTTATGACTCTCTTTAACCTTCGTAATTAGAAATAATATGGCTGGTATTAATCCTGCTGTAATCAAAGTACAATAACTAATATAATCCATTATTTTTTCCACTTCACTAACGGTTTGAGGGATTTGTGCCACAATATAACATAAAACTATCACAATGAGTGAGATCACGCTAAAATTAGTATTTTTCAAATATTTGCTAATCAAAAGGATAGCTCCATAGGTTTCTAAACAAATCGTACAAAATATAGACATGATCCATAACATAATAAAAATACCATCTATTCTTTCTAAGAACTCTAGACTTTTTATATCAACTCTTCTCACGGTGGCAAATAAAGCATCTTTGTAATAGATAATACTATCTACCCCCATAACGGAAATACAGGATTCTACAATGAGTATATAAAAAAGCCCTATGAATCCTACCGTAAGACCTGTATATTTAAATATTTTTTTACTATTATTCTTTTTCTCAAATGGTATAACCATGAGGATCTCTATACCAAGAAATGGAAATATAGTAACCAGGGTTGCTTTTATATATGCTTGCATATTAGCCACCACAAAAAAAGGTTTTAATTTTATTAATTTTCCTTGGGTGAATATGGATAAATGTATGACTATGGCACCTATAATAATGATTAAACCATATATTTCACAAACTCGACCTATTGTACCTAGGCCTTTTCTTACAGCATAATATACTACTACCATAAATAGTAAAGTCAATGCCCATATGGGAGTGTTTATCAATACCATAAGTTTAATAGTTTCTGAAGACATTCTTACACTCATAGAAGAAAGCATAAAAAAATACAATATATATACACACATAATTATATGTGTAATATATTTCCCAACTAATATGTTGCCATATTCGTATATGGTTTTATTTTTATGTACATATGGAAGATATGTAATTACATAGGTAAAAATCATAGTTATTCCTGTGGCCATGAGCAAGGTGAACCATGCCCCTGTCCCTGCATTTTCAGTAACATTCTTAGGAAGACCTAAAATACCATAGCCTACAACTATTCCAATAATAACAAAAGCGATTTGCCTATTTGTAAGCGATTCATTCATATGGTCATATCCTCCCCTTAACTATAGATTTCGTAACACTAAGCTTTCTTTATACAGTAACTTGCCTATAAGGGAACATAAAGCTGGTTTATGAACACGAAATCTATATAACCCTATCTACCTAATATTTTTCCTTAGCATTTGGATCTGTCAAAGTCTTATTTGTAATTTTAGTCTTAACATTCACCTCTACATCTGCCTCTCTAAATCCATCTTCCCAATTTATTTTCTTATAAATTTCAGGTTTTTTGGCCCTAAAGTATCTTGCAAACCCGAAAATATCGCACTCAAATTCCTTTTGGGATCTCTTTATAACAGACTCAATATTATTTTTAACTTTCTCTGATATGATATTTTCTAGCTTCTTGGTATATTCGTCACTTATTGGTTTCATATAATATTGATATCTTAATTGGGCCTTTAACTCTAAATCAATATTAATCTTAACTTTATTATGAACATAATCTGCTTTAATCTCTCTTTTATTAACAATTGTTCGAAAAGAAATCTTATTTTTACCATTATCACCCCTATCTATAATTTGAACTATCCTAGGTTTTTCTGCTAATACATACATTATTCCATCCGTATCTTTTATATTAATAATACCTACCAATTTTGAATTTTTCATAGCAGCAAGGCCTAAATATTTTATACTACCCTTCTCTATGCCCACATAAGGAAGTAAATATCCTATTTTACCTAATTTAATATCTGAAAGTAGTTCTCCAGTCACTGGATACAACCCCTCTCCCTTACCTGCCACATGTTCCATAATGTCTTCTATTAAAAATCCTACACATATGTCTTTATCTACCTTCACGTTAAATAATTCTCTTGGTTTTTCCCTAGTTACTACGGTTAAAATAGTTTTTCTATAGTCATATAAGTGGTCAATCCTATTTAAATAGGGTTCTATACCCCTTTTTGCATAATTTTCACCAAAAACAACAATCCTTGTAGCCCCTAAAAACACGGAAAAGGGATTCACAGAATCATAGTTTTTTCTACATTCCTCAAAGGTCTTACCATAGGATAACATCTTATATACATCTGATGTTTTAACCTTTTCTTCATCAGATGATGTGAGTTTAGCAATTTCACCAGTAAATTCAATATTGTCATTAACATAATCTACCCCAATACTAAGGGCAATACTTTTTTTATTAATGTCTTTAGAATCCCAACAACTGGTTAATAATGTCATACACATGGATACAATTAATAATTTAGCTAATTTCTTTGTCATATTTTTTCACCCTCGTAATTAAAATAATTCTATAGATTTTCCTGAAGTAGGCCCACATAAATAAAGTTTTTTGTTACGAAATCTATAACCTATACTAATTATTTAATAATATCCTTTTAAATATACATTTTCATACTATTAGTTTTTCCATTAATAGTTAACTAATACACGATTTGTATTAAAAGATTATATTGGGTCACATGCAATAATTGAAAATTAAAATACAGCCATAATTGGCTGTATTTTTTCTACTTTATATATAAGGTATAATCCATATGCTCTATCATCTTTATAAATGCTTTAGCTGTGACATAAGCATCACTTTCAGCCCTATGGGCCCTTTCATTATTAAGATTAAAGTGTCTTGTTAAGTCCTCTAACTTATTCCCCTTTGTTCCTATTCCCTTTAACTTTTTATATTCCTTAAATAGTTTCTTCGTACAAAGATAATTATTAATTTTTTCTTCTCCCATCTCCTCTAATTGATTGTTTAAAAATCTCATATCAAAGGAAGCATTGTGAGCCACTATTAATTTATTTTTCAAGAATCTATGAAATTTAGGAAATACATCCTCTATCTTGTCTGCCTTTTTTACCATATCTGTAGTTATACCTGTAATTGCCGTTATCCTAGGATTTAACCATTTTATTCCTGGATTAATAATTTTCCCTCCAGTTCTAACTACTTCATTCCCCTTAACATGGGCATATCCTATTTCAATAATCTTATCTTCATTAGATAATCCTGTAGTCTCAAAATCTATAATTACAAATTCCATATCAATCTCCTCATCTGTCTTTTATCTATTGAAATTATACCACAACACTACAAGATTAACCCTATCCTTTACTCTAAATCTAATGATTTCTTACCTTTTTTCTCACACTTACTTAGTAACCACAAAAGTGCCTCATCCCAACCCTCCTCTAAACATATCTTACCTATAGGAATAAATACACATAACAATACAGGTATACATACTACTATGGCCATCAATCCCATTAAAATAGCAATTATACTAGACACACCAAATCTCTTTTTCTCCAACACGGTCATCCCCCTGTTCCTATATGGATTTATCAAATGAAAGTTTTCCTTACACAGTAACTTGCCTACGAAGGCTCACATTCCCCCTATTTTCACATGACAAATATATATTTTCTCTTTTAATCATGAATTATCCTTCTAAAAAAACTCCTTCTAAAAACAGAAGGAGTTTTCTTTCTATAGTATTCTATCTAGTTCATCTATAAATTCTTTAGTTTGTTCTAATGTACCTGTACTTACCCTTAACCAATTATCATATTTCCACAAAAATCCTGGCCTTATGATAATGCCCTTTTTAAGTAATTCTTCAAATACTACCTTAGAATCTTTACCCACATTCATAAAAATGAAGTTTGCACTAGATTCCACATATTCAAGGTTATTTTTGTTACAATAATCTGTAATCATCTTTAAGGACTCATAATTTAACTTAACAGTATTTTCAATATGTTCCTTATCCTTTAGGGCAGCCCTTGCTGCTGCTTGAGCTATCTTATTCACATTAAATACAGTTTTACTCTTAGTCATCTCACTTATGATTTCTTTACTTGAGACTGCATAACCAACCCTAACTCCTGCAATACCAGAAGATTTAGAGAAAGTTCTTATGATTACTGTATTTGGCCTTTCTTTTAATATGCTTAAACTATCTGGATAATCCTTGTTCATAACAGCATAGTCATAGTATGCTTCATCTAAAACTACAATTAAATCCTTAGGAATATTATTGACTAAATAATCAACCTCTTCCCTAGTCATAATATTGCCTACTGGGTTATTGGGGTTACATACAAATATGGCCTTAGTCTTATTGTTAATACTATTAACAAACTTTTCAAAATCATGCTTATAATCCTTTAGAGGAATTTCTACTGCCACTCCACCCATGTGCATAGACCAATTCTTATATAATATAAATGAAGGAGTTGCCATTATAACTTCATCATCCTTTTCAACAAAGGTTTGAGCTATAATCCTTATAATATCTTCTCCACCATTTCCAAGTATAATATTATGAGCCTCTATCCCTAATTCTTTAGCTATATCATTTCTCAAATCCATACTTGCAGCATCTGGGTATATAAATACATTTTGTGCTTCATTCTTAATAGCTTCAATGGCTAATTTTGATGGTCCTAATGGATTCTCATTAGATGCAAGCTTAATAATTCTATCTAAGCCATATTCCTTTTTAACTTCTTCAATAGGCTTTCCTGGAACGTAACAACCTAAATTTAATAATTCTTTTCTAAACTTACTCATGGATATACCCCCTATCCTAAATCATATTCATAAGCTGTCTCCTCACCATTTAATACCCTTAGTCCACCTAAGGCTAAAGCTTCCAATTCATTTTCTCCTGGAACTATTTCAACTGGTCCTATAAATTCTACTCTACTCTTAATCCATCCACTTATTAATTTAGAATAAGCTATTCCACCTGTGATTATAACTCTATCTACCTTTCCATCTACAACTGTGGCCAGTTCTCCAATTCCCTTTGCCACCTGATAGGCCATGGCTTCATAAACAAGCTTAGCTTCTTCATTTCCCTCATCAATCATCTTTTGTACATGAATGGCACTATTAGTGTCTAAGTAAGATATTAACCCACCTTTACCCCTTAGCATTTTACTCATGGTTTTCTTGTCATATTTACCTGAGTAACAAAGATTGATCAGTTCCCTACAAGGAACCCTACCAGCCCTCTCTGGTGAAAAAGGTCCTTCATCATCAGATACTATGTCAACCATTTTCCCCTTATTGTGAACACTTATGGAGATTCCACCACCTAAGTGGGCAACTATAAAGTTGCAATCATAATAGGATTTTTCAATCTTCTTAGCAGTCTTTATGGCCATAGCTCTCATATTAAGTGCATGGGAAAAACTCTTTCTCTCAATTTCTTTCATACCAGATATTCTGGCTATAGATGTTAATTCGTCCACAGCCACAGAATCATATATATATGCATTAATCCCTAATGGATTAGCTATTTCATAAGCTATAATAGCTCCTAAGTTAGATGCATGCTCTACTACAGGTCTATTAGTTAGTCTGTCTATCATACTCTCATTTACCCTGTAAGCTCCAGATTTTACTGGGGGCAACATTCCACCTCTACCTACTACTGCAGACAAATCTTTAACTTCAAATCCAGCTTCTTCTAAAAAAGCAAGTATGGCATCCCGTCTCATAGAGCATTGTTCTATGGTCTTATCATACTTTTTAAGTTCTTCACTTGAGTGGTCTATGGTAGTTTTATGAATTTCTAATTCGTTTTCATATATGGCCACCTTAGTAGATGTGGAGCCTGGGTTTATTGATAATACATAATGTTTCATATTACTCCTCCCTATCCATAGCTGAAGCTAATACTAAAGATAAATATTTTTCTTCTGTAGAAGAACCCCTTGATGTAAGTACTATAGGCACTTTGGCACCTACTACTATTCCAGCCATTTTTCCATTGGCTGAATAAATAAGTGATTTTGAAACTATGTTTCCAGTTCCTATGTTTGCCATTAAAAGGATATCTGCATCTTCTACAATAGGACTGTCAAAGCCTTTAATTCTAGCAGATTTTTTACTCATAACTAAATCATAGGAAATGGGACCTTCTATTATACAGTCTTTTATTTCACCATTTAAACTCATATCCTTTAACTCTTTAGCATGAACAGTCTCTTCCATCTTAGGATTTACTTTTTCAATGGCACAAAGGGCTGCCACTTTAGGTTTTTCATATCCTATTAGCTTTAAAGTTTTCACTGCATTTTCCACAATAGCCTTTTTTTCTTCTAAGGTAGGATATAATACCATTCCACCATCTGTTACTACTAATAACTTTTTGTAAGTAGGTATTTCTAAAAATGCCACATGGGACATGACACTGCCTGTTCTTAGTCCTGACTCCTTACTTACTACGGCCTTAAGAAGTTTTGAAGTATCAATTTTCCCCTTCATTAAGTAATCTGCTTTGTTCTCACGGATTAAATCTACTCCACATTTAGCCGCCTCTTCCATAAAATCAGCGTGAATAATATTTTCATCTTCTATTTTATTCTTTTGTTTTTCTAATATTTCTTTTATTTTTTCACTATTTCCTATTAGTATAGGATTTACTATTCCATCACCCTTAGCCAAGAATATAGCCTCTAGTGTGTGCTCATCTTCAGCACACACTACAGCCACTCTCCTTTTTTCTTGATTACTTTTCACTTTATTTATTAGTTTGTTGAAATTTTCAAAAACCATATTATCCCTCACTTTTATAATTCCATTCCCTTTTTTAGTGCCTTAATATTTATATAATGTAATTTTTCTGGAATATTTTCCTTTAATACTTCTACCCAATCTATAGTATCTATTCCTAAAGCTTTTATTAAAGCACCTAATATTACTATATTTTGAGTTAGGACATTTCCAACTTCTTCTGCCACAGAAAAGGCATGAAAAACTTTACAATTCTCAACTTCTTCCTTTAGTTTCTCTATTACACCCTTTGGATATTCTTCTTTTCCTATTAAAACAGGAAGGGAATATATTTCATAATCATTTATTAATAGTGTGCCACCTTTTTTTAATTTATCTAGCCATCTTACGGCTTCAATTTTTTCAAAGGCAATTACTAAGTCTGCACTATTTTCCACAATACATGGAGAATATACCTTCTCTCCAAATCTAATTTGAGTAGTCACACTTCCACCCCTTTGGGCCATACCGTGAATCTCTGACATTTTCACATCATATCCTATTTTCATAAGACCACTTACTAAGATTTTAGACGCAAGGATAATCCCTTGTCCTCCAACACCTACTAATAATAAACTCCTAGTCATATTATTCACCCACCTTTACAATTGAATCAAATTTACATACTTGCTTACATAATTCACAACCATTACACATGGCCTTATCTATTAAAATATCTCCATCCTTTAAGGTAATAGCTGGACATCCTATCTTCAAGCACATTCTACACTTTTTGCATTTTTCTTGAACTACTTCACAATTTAGATGAGCCCTTTCCTTTCTAACTTCCTTAATTAAAGCACAAGGTCTCTTTGTTATTAATACAAATGGCTCCGTTGCATTATATGCCTTCCTAACTCCTTCTTTAGTCTTTTCCAAATCATAGGGATCTACCACTACAACGTTTTCCTCTTTTATACCACAGGCCTTAACTACTGCTTCTATATCTATAACCTCTGTTATTTCACCCATTAAAGTCTTTCCTGTTCCAGGGTTTTCTTGATGGCCAGTCATGGCTGTTGTAGAATTATCTAATATGACTAATGTTATTGGAGTCTTATTGTAAACTGCATCAATAAGTCCCGTTATTCCCGAGTGAAAAAATGTAGAATCTCCCACAACTCCAAATACCTTCTTATCCACATTCCCCATTTGGAAAGCCTTCTTAAGTCCTATTGCTGCAGAGAAGCCTGCTCCCATACATATAACCGTATCTGTCACATTAAGAGGTGGAATTAATCCTAATGTATAACATCCAATATCTCCTGATACAACTAAATCCTTATATTTACTCATGGCATAGAATATTCCCCTATGAGGACATCCAGCACATAGCATAGGTGGACGTTTAGGTAAATTAACATCTACCTTATAGGCTGTATCTTCTTCTTCACCTTTAAAGGCCTTTCTTAATATATGTGGATTTAATTCTCCACATGGGGATAATACTTCTTTACCCGTACACTTTATTCCCATGGCTTTAACAAAATTTTCAATATATGGTTCATTTTCCTCAATCACATAGATTTTATGAACCTTATCTGCAAATTCCTTTATTAATTTATCTGGCATAGGGAAAGTAAGTCCTAGTTTTAAATAGGATACTTCATCTCCAAATACTTCCTTAGCATGTTGGTAAGAAATACCACTTGTTATTATACCTATCTTAGTATCATTCATTTCCATTCTATTTAAAGAACATTTATTTGAATATGCTCTTAGTCTATCTAAATTTTCTTCTAATACTACATGTCTAGCTCTAGCATGGGCTGGCATCATGGCATATTTTTGTACATTTTTTTCATATTTTTTAACGCCAACTTCTTCTCTCTCTGATAAGGTAACTAATCCCTTAGAATGACAAATCCTTGTAGTTACTCTAAACATAACGGGAACATCAAATTCTTCACTTATTTTAAAGGATTCTTTTATATAATCTAAACATTCCATACTATCTGATGGTTCTATCATACAGACCTTAGCATGGGGTGCATATAACCTATTGTCCTGCTCATTTTGTGAACTATGCATTCCAGGTTCATCTGCACTTATTACTACTAATCCTCCATTTACACCCTCGTATGCTATGGTGAAAAATGGATCTGCTGCCACATTAAGACCTACGTGTTTCATGGCTACTAATGTTCTAGCTCCACCTATAGCTGCTCCACATCCAACCTCTAGGGCTACCTTCTCATTAGGTGACCACTCTGAGTTGATTTCCTTGTAGTTAACCACATTTTCAAGTATTTCTGTACTTGGTGTTCCTGGATATGCTGCTGCCACAGTACATCCTGCCTCATAGGCACCTCTAGCAATGGCCTCATTGCCTGACATGATTTTTTTCATATAACCATCCTCCTTAGTCCCATTTTTAGTAGTTTATATTTGGTATACAAAATATTTTTCATACAAATAAAACTTTTTAGTTTTTACGCCTCTATATTATTAACAGCAAAATTCATACCAACTATTCCCCTGTATTTTTTCAGTATTTTTGCCCTTTTCAGAAAATTTTACTCAAAGTTAAAGGGTTAAATGGTGTAAATCAGTTCACCATTTAACCCTTTTTCATATAAGATAAGGCCCGTTTGCCAAAGTCCGTTATGACAGTACCTCCTCTTCCCTTATATATTTCTACCATGAAAAATTGTTCTAATCTAGAGAGTATACTTCTAATCTCATTTTCACTTATATATATGCCCTCTTCCTTTGCCACTTGATATATACTTCGCCTTCCCATCCTTTTCCCTATTATTTGCCCCTTTTCTAATTCCTCTAATACAAATATATACTTTCTTATTCCCTTTCCCACTTGCTTTTTAAGTTTATCTATAAAAATCACATCATCTTCTTCTAATCCTTCTTCATATATGCCTATATGATCAAAGGGTAAATCCTTCACTGCCACCTTTTTTAACCCAATATTAGTAAAGTATTCTATATAATTTCTAAGTTCCCTCACATTCCCCCTCCAATTATGGGTTAAAAGGGCATCAATGGCATTAGGCATGAAATAAAATTCACTATGAAATTCATCTTTCATTTTTTCTATAAGTGGAATAATATCTCCAGTCCTAGTTCTAAGGGGAGGAATCATAAGGGGTAATACATTTAATCTAAAGTATAAATCTTCCCTAAATTGTCCACCCAATACCATTTCCTTTAAATTTCTATTTGTTGCAGCTATAATTCTAATATCTACTTTTATTAAGGTGTCTCCACCTATTCTCATAACTTCCTTTTCTTGCAATACCCTAAGAAGTCTTAGTTGCAGCTTAAGGGGCATTTCACCTATTTCATCTAAAAATAAAGTTCCCCTATGGGCCAATTCAAGAAGGCCTGTCTTTCCACCCTTTTTAGCTCCTGTAAAGGCTCCTTCTTCATATCCAAAGAGTTCACTTTCTAAAAGACTCTCAGGCAAGGCACCGCAATTAATAGCAACAAATTGATACTCTTTTCTATCAGAGCTATTATGGATGGCATGGGCAAACAATTCCTTTCCTGTTCCACTTTCTCCAGTTATGAGAACAGAAGAATTGGATTTAGCCATCCTTCTAGCCATTTCCTTACACTTTTCTATTTTTTCACTTTTTCCAATAATATTAGAAAAATTATACTTCGCACGATGGCCCTTACCTATTAATTTCGCCCTTATTTTATGCTGCTTTCTCTCTAGTTCACTGAACTTTTTAAATAATCCCACCACTCCATACATTCTATTTGAATGAAATATGGGGTATATGGATACTATAATGTCTTCTCCGTTTATCTTAATAAGCTGTTCTTTTATGTATATGTAATCTTCTAAAACTGGATTGAAATATATTTGTGGAAATAATTCTATTAAACTCCTATTAATCACATCCTTTTTCTTATATCCAGTTATTTCACCACAGTTATCTGTAAAGGTCTTTACTATCCCCTTTTTATCTCCTATTATAACCCCTTCATCAATAACCTTAAATAGTATATCAAGTTGACTTTGGAATTTATTAACCCTTCCAAGCATATGAAGAAATCCTGATTCATTAGTAATCATTTCCTTATATTTTTCCATTATATTTTCATTTTTTATTATATAATCTATATTAAACCTCACTGCAACTTCTATTATTGTACTTAGGTCTAATAATACTCTTCCAATAAAATTTTCTTTCTTTTCATTATTTAAATCTAGACATACATGTGGATTTTCACATTTATATGTGTATAGTTTTTTTCCTGTAAGATTATATATGACGCATAGAATTTTATCCATTATTTCAGGGTTTTCATGAAAAATACAAACCTTTTTATTATTGTCTAAATTTTTAATTTTATCTATGGATTCTTTAGATAAAGTTAAATTTGCTTCTATTACACTAGACCCTTGCCCTAATTTTTCTTTAATATTTACAAAAGTCCTATTATGAGGAACTAGAATTAAGGACTCCCTTTCACAATTCTTTAGTTCTTCCCTCTCTATACACCTAATATTTATATTATCCTCAAATAAATTATTCAATTGATTTCTTATATTTTTCCCATCCTCATAATTAAAATCTACTATATACAATTTTTTGTCCAAAATTCCCCACCTCTTTATCCCCATAAATCTCATTAACTTCTTGTATATTTAATTATATCATTTAATATAAAACAATTTAAATTTCATAAATTGTAAAAGCCACATTTCTATCTTTCTTATCTTTAACTACTTCCACATCTATAAAATGGTGATCTATGGTTTCATTAAAGTTTTTACATAATAATCCTCCACCTCCACCAGTAACTATTATGGGCACATTATCTATAGTCTGCATTCCATAGGCATGAATGTGACCGCAAAAGATGGCTTTTATATATTTCTTATAGGTTTTAATTATGTATACAAACTCCTCTACACCATGTTTAAAGGTATGGTTATCAGTTTTCCCTCCATCAGTCCAACTCCCCCAGTTAGGTGGAATATGCATACTTATAAAAAAATTAAATATACTGTTTTTAATTCCATTCTCTATAGGATTTATTAATTTCTTTTCAAGATACTCTTTAGAAAATCCCATGTACTCTTTTTTATTCTCCACATGTCCCGTATTATTAAGCCATATAAACCTACTCCCATCCACATCTATAAAATAATCTGAAGGAGCAATATGTCTATTAAAAGGTTCCGTGTCTCCTACAACCTTAAAGGACCCTATTCTATCATGGTTTCCCGTGGCGCAGAACATGGGAATTTTATTTAAGATTTCATCCCTATTTATAATTTGTACAAAATCTTTCATCCTATCCTCAGATCTTTTGTGAATCGTATCTCCCACATGGATTATAAACAGGGGATCTATGTTTTTTTCTTTAAATAAATCCACCACCCTATCTAATCCATTTCTACAATCAGATCCCTTATGAAACAAATGAGTATCTCCAACTACTACAAAATTCCATTTATCCTTCAAATTCTTTTTTCTTTCCTTTAATAATTCCATTGATTTATCGTATAAAGATTTATAGTACAAGATTTTAACACTCCCTAATCTATTATAATATTCTATTTTTCCCTTTTAATAATTAAAAAAAACTGTGTTTTAAACACAGTTTTTTCTAATTTTTTCACCTCATGTTATACCTTAACAACTAACTTTTTCAGTTCCTTTAATTTTTATAGATTTCGTAACACTAAATTTTCTTTATACAGTAACTTGCCTATAAGGGAAACTATTGAAAATCTTTGGAACCCTGGAACGTTACAACATCCTATGCTACTTGAACATGACACGTGAACCTATCTACGAAGATTCATACTTTCGCTTGTGACAAGGACTTGGGTGGAAAAGATTTTCAATAGTTTCCTGAAATAGGCC
The DNA here is from genome assembly GCF_025210435.1 of Anaeromicrobium sp. Lineage (GTDB taxonomy): Bacteria > Bacillota > Clostridia > Peptostreptococcales > Thermotaleaceae > Anaeromicrobium. Next base: position 27,661 of record NZ_JAOART010000140.1, read on the forward strand.
CGTATAAAGCAAGTTTATACACCAGAAATCTATATTGTACTAACTTTCTTCTATTAACTTATACATAAAAACACCCTAGAAAGTAGACTTTTTAATTGTCCACTTATAGGGTGCATTATATAAAATAGATGGTATTCTTTTAGTTAAATCCCATTACAGTGGCTATCATAACAAATGCAGATGCACATCCAAATAATATCATTTGGAATTTAAATTGCCATTTTGCCCATGTCATCCACTCTATCTTAGTAATTCCTAAAACAGCAATAAGAATTCCTGAAGTTGGAACTATTAAGTTTGTAAATCCATCTCCTAATTGGAATGCTAAAACTCCTACTTGTCTACTCACTCCTACAAGATCAGCAAGTGGTGCCATTAGTGGCATAGTAAGAGCTGCTTGTCCTGAACCTGATACAACAAAGAAATTAAACACTGATTGGAATACATACATAAACCATGCTGCAACTGCTGGTGGTAGTTTTCCTACAATATTTCCTGTATAGTGAAGTACAGTATTAAGTACTGTTGGTGTAGTTGGATCAGAACCTCCTAAAACTAGGATAATTCCTTTTGCCATACCCACTACTAATGCTGCACCTAATAAATCTTTTGAACCTTCTTTAAAAGCTTTTGCCATACCATTCATTGTCATATCATTTAATTTGAATATAATACCAATGATTCCTGATACAATTCCCATAATAAAAAATTGTGTTGCAATCTCTGGAATATAATAACCATACTTCATTACACCCCATATAACCCAAGCCATACCTAGTACAAGAGTTAAAATAACTAGTGTGTGTCCTAATCCAAAATCTGATTTTATATCTTGATCAGAGTTAAGTTCATTTCTATAAACTGCATCTTGCTCATAAGAAATAGATTTTGTTGGATCTTTCTTTATCTTTTTAGCATGGCTCATTGTATATCCTATACCAAGAAGTGTAAAGAACATCCACATAACTACTCTAAATCCAGCCCCTGATAAGACAGGTATTCCTGAAACTCCTTGTGCAATGGCAACACTAAATGGATTCATCCAAGAAGTTGCAAAACCTATTTGGGTTGCCACATATGTAATTAATATACACGTAACTGCATCATAACCCATTGCCACAATAATAGGAACTAGGATCATTACAAAGGGAATAGCCTCTTCCCCCATTCCAAATACTGCCCCTCCTAATGAAAATAAAATAAACAATATAGGAATAATTGCAACCTCGAAGCCCTTTGTTCTCTTAATCATTGCAAACATTCCCGCTTCTACGGCTCCTGTTTTTAAAATAATTCCAAAAGCTCCTCCGATAACTAAGATAAATGCAACAACGCCAACTGCTGAACCCCATTTATCTCCACTTACAAGACCTTCAAACATGTAGTTTGTAACTCCTACACCTCCATAAGGTTCAAATAATTTTATACCGTTTTTTACAGACTCACCATTTTCATCTTCAACAATTTTAAAACTTTCTGGAATAAGAACTGTCTTAGTTTTTTCAGTTCCATCCGCCTTTGTGTAGCTAATATCATGGGTATCAAATTGACCTACTGGTACAACATATGTTAATGCTGCTGCCAATAAAATAACAAAAAATATGATTACATAGGTATCTGGTACTGCAAATCCTTTTTTATTTCCCATGGATTCTCCTCCTGTCAAATTATGTATTGTAAAATCGATTTCCTGTATTATCATACATGGTATAAGTATACATAGTCAACACTTTCTACCCTAAAAAGTGGATTTTCTCCAAAAAATATGTTTTTTCTCGCTTTGGTGTATATTGTAACAAACCACTTGTTTTAAGAACAAAGACAAATGGTATTATCCACTAACTGGTAAAAATAATTTTATAGTAAAATCCATTGGTTTATACTAAATAAAATAGCTCATGCCAGTATAAATAATAATTCTTATTTATAGATTTCGTATTTATAAACTTGCTTTATGTGGGCCTACTTCAGGAAAATATATTGAAATTTTTTTCCATTGAAGTCCTTGTCACAAGCGAAAGTGTGAATCTTCGTATATAGGTTCATGTGTCATGTTGGAGTAGCATAGGATGTTGTGACGTTCCAGGGTTCCAAAGATTTTCAATAGTTTCCCTTATAGGCAAGTTACTGTATAAAGCAA
>NZ_JAOART010000141.1 GCF_025210435.1 Anaeromicrobium sp.
AGAAAAAGATTCAACTATTTACTATACAATAGATGGAAGTGAACCAACAGAAAAAAGCACTAAATATGAAGGGCCAATTACAATAAGTAAAACAACGACCCTAAAGGCAATTGTAGTAGATAAGGCAGGAAACAAATCAAGTATATTTGAAGCAACATATACAATAGATAAGATAGCGCCAAATGCACCTACAGCAAATATAGGAACAGGAATCTATAATAAAGAGCAAAATATAGTATTAACAGGAGAAAAAGATTCAACTATTTACTATACAATAGATGGAAGTGACCCAACACAAAAAAGTAATAAATATGAAGGTACAATTACAATAAATGAAACTACAACTTTAAAAGCAATTGTAGTTGATGAAGCAGGAAATATATCCCAAGTATTTACAGCAAAATATATAATAGAAATGCAGTTTGTTAATGCTTATCCGAAAGTACAAAATATAACACCAAATAGTTTTGACTTAATAGTAAAGCTTGATAGATCATCTACAGTTTACTATTTAGTATACAATGCCACAGATGCTTCTACACCTGTTGTAAATGATATTATAGACAACAATAAAACCATATTAGTAAATGAAGCTAATACAGAAGTAACAACAAATATAACTGGGCTGACAGGCGATGGAAAATATAAAGTATTTTTGGTAGCCATAGATAAAAATAATCATAATATAAAGACAAAAATTCATACAATATATGCAAAAAAAGGCGAAATGAATGGCTCAGGAACAAACGATGATCCATTTATCATTGAAAGTATAGAGGACTTAATAGCTGTTGGTAGAGGAGAACAGGCTGATAGGGTCAACGGTTATGAAATAAAAAATTATGCCCTTAATAGCTATTATAAGTTAAGTAAAAATCTAGATTTTGCTAAGGATAATAGCTATGAGAACCCAACAGGGAAAGATTTACTAGATGTAGATAGAGATAATGATAAAGGTGAACTATTAAAAGATGCTTTATCAAAAGACAGTGATGGACATGGTTTTGATCCAATCGGAGATTCCAGGAATTCTTTTGCTGTAAACTTTGATGGTTCAGGATATAGCATCAGTAACTTATACATTAATGCGAATGAGTACCGTTATAAAGCTGGATTGTTTGCAACCGTAAGTGAGGGACAAATAACAAACCTAACATTAAATAATATAAAAATTTTGAATAAAGGACAGTATGCACGCGCAGGAGGATTAGTAGGTTATATTGACTGTAGGGACAAAAAAGAATTTAAAATGATCAATTGTAGTGTAAACGGAACTATTGATTCAGATAGCGGTCTTGTAGGAGGATTAGTGGCATATGTAAGTGCAAGTCCGATTGGAGGTCCAACTATTACTATCTCTAAATCTAATGCAAGTGTTAATATTACGGGAAAAGATATTACTGCAGGTGGCTTAGTAGGAGCTCAGATGTCCGGCGGTACAATAGAAAATTCTCATGCAACAGGAAATATTACTGTAGCTGGAGATAAAGCAGGGCAGATTGTGGTAGGAGGTTTAGTAGGTAGTTTTAATTTGAATAATTATGATGCACCAAGAGATGGTATGTATATAAAAAAATCCTATGCAACAGGAAATGTTATTGTAAATGGAGGTAAATATATCAATGCAGGAGGATTGGTAGGAAGTTTACGTATGAGTCAAATAAGTGACTCATATGCAACAGGAAATGTTACTGTAAATGATGGGGGAGATAGTGTTTACGCAGGTGGTTTATTAGGAAATTTTGACGCTTCTATCCTAAATAATACCTACGCAACAGGAAGTGTAAAAGGAAGAACATTAAAGGATGGTAGAGAATTACTTGTAGGAGGATTGACAGGGAACGGCCGTTATTCTAAAACATATAATTCTATTGCCTATAATGGGAAAATTTCTGGGCTATGGACTGATAAGATGCCTAAAATAGGTAGAATTTGTGGAGAATATATGTTTAATGCTAAAAATAACTATGGGAATGTAACTATGAGTATTGAGAAAAATGGAAGTGTGCAAAGTATTACGCCTGGTATCAATTCTAATGAAGGTGCAAATATTACATCAGAACAATTTAAATTAAAAGAATTTTACCAAGATAACAATCATTGGAATGTAATAGATGGAAGTAGTTGGGACTTCACAAATATATGGGAAATAAAATCAGGAGCTGATAGACCAACCCTTAGAAATATAGGAAATGATGATGGAAAACTTTCCTCTAAGAGTAATACAGCATATTTTTAATTTAAATAATAGGGATTGTAGGACAAATTTCATATGATGATTCTCATAAGAATATGATAAAATATAAAAGCAGATGGCTTCTAATGGCCATCTGCTTTTATATTTTATATAGAGCTTGTAATTTACGGGATAAAATTGGTAAAATAAAATGAATAAAAAAATAATAATTTACATAGGAAGACAAAGATTATAAAGGCGGTTTATAAATGAAATCTTTTATAAATAAAAAATACAGTATTTTCATATTTATTTTACTGATAAGTATAATTTTTATCTGTATCACTCATTCTGATGAACAGAAAAAAATTCCCATAGCTAAAAAAGGCTTATTAGATCTTACTCAGTGGGATTTTCAAAAGGATGGTCCTATACAGCTAGATGGTGAGTGGGAATTTTATTGGAATGAACTTCTTACCTATGATGATTTTCATAAGGGAGAGAAAGTGTATAAACCTACTGGATATTTTCATGTACCTAAGGTATGGAATAAATATAAAATAAACAAGGAAAAATTTCCAGGGAAAGGATATGCCACCTATCGATTAAAAGTAAAAACAAATAATAGAGATGATTTAAAGGGGTTAAAAATATTGACCCAATCTACTGCTTATAAACTTATGGTCAATGGGGAGACTATTGCAACCAGTGGAATTGTTGGGAAAAGTAAAGATACTACTATACCTGAGTATAAACCAAAGATTGCTCATTTTAAAAATGATTCTAATGAATTTGAAATTATTGTACAAATATCAAATTATACCTATGCTAGAGGTGGATTTTGGCACTCTATAGATTTAGGTTTAATGGAACAAATAATAAGAAAAAAAGAAAATTCTGCAAGAAGGGAAATGCTTCTCTTTGGTGCTGTCTTTAGTATGATCCTTTATCATGTGGCCATATACTGGCTACAAAGGAGAAATAAATCCGTTTTATACTTTATCATAGCCCTTTTAGGAATGTCCGTAAGAATTCTTTTTACTGGAGAATATTTTATTACTACTTTAATTCCTACTATAGATTTTAATCTCCTCATATTTATTGAATACATGACTGTTTATTGGGGAGGAACCATATGGTTTGTTTTTATTAATGAGGTATATTTACACCAATCTTCAAATAAGATTGTAAAGATTTTTGTTTATATATCATTTATGATTACAGGCGTTATAATTCTTACACCTATACATATTTATACAGAGTATGTAATTCTTATTGAAATTTTCGTAGGAATCATATCCTATAATATATTAATTTCTGTTATCAGAGCTGTATATAGAAAAAAGCAGGGTGCAACTTTATTATTTTTAGGAATCATACTTTTTTTTCTAACTTATATACATGACTGTTTATATTATTTAAATGTGGTTGAAAGTAAGCCAGGTGGACTGATAGGTTTTACAACATTTATCATGTTATTAATTCAAGCATATATTTTGGCAGCAAGATATGCAAAGACATTTGATGAAGTGGAGGAATTATCTGATAAAATGATTTCATTGAATAAGCTCAAAGATGAGTTTCTTGCAAATACCTCCCATGAATTAAGAACACCCCTCCATGGTATAATTAGTATTACAGAATCTCTTTTACAAAGTATGGAAGGGCAGATAAGCCAAAAACAAAGAGAAAATTTGTCCTTGGTAATATCAAGTGGCAGAAGACTTGCAAATCTTGTGAATGATATATTGGATTATTCAAAATTAAAATATGGAGATATAAATCTTAATAAAAAAAGTGTTGATCTACAACAGATTGTACAGAAGGTATTGGCTGTACAAAAACATCTGATTACAAATAAAGAAATTATATTAGTAAATAATTTGTCTAGGGATATTCCTTTTGTTTATGGAGATGAGGACCGAATAATACAGGTTATATATAATTTATTAGGAAATGCGGTGAAGTTTACACATAATGGTAAAATAATTATTTCCGCTGTAGAAAACAATGACATAATGGAAATAAGTGTAGAAGATACGGGGATTGGAATATCAAAAGAGAAATTGGAAGAAATTTTTAAACCCTTTGAACAGGGGAATGGATCTTTAACCCAATCTTATGGAGGTACTGGTCTAGGTCTTAGTGTTACAAAAAAGCTTGTAGAAATACAGGGAGGAAAAATATGGGTAGAATCAGAGGTGAAAAAAGGGTCAAAAATTACATTTACTCTGCCAATTAGTGAATATAAAGATAAAAATAGTAACCCTAAAAAGGAAGTATCAATTGAGGAATATAATTTACAGGGCCTATCTTCCCAAGGAGGAGTAAGTATTCAGGATGGAGGAGAGTTTACCGTATTGATAGTGGACGATGAGCCTGTGAATTTACATTCTCTTGGGAATATACTCTTTACTGAAAAATATTCTGTTATTAGAGCTACCAAGGGTATGGAGGCATTGGATATGATTTCAAAAAATAAAGAAATAGACCTTGTGATTTTGGATATTATGATGCCACAAATGTCAGGATACGAAGTATGTAAGAGGATTCGTGAGAAATATTCTATTTATGAGTTACCTGTCCTTATGCTTACAGCTCAGAATAATCCAGAAGCTATTTTCACAGGATTTGAATCTGGAGCCAATGATTTTTTACCAAAGCCCTTTGAAATGGATGAATTAAAAGCTCGTGCAAAGACGCTTCTTCAACTGAAAAAATCCGTTCAGCACGGAATTCATGCGGAAATGGCATTTTTACAGGCACAAATAAAACCACATTTCTTATACAATGCATTAAATACAATTATATCATTTTGCTATACAGACCCTGAAAAGGCAGCAGACCTGATTACAGAATTGAGCAATTACTTAAGAAGTAGTTTCGATTTTAGCAATCTGGATAAATTTGTTAGAATTGAAAAGGAAATGGAGTTTATACAGTCTTATCTAGCTATTGAGAAAGCTAGATTTGAGGAAAGAATAAACTGTGAATATGATGTGGACCCCATTAACTTTATGATACCTACACTCCTTTTACAGCCCATCGTAGAAAATGCAGTAAAGCATGGAATATTGAAAAAGGAAGAAGGGGGAAATATAAAAATTTCTATTAAAGAAAAGGGTGATTTTATTATCATTAAAGTGGAAGATGATGGGATTGGTATATCTAAGGAAAAATTGAAAACTATTTTGAGGGAGAACTTCAAAGGAAAAAGTGTAGGCCTTAGAAATGTAACCAAAAGATTCAAACGCATTTACGGATATGGAATTGAAATTGAGAGTGAAATTGGAAAGGGTACCATCGTTTCTATTAAGATTCCAATTAAGAGAGGTGAGGGTTTTGATTAGAACCATACTAGTGGATGATGAAAGACCAGCATTAAAGAATTTAGAACGTCTTCTTAAAGGATATGATTACATTGAGATTGTAGGAGCATATACAGATATAACTAAAGCTTTTGAAGAAATTAAAAAGGAAAAAGTACATTTGATTTTTTTAGACATTGAAATGCCAAAGATGAAAGGCATTGAAGGGGCAGAGAAAATATTAGAAATAGACAAGGATATTCAAATAGTATTTGTTACAGCTTACAATGATTATGCAGTGGATGCATTTGAAGTGGATGCCATAGATTATGTTATGAAGCCCGTACTAAAAAGAAGATTAGATAAGAGTTTGGAACGGGTTTTAAAAAGAAATAAACATATGATTGAACTAAATAAAAATAAGGAAGAAAATAAAATCTTATGCTTTGGAAACTTTGAAATAATAGGAAATGAAAAAAGTATTAAATGGCGTACTTCTAAAGCAAAGGAGCTTGCTGCATACCTTGTACATAATAGGGGCAAGTTCGTACATAAATCCAAAATAATTGAAGAACTTTGGCAGTATAAAGAAGAAGAACAAGCAACTAAGCTTTTACATACAAATATATATTATGTAAGAAGTGGATTAAAATCTATAAACCTTCATCAAGGAATTATGTATTCTAATGAAATGTATAGATTTCATATGGACACAATGTTTTTGGATATTGAAGAATTTGAGAAGATATTTAATGGAAATATTGAAATAAATAGTGAAAATGAACAATTATTAAAAGAAACAATTCAATTATACAGAGGAGAATATCTAGAAGAAAATGACTATTATTGGGCGAAAAATGAACAGGAACGATTTAGTAAGATATATATGAACATCCTTAGAAGAATATCAGATTTTTATATGGGAGAAGGAAAATATAGTGAAGCAATTCCTTATTTAAAAGGAATACTTAAAAGAGATCCCTATATTGAGGAAATTCATGAAAAATTACTTCGTATTTATGTAAATATAAAAGATTACACTAATTTTAAGGAACATTACAAAAGTATATCCAAAGATTTTAAGCGTGAATTGGGAATAGATCTGAGTGCTGCTACTAAAGAATTATATGAAAATTATATTTATGAAATTGAAAAAATAAAAGTAAATAGATAATGAAAAAAGACTATTATAGATTTATTGGTTTTAAATTTGTTTTATACAGTAACTTGCCTATAAGGGAAAATATATTGAAAATCTTTGGAACCCTGGAACGTCACAACATCCTATGCTACTCCAACATGACACATGAACCTATATACGAAGATTCA
>NZ_JAOART010000012.1 GCF_025210435.1 Anaeromicrobium sp.
AAATATATTGAAAATCTTTTCCACCCAAGTCCTTGTCACAAGCGAAAGTGTGAATCTTCGTATATAGGTTCATGTGTCATGTTCAAGTAGCATAGGATGTTGTGACGTTCCAGGGTTCCAAAAATTTTCAATATATTTTCCCTTATAGGCAAGTTACTGTACAAAGAAATCTTAGTGTTAGGAAATCTATAGATAATAGTGGAGGTAAATTATGTTAAATAAATTAGTAATCATAAGGGGAGCAGGAGATTTGGCTACAGCCATAGGACACAGGCTTTTTAAGGTGGGATTTAAGGTTGTTATGACTGAAATAGATACACCTAAGGTAGTAAGAAGGACAGTATCCTTTGCTAATTGTGTATATGAAGGAAATATGTTAGTAGAGGGTGTAGAGAGTGTTAAGACTAATAAGGAACATATTTATAATATATTAAATAATAATAAAATTCCCGTAGTAGTAGATCCCCAGGGAACTATTATAAAGGAATTAAAGGCCCATATAGTGATAGATGCCATAATGGCAAAGAAAAATATGGGTACAAGTATAGAAGATGCTCCTATAGTCATAGGAATAGGTCCTGGGTTTGAGGCATCGGTAGATGTTCATGCTATAGTTGAAACTATGAGAGGCCATGATTTAGGTAGGGTTATATATGAGGGAAAACCTAAAAATGACACGGGAGTACCAGGACCCATAGGTGGATATGATAAGGAACGTCTTCTAAGGTCACCCTGCCATGGGGAAGTGATCACAAATAGTAACATAGGTGATCTAGTTAAAAAGGGCCAAATCATAGGAGAGGTTCAGGGTAAAGAAATAAGAGCACAAATAGATGGCGTATTGAGGGGATTAATAAAAAGTGGTACCTATGTAAAAGAAAATGAAAAGGTAGGAGATATTGATCCTAGGGGAGAAGTTTCTCATTGTTACACTATAAGTGATAAGGGAAGAAATATAGCTGGTGGAGCATTAGAGGCCCTATTAACCTTAATGAAGGAATCTTAAGTATGAGATTAATTGATAGTTTCTCTATTAAAAGGGGGGAAATGATTACCCTTGTGGGTGGTGGTGGAAAGACTACTAGTCTTTTAAATATGGTTGATAACTATTTTTATAGAAATATACTTATTAGTACTACTACTAAGATATATGAACCACCTTACAAATTTGTAGGAATTAATGAATTTAATTATGACAAGGGGCCCCTTTCTATAGGAAGGTATGTTAATGAAGAGGGGAAAGTAGTAGGGGTAGATAAACATTATTTAGATAGAATATACAATAAAAATATTTATGATTTAATCCTAGTTGAAGGGGATGGATCAAAGGGAAGATCATTAAAACTCTATAGGGAAAATGAACCCATAATACCTCCTAACTCAAAGAAATTAATAATTGTTATGGGGGCAGATATTGTAGGAAAGAAATTTAATGAAAAAAATGTCCATAGGTATAGTCTGTCCAATAAAGAAATTAATATTAAAGAAAACCACATACTTACCATAGAAAAAATATATGAAATACTTACAAGCACTACTGGTGTAATTGGAAAAATTCCTTCTAATATGGAAACTTATTTTTTCATTAATAAATGTGATAAACATATGAGTGAAGAAATAATAAAATTAGGAAAACGTATAAGTAAACTAAACATAATAGATAAGGTCATTTATGGAAGTGCTAAAAATGGCCAGGTGTACAAGGAGTTGATTGGGTGATAAGTACTGTCATACTTGCATCGGGAAAATCTACTAGAATGGGAAAGAATAAGCTTTTATTACCATTTAAAGACCATACCATAATAGAAGAAATAATAGATAATAGCCTAAAGAGCAATAGTGACGAAATAATATTAGTTTATAAGGATGAGATTATAGGTAAAATTGGAAAAAATAAAGGTATAAAGACCATACATAATAGGGATTATGAAAAGGGACAGAGTACCTCTGTAAAAAAAGGATTAGAACAAGTAAGCCCTAATAGTAAGGGCATACTATTCATCCTTGGTGACATGCCACTTATTAATGAAAAAATAATTAATAAAATAATAAATGTATTTAAAAATACGAAAAAAGCCATAATAGTTCCCTTATATGATGGAAAGAGGGGAAATCCCGTATTATTTCATAAAAAGTGGAAAGCTAGTATAATGAATATTTCTGGAGACTATGGCCCTAGGCAGATTATAATGGATAATCTAGATGAAATAGAATATGTACATATAGATGATTGTAAGTTTAATTTAGATGTGGATTCTAAAGTGGATTATGAGAGAGTTAAGATGTTAATAAAAAAATAAATACATATGATTTTATAACATTTATATTCATAAGGATATTTTAATGGGGGACAAGATGGATAAAATAAAAGTTAAAGTATTTGGAAATCCTAAAGTAACTAAAAATGAAGAGAATATTACATTTCCATTTAAAAAGGCAGGGGCACTTTTTTATTATTTAATTGTTAATAAACAGGCCACAAGGGATACTCTCGTTAACTTGCTATGGGGTGGTTCTGATGACAAAACGGCAAAGAAAAATTTAAGACAAGCCATGTATAAAATTAGAAAGAGCTTTAATATGGATATTATCATATCTCCTAGAAAATCCATGGTCATGATAAATCCTCATATACATATAGAAATAGATTTAATTGATTTTATGGAACAGAAAATAGATTTAAAGGAATTTTATTATGAAGAATTTTTAAAGGGTTTTAATGTGAAAGATGGGGAAGAATTTGAATCATGGATGATAAATTATAGGGAGTATTTAAATGGTGTGTATATATCTAGATTAAAAGAAAAAATAGAGGGTGAAGATAACATACCCTATTTGAAAAAATTAATAAGGATAGATGAATATGAAGAAGATGCCTATAAAAAGATAATGTTAGCCTATGGTGATCAGGGAAAGTTCTATAAGGTAGAAGAAATATACGAGAAATTGAAAAAACTATTAAAGTCAGAATTAGGAGTAGAACCAGAGGAAGAAACGAAGAAAGTGTATGATAAAATACTTCTAAATAAAAGTTTAAAGGAAATGAGTAAAAGAAAAGAGGACTTCTTTTATGGTAGAAAAAAAGAAGTGGAAATTTTGGCTGAAAACTATAATCTATTTAAAGATACTAAAGAACTTAGGGGTGTTTTAATATATGGAGAAGCAGGTATCGGAAAGACTAAGCTTAGGGAGTATTTTGTAGATAATTTTATAGATAATAAAAACATAATAGTTACAAATTGTTATCAAGCAGAGGAAAGTTATATATTAAAGCCTTGGAATAATGTATTCGTAAAACTATTAGACATAATAAGGGCTACTAATATGAGTATTCCAACCCTTTGGAATAACATTATGGGAAGTATATTTCCTGATTTTATGGAGTTGGATTCTAATTATCATATGATAGAAAAGATAGATACATTAAAATGGCAGGTAGTAGAAGATACTATGGTATCCATAATAAAAAAGGTATCCTTGTATGAACCTTTAGTATTAGTATTAGAAGATATACAATGGATGGATAGGAAGAGTCTTACCTTACTTGAGAATATTATATTAAATGGTAAAAATAATATTTATATGGTGGCCACTAGTAGAAGTGGATATGAAAAAATAGAAAGATTAATAAATTTTAGTGTGAAATATGAAAAAATAGAAAAGATACAATTGAAAAACTTTAATAGAAAAGAGACTAGTGAATTTCTACAAGGTGCCTTCAGGGATTATGAGTGGAATGATAATATTTATGAAAAGGTCTATGATAGTACTTCTGGAAGTCCCTTCTTTTTAACAGAAGTAATAAATAGTATAAAAGAAAACAACAATGTGGATTATATGTCATCTAAGGCTCAAGACATATTAAAAAATAGATTTTTAGACATAGGTAAGGATGCCCTAGATATATTAAATATTATTAGTGTATCCTTTGACAATGTGAATATTGAAATGTTAAGGTCCATAGGTAAAAGGGAGACTATACATATAATAGATATATTAGAAGAACTACAGACAAGGGGCATAATAAAGGAAGTAATAAAAAATGGCAATATAGAGTTTGCCTTTACCCACCAAAAGTTAAGGGATTATGTGTATAATTCCATGTCTAACATGAGAAGAAAGTTCTTTCATGATGAAATAGGTCAGATTTTAGAGAAGGATCTTCATGATGACAAGAGGGACAGATTCCTATATCCTAAATTAATATATCATTTTAAAAATGCCCATAATACCATAAAGTATTTGAAATATAAGGGATTAAATCTAGATGTATATATGAGTTTTAGCCATGAACTATTTCCCGTATTAAGGGATGGAAATATAGAGAATGAATATGCAACCTATTTAACACATAAGGAAGAAAAAAAGGCTTTAGATGAATTAGAAGAAGAAATAAAAGTATTAAATGAAGAAAAATATTATTTAAAGGAAGTAAAGGATATAAACATGAGATTCTTTCATATGTTAGGTAGGTATCTAATAATGAAAGGACAATATGAAAAGGGAACAAACGCCATAGAGAAAATAATATATTTGGCAAGGGAAAATGAAAATCCAGACTATGGCATAAAAGCCTATTTACAGATGATATATTATGGAATTAAGATAAATGATCATAAATGGATGGATAAATATATTAAATTGGCCATGGATATAGCCAAGAGGTGTTCTTATGAAAAGGACCTAGCCATATTGTTAAGATTAAGGGGAATTGAAAGGATGATGGTTGGAAAATATCATGAGGCAGAAGAAAGCTTAAAACAATCCCTAAAGATATTTGAAAAGAAGGACAGATACAAAGAAAAGTATATTTTAAACAGGGCAGCTTGTTATAATTATATGGGTGAAATAAGAAGAAGGAATATGAAGTTTACTTCTGCCCTATATTATTATGATTTAGCCATAGCCATTTGTAACGAAGAAAATATAACTAGGAGTTTTGCCATATTCAACACTAATGCAGGACAAGCAGCATTGGATATGGGAGATTACCATAGGGCTAAGGAATATTTAAAGGAGGCCATAAGGAACTATGAGAGCTTAAATATAATATGGGGAAGGTCCATAGCTAGTTGCTATATGAGTTTGTTGTATGTGATAGATGGCAGATATAAAAAGGCATTAAACCTATTTTCAGAGGGAAAAAAATATGCTAAAAGCCTTAAAAGTCCCTATGAGATGGGAATATACAATCGTGTTTGTGCGGAAATAAGAATGAAGATGAATAAAAATAAAGAGTTAAATAATATTTTTAAAGATGCCATAAGGAAGAATGTGGTGGAATATTGTAAAGAGGGAATAGGAAATTTAGAGGATTTGAGTACTCCTTATGAAATTAATATATTAAAAGTGTTTATGAAAAATAGTGGAGATGATCTTTAGTGAAATGTTTTTTTGAATTTTGTGAAAATATTGGAAAAATGTAATATAATATATATAAGGAACGGTTATTAATATTATATGAAGTTAAAATAGAATATTAATTTTTAAAGGGTCTATGTAATTATAGTGCTAACATTCCATAACTGAACCTAGATACTTATTAAAGGGGGATTGGATATGAATGTAAGAAGTGCAAATGAAAGTTGGACTAGTGGGATTTTTAAATTCCTAATTTTTAGTGCAGTAGGAATATTTATGTTTTTTATTCCCATTAATATGGGTGGAAAAACAACTATACCCCTAGATCATATTGTAACAGGTATAAAAAAATCTGTGCCCTTCATAGCTAAATTATACGCATTAATAATAATCATAGTAGGAAGTATACTACCCTTTAAGGATAAAACATGGAATAAGGACAAAGTAAGGGCCCTATTTTCAATTTTCAAATTAGTTGGTCTAGTAGTGGCATTTATGGTTTACTATAGGTCAGGACCAGAATGGCTACTTGAAAAGGATATGGGGCCCTTTTTATTTTCAAAATTAGTAGTTCCAGTAGGTTTAATAGTACCAATTGGAGCCATATTTTTAAGTTTTTTAGTTGGATATGGACTCTTAGAATTTATAGGAGTTTTAATGGAACCTATTATGAAGCCCATATTTAAAACACCAGGAAGGTCTGCCATAGATGCAGTAGCATCCTTTGTGGGAAGCTATTCAATAGGACTTCTTATTACTAATAAGGTATTTAAAGAGGGGAAATATACTATAAAGGAAGCTTCTATTATAGCAACGGGATTTTCAACAGTGTCGGCCACCTTCATGATTATTGTAGCTAAAACATTAGGTCTTATGGAAATGTGGAATACTTATTTTTGGACCACATTGATAGTGACTTTTTTAGTCACAGCCATAACTGTAAGACTATTTCCACTCAGTAAAAAAAGTGAAAAATATTATGAAGATAAGGATAGTGAAATATTTAATAGACAAGGTAATATATTTATAAATGCATGGAAAGAAGGCATAAAGGCAGCCAATATTTCTAAAAATATGGCAATGAATATTAAGGAAAACCTATTAGACGGAATTAAAATGGCCATGGGAATATTACCATCTATCATGTCCATAGGATTATTTGGATTAGTTTTAGCAAAATATACGTCCCTCTTTGACTATATGGGATATATATTCTATCCATTTATTAAACTACTTCAAATACCAGAACCCATGCTAGCTGCAAAGGCATCGGCAGTAGGCATTGCAGAAATGTTTTTGCCAGCCTTAGTGGTTAAATCGGCTCCTTTAATTACTAAATTTGTCATAGGAGTAGTTTGTATATCTCAGGTATTATTTTTCTCTGCATCCATACCATGTATATTATCAACAGATATACCTATTGATCTAAAGGAGATAGTATTAATTTGGATTGAAAGGACCATATTAACCCTAATATTAGTAATGCCTATGGTTTTCATATTATTTTAATAGTTAGGTATATGAGGATGGATATTAATATCCATCCTCATAATTATGAACACCATATTCTATTAATCCAACGAAATGTGTCTGATAAATCATATTTATTAGCCTTATCTATGAGATAATTTATACTTTTATAATCGTTAAAGGATACATCCTTATCTAGGGGAATATCTAATCTATGGTATCTAGATTTTAATAACATGGATGACAATCTACTTTCTAGGGCACTTTGTCCTAAACTAAATACGTCTAATAGGGGAAGTCCCATTTGTCTGTTGATAATCCACTGGGTTGGACCCCAATTATTTGCATCATCAGGTAATATGGTAGGATTAAATCCTGTCCCTAGGGATAACATGGATATATTATTTAGGGGAATATTTAATTGGGAGGAGGCAACACATATACCTACTAAGGATGGATTACCAGCCACAACGGCTCCATCTATTTGATTATTACATATGGGAAAGAAAGCAGGAACTGTTCCACCAGATAAGGCCACATCCCTAACTAATGCATGTTTGTTTGGAGATAGGGGGGCGTTACTGTAGATCAAAGGTTTTATACTATCTATAGAACCACTTACCTGGACTGTAGTAGTTGCTACTATCTTATGTAAATCTACTAATTGCAAATCTTCTGGGAAGGTATCGTTTATTAGGTCCATAAAATTTCTATTAGAAAAAAGAGGTTTGAACGGATTAATATTTTTACAAGAGAATATTGTTTTCCCATGGTTTTTTAATATATGCTGTATTTTTTCAGGGGTTAATCCATAAGCTAAAGAAAGGCTTATGATGTTTCCTATGGATGTACCTATTATCATGTCCATATCTTCGATTAGGGTAGGGTATTTTTTGCTTAATCTAAGTAGTAAAGTATTTTCTAATATGCCCCTTACTCCACCAGAATCTAAGGATAAAATTTTAAATTTTCTATTTTTTTTAATAACCATAATATTCACTCCCGAATATGATAAATATGGTTATAAAAACCATATTACATAATATTCATCATATGCTCATAAAGTTACATGATTTTAGTATATATCCTATTTTAGAACCCTATTTAATAAATAGCTAATATGATAAAATTTGAATTTTGCGACAAAAGATTTTATAATAAAAGGAAAATAGAGGTAAAAGCTAATAGGCATAGAATTACTTAGAATGAAGGAGGAAAAAATATATAATAACTACAAAAGATGGAAAATCACCAAAAAACCCCTGAAAATACATATTGCATAATATATATATATATATTACATTATAACTATGATTAGCACTCACTGATGATGAGTGCTAATAAAATGGAATATAAAAATTTAATTACATATATAAGGAGGTTTTCTTATGAACATAAGACCATTAGGAGACAGAGTTGTAATAAAGAAGTTAGAGGCACAAGAAAAGACTAAAAGTGGAATAGTCCTACCTACTCAAGCTAAAGAGCAACCACAGATGGCAGAAGTTGTAGCTGTAGGACCAGGTGGATTAGTAGAAGGAAAAGAAGTAAAAATGGAAGTGGAAGTAGGAAATAAAGTAATATTTGCAAAATATGCAGGAACAGAAGTTAAACATGATGGAATTGAATATACAATCTTAAAGCAAAATGACATTTTAGCTATTGTTGAATAATAAATTTAGGAGGGAAATCTTATGGCTAAGGATATTAAATTTAGAGAAGAAGCTCGTCGTAAATTAGAAACAGGGGTTAATAAATTAGCGGATACAGTAAAAGTAACATTAGGACCTAGGGGAAGAAATGTTATTTTAGATAAAAAATTTGGATCTCCACTTATTACTAATGATGGAGTTACAATTGCAAGGGAAATAGAATTAGAAGATGCCTATGAAAACATGGGAGCTCAATTAGTTAAGGAAGTTGCAACTAAAACTAATGATGTGGCAGGAGATGGTACTACTACAGCAACACTACTTGCTCAAGCTATTATTAGGGAAGGTATGAAAAATGTTGCAGCAGGAGCTAATCCTATGATACTTAAAAAGGGTATTCAAAAGGCAGTAGATGTATCTGTTGAAGAAATAAAAAATATTTCTAAGATTGTTGAAGGAAAAGAATCTATTGCACAGGTTGCTTCAATTTCTGCCGCTGATGAAACTATAGGAGCTTTAATTGCTGAGGCTATGGAAAAAGTAGGAAAAGATGGAGTTATCACTGTAGAAGAATCTAAATCTATGGGAACTACTTTAGATGTGGTAGAAGGTATGCAATTTGATAGGGGCTATGTATCTCCTTATATGGTTACAGATGCAGAAAAGATGGAAGCTGCATTATCTGATCCATATATCCTAATTACAGATAAGAAGATTACTAATATTCAAGATATATTACCTGTACTTGAGCAAATAGTACAACAGGGTAAAAAATTATTAATAATATCTGAAGATATTGAGGGAGAAGCATTAGCCACATTAGTAGTTAACAAATTAAGAGGAACATTTGAATGTGTTGCTGTTAAGGCTCCTGGATTTGGAGATAGAAGAAAGGCCATGTTACAAGATATAGCTATCTTAACTGGTGGAACAGTAATTTCTGAAGAATTAGGATTAGATTTAAAGACTGCCACATTAGAAATGCTTGGTCGTGCAAACTCTGTGAAAATTGATAAGGATAACACTACTATTGTAGATGGTGCTGGAGATTCTTCTGCCATTGAAGATAGAGTAAGACAAATCAAGTCTCAAATAGAAGAAACTACTTCTGATTTTGATAGGGAAAAATTACAAGAAAGATTAGCTAAGTTATCTGGTGGAGTTGCAGTTATTGAAGTTGGTGCTGCTACAGAAACTGAGCTAAAGGAAAGAAAGTTAAGAATAGAAGATGCTTTAAATGCTACTAGAGCTGCTGTTGAAGAAGGTATCGTATCTGGTGGTGGAGTTGCACTTCTTAACACAATTGATGTTGTGAAAAGTCTAGTAGAGTCTCTAGAAGGAGATGAGAAAACTGGTGCTAAGATAATTAGACGTGCCCTTGAAGAACCAGTAAGACAAATAGCTGCTAATGCAGGTCTTGAAGGATCTGTAATTGTAGAGAAGGTTATTAATGGAGATAAGGGTGTAGGATTCGATGCTTACAAGCAAGAATATGTAAATATGATTGAAGCAGGTATAGTAGATCCTACTAAGGTAACTCGTAGTGCCCTACAAAATGCCGCATCTGTTTCTGCCATGTTACTTACTACAGAAGCTGCAGTGGTAGATATTAAGGAAGAAAATGAAGGTCCAGCAATGCCACCAATGGGCGGTGGAATGCCAGGAATGATGTAATAAATTAAGAGCAGGCTAGTTAGCCTGCTCTTTTTGGTATCTCTGTATATAAAATTGTATTTAAAGCTGAATTTTAAATTCAGCTTTATTTTTTTTTGGCAAAAAGAGATTTTTTGAGACTAATTCTAATATGAATATAGTATGGGACAACTATAGATTTCTTGGTTTTAAATTTGTTTTATACAGTAACTTGCCTATAAGGGAAAATATATTGAAAATCTTTGGAACCCTGGAACGTCACAACATCCTATGCTACTCCAACATGACACGTGAACCTATATACGAAGATTCACACTTTCGCT
>NZ_JAOART010000142.1 GCF_025210435.1 Anaeromicrobium sp.
AGCGAAAGTGTGAATCTTCGTATATAGGTTCACGTGTCATGTTGGAGTAGCATAGGATGTTGTGACGTTCCAGGGTTCCAAAGATTTTCAATATATTTTCCCTTATAGGCAAGTTACTGTATAAAACAAATTTAAAACCAATAAATCTATAAAGGAATAAACCATATTGTGACGTATGAAAATTTTGTAGTGTGGAAATAATGTAAAAATAAAAGGATTAATTTGTATAATTTCCTTGACATAAGGGGACTTTTCTTATTAAAATAGGATGTAAACAAATATGTAAAAACTGTGATAAGGACAGTAGTAAAAAAGAAACTTGGTTACAGAGAGATAATCATTAGTTGAGAGATTATTACCAAACTTTTTATGAAGATCACCTTTGAGTTGAAATCCCCAAAGTTTTAGTAAGGATTTCCGTCTACATACGTTACATGTATAAAGTGATAGAACTTTTGTTTTATAACAAGGGTGGTAACGCGGTGAATAATCGTCCCTAAGCATTTATGCTTAGGGATTTTGTTTTTGGATAAAATAGTTTAGAAAGGATTGATATTAATGGAAAAGTTTAAAACATTATCATCTCTATCAGTTGCAGAGAATGAAGGTCAAATATCAGACTTTTGGGATAATGCCCAAGTATTAGAAAAATGTATAACCACTAGAGCTGACAAGGAATCATTTGTATTCTTTGAAGGACCTCCAACTGCCAATGGTAGACCTGGAATACATCACGTTATGGCAAGAACACTAAAGGACTCTGTTTGTAGATTTAAGACTATGCAGGGTTACCAAGTAAAGAGAAAGGCTGGATGGGATACTCATGGTCTTCCTGTTGAGATTGAAGTTGAAAAGCAACTTAAATTATCAAGTAAACCTGAAATAGAAGCCTATGGTCTTGATAAGTTCAATGAAAAGTGTAGAGAGTCAGTATTCTCTTATGAAAAGCAATGGAGAGAAATGACTAGAAGAATGGGATATGCCATTGACTTAGATAATCCATACATAACACTAGACAACAATTATATAGAGTCCGTATGGTGGATTTTAAATAAGTTCTTCCAAGAAGGATATATGTATGAAGGACATAAGATACTTCCATACTGCCCTAGATGTGGAACTGGTCTTGCATCTCATGAGGTTGCCCAAGGATATAAGGAAGTAAAGACTAACACAGTTATAGCTGCATTTAAGAGAAAGGATGCAGATGAGCATTTCCTAGTATGGACCACTACTCCATGGACATTAGCATCAAATGTAGCATTAGCAGTTAATCCTAATGAGACTTATGTTAAAGCTAATTCACAAGGAAACATATTCTATGTGGAAAAATCCCTATCAAAGCGAGTCTTAGGTGAAGATTTTGAAGTATTAGAAGAATTAAAGGGTAAAGACCTAGAATACATGGAATATGAGCAATTAATGCCATTTTTAGATGTGGACAAAAAAGGATTCTATGTAACTTGTGCAGACTATGTAACTACAGAAGATGGTACAGGTATTGTTCATATAGCACCAGCCTTTGGTGAGGACGATTACCAAGTGGGAAGAAAATATGGTCTTCCAGTACTTAACCCTGTAAGTGAAGAAGGTAAATATACAGCAACTCCATGGGAAGGTAAATTCGTAATGGATTGTGACGTAGACATTATAAAGTGGTTACATGGTGAAGGTAAATTATTTAAGAAAGAAAAAATGGAACATAACTATCCACATTGTTGGAGATGTTCAACTCCACTAATTTACTATGCTAAACCAAGTTGGTATATAGAAATGACTAAGCTTAAGGACAAGCTTATTGAAAATAATAATACAGTAAACTGGTATCCAGACTATGTGGGAGAAAAGAGATTTGGAAACTGGCTTGAGAACTTAAATGACTGGGCACTATCTAGAAATAGATATTGGGGTACACCACTTAATGTTTGGAGATGTGAGTGTGGACATATTGATTCAGTAGGATCACGTGCTGAGCTTGCACAGCGTGCCATTGAAGATATAGATGAGTCTATAGAACTTCATAGACCATATGTGGATGACGTTCACTTAAAGTGTGAGAAGTGTGAAGGTACAATGACTAGAGTATCAGAAGTTATTGACTGCTGGTTTGATAGTGGAGCTATGCCTTATGCACAACATCACTATCCATTTGAAAATAAAGAAGACTTTGATGGTGGATTATTCCCAGCAGACTTTATCTGTGAAGGTATTGACCAAACTCGTGGATGGTTCTATTCATTACTTGCCATATCTACTTTTGTTAAGGGTGTTTCTCCTTACAAAAACGTATTGGTAAATGATTTATTATTAGATAAAAATGGAAGAAAAATGTCTAAGTCTAAAGGAAATACAGTAGATCCATTTAATTTATTTGATAAATATGGAGCAGATGTATTAAGATGGTACCTATTATATGTATCTCCTGCTTGGACTCCAACTAGATTTGATGAAGAGGGTCTTAAGGAAGTTCAATCTAAGTTCTTTGGAACTATTAAGAACGTATATAACTTCTTTACACTATATGCAAATACAGATAATATAGACCCTAAATCTTTCTTTGTACCATATGATGAAAGACCAGAGTTAGACAGATGGATATTATCTAAATTTAACAGCTTAGTTAAAAACGTATTAGGAGAACTTGGAGTATACGATTTAACTAAAACTGTAAGAAAGATTCAAGAGTTTGTAAATGAAGATTTATCTAACTGGTATATTCGTCGTGCTAGAAGAAGATTCTGGACTACTGAATTAAATGATGATAAAAAGGCAGTTTACAATACTACTTATGAAATATTAGTGGGAGTAGCAAAACTTGCTGCACCATTTGCCCCATTCTTAACAGAAGAAATCTATCAAAAATTAACTGGAGATGAATCTGTACATTTAGCATTCTATCCAACAATTAATGAAAGTTTAATAGATTTAAAGGTTGAAGAAAGAATGGACTTAGTAAGGGATTTAGTAGGCCTTGGCCGTGCTGCAAGGGCTCAATCTAAGATAAAGGTACGTCAACCAATAAAGAAGGCATTAGTTGATGGAAAGTATGAAAGTCTAATAGGTGATTTAGTTCCTCTTATGAAGGAAGAGTTAAACATTAAGGAAGTTTCCTTTGAAAAGGATTTAAGTGAATTTATGAACTTTAGCTTAAAGCCTAACTTTAAAGTTGCTGGACCTAAGCTTGGAAAGAATATAAAATTATTTGGTAAAGCTTTAAGTGAATTAGATTCACAAGTGGTAGTTCCTAAGCTTGAAGCTGGAGAGACTATCCAAATAGATTTAAATGGAGAAACTCTAGAAGTAGATAAGGAATTGGTATTAATAAACATATCTGCTAAAGAAGGTTTCACAGTGGAAATGATGAATAACTTATTCGTAATCCTAGATACTCATTTAACTGAAGAATTAATAAATGAAGGATATGCGAGGGAGTTCATTTCTAAAGTTCAACAAATGCGTAAGAACAATGGATATGAAATGATGGATAAGATAAAAATTTACTTCAATGCCAATGATGAAGTTTCAAAGGCTATAGAAGGCCACAGGGAATATATCATGCAAGAGGTATTAGCCAAAGAGTTAGTTAAGGTTTCTGAAGAGCTAGAAATTCAAAATATTAATGGACATGATACGGGAATAAAGTTAGAAAAGATCTAGTATATAATTGAATGGGCTTAGGCCCATTCTTTTTTTCATGTTACAAAAATCATTACAATTGAGATTTTCCTAATATTGTAGGAATTTGTTAATTATGATAAACTGAAAATATAATTGAATTATTCCTGCGGGAGGCGAATATGTGCTTAGATAATATAGCGATAGATAATATAGAGATAGACAATATGATTTATGAAAATGATCTGGCAAAGACCATCTTAGAAAACACATCAGAGGGAATTGCCATAGCAGACCAGGATGGTTCTGTATTATGGGTTAACAGAGCTTTTAGTCACATTACAGGATATGGTATTAATGAAATATATGGGAAAAATCCTCGAATATTAAAGTCTAATAAACACAACGAGACCTTCTATGAAGAAATGTGGCATAGTATAGAGGAAAAGGGTTATTGGGAAGGTGAAATATGGAATAGACGAAAGGATGGAGAGGTTTACCCAGAATGGCTTCTTATTAAGGCTATTAAAGATGAAAATAACAAGGTGGATAAATATGTATCCCTATTTAGGGATTTGTATAAAAAATATAGAAGTAAAAAGGACTTAAAATATAAAACCTATTATGATCCTTTAACAGGATTACCTAATAGATATTTGCTAAAGGATAGATTAGATTTACTTATGGCCCATGCTAAAAGGAATAATGAAAAATTAGCCATAGTATTTTTAGATATAGATAGATTTAAAAGGATAAATGATACACTAGGGTATAATGTGGGGGATAAATTATTACAAGTTTTTTCCTCTAGACTTAAGCATATCTTTGGAGTAGATGTGACCATATCTAGACAAGGTGGAGATGAGTTTATATTAATATTTGAAGATGTGAAGGGTCCAAAGGAAGTTATAAACCATATAAAAAAGATATTTAAGAGATTAAGAGAACCTTTTAAACTAAAGGATTATGAAATATATGTGACCATAAGTGCGGGAATTAGCATATATCCATCTGATGGAGATGGTATAGACAATATACTTAGAAGTGCAGAAGTGGCCATGTATAGGGTTAAAGAAAACGGTAGAAATAACTATGAGTTATATGAATATAACATGTCTAATGAAATTAGTCAGCAACTTAAAATTGAAAATTATATGATAAAGGCATTAGAAAAGAAAGAGTTTATACTCCACTATCAGCCACAAGTTAATACGATTACCAATAGGGTAGAGGGAGCTGAAGCCTTAATTAGATGGCATCATGATGAAATGGGTTACATAGGACCAATGCAGTTCATACCTTTAGCTGAGGAGACGGGATTTATACTTCCCTTAGGATCTTGGATATTAGAAGAGGCAATTAAGGATGCTAAGGAATTCCAAAAAGAACTAGGTGATGAGTTTATTATGGCCGTTAACATATCAGCAGTCCAATTGAGAGATGAGAACTTTGTAGGACGGGTGAAAAAATTATTAAATAAATATGATTTATCTCCTAAATCTTTAGAACTTGAAATTACTGAGACTCATATTATGACAGGACCAGAATTAGTATTAAGGATATTAGAGGAACTAAAGGTAATGGGAGTTAAGATTGCCATAGATGATTTTGGAACAGGATATTCATCCCTTTCATATTTCAAGGATTTTCCAATTGATAAATTAAAGATTGACCAATCTTTCATAAGGGATATTATAAAGGATAAAAATAGTCAAGGAATAGTTTTAGCCATGATAGATATGACAAAGCGATTAGGCCTAATCTCCTTAGCGGAAGGGGTAGAAAGTATAAAAGAACTGGAATATTTAAAAAAGCATGGTTGTGACTGTATACAGGGATATTTTACAGGAAGACCTATGGATAAAAAAGATTTCATACAAAAAATTAAGAAATGTGACAAAAGGTAGTTGGCCTTTTGTCACATTTTTTTAGTAGGAGGCCTTATCTAGGGCAGTTATGATTTGAAGTGGTGGTTTTTCACCTGCTAGACCTACTGCATAGATAGTGTAGTAGTTTCCATCCTTTAGAACTTGGCGGGGAGCTACTAAAACTTTTGTTGGGGTTCCTGCTAAATTTAGAGAAATAGTATAGGTGCCATCAGGTAGTATTATATCTCTACTCCTCTCTGTGAACTCCACATCCCTGGCAATTAATTTATCATTGGCATATACATCTACTGCAGGAGCATTAGGACTTAGGTGAACAAACTTTACTTGAGTATTGTTAGGAGGTATTCTTCTAGCAGTATCAAGGATTCCGAGGGAACTTATATCATCAGGGGTACCTATAACAGCTGCCGTATAATCCCTGTTAGGTCTTAGGTCTACATAAGAGCGTAGAATAGGGTCTGTCTTGGTGCCTGCTTCATAAACAGTTATAAAATATCTGTCTGGTTTTAATCTCCTATAAGGAGTAAATTCCTTATATTTGAGGGATGAAGCAATTTTAAGATCATTGGCATATATATCCACTGCTGGAGCACCTGGAGAAGCATGGAAAAAACGAATATATGATGGGTCTTCCATGGGAGAATAAATTAATTCATCGTACATATTATCAACTCCAAAATAGTATTTTTCATAATATAAATATGCTAATGTGTAATCATTTGGCACAAAAAAGAAACTCAGCCATTGGTGGAGTTTTAGGCATATGAAGAAAATGATTCAAATAACCAGTGAAATGACTAATTTATTTTTTGAATATGCCTTATTTAAATACGGTAACAAACTTAACAGAATATAGGTCACATACTAAAAGGTCATCTGTTTCTGCTAGTTGAAGGATAAGATAATTAATACCTACTTCCAATAGGGTACCAGACTTATCAACTAGGATACTAGTACCTATAAGAAACTCTACTCTAACTTGTTCACCTATATAGCGATTTAAAACATTTTGTAAGTACCCCTTGTCAGCACCAGGAAATGGAATGGGTTCAGGCTGTACAGATATGGTTCTATCTGGAACATTTGGCCTTTGAGGAGGTGCTGGACGGCCAGAAGGTGGTTGGGTTGACTGTTTTGACTGTCTTGACATGGGCATGGGCCTTGGCTGATTAGTATCTGCCATATTCATATAATCTGCATACATATTTGCATTCATAGGGTTAAAACTTCTTGAAAACTTGTCTTGGAACATATAATTTCCCCCTTATTATATTTTAGGTATCATAATACTTAGAAGTTGGATTGTAAAAACAATGTAGAGCTATGTGAACTTGAAAGCTCCCCACTCTATTTGGTGGAAAAAAGTAGGGACATAATGGGTTGAATGGATTAAAATACCATAAAGAATACCCTACATCATATAGTCTATTACCAGCAAGGGCCCAATCTGCAATATCGTAATGAACTTGATCTGGAGCCATATTGTAGATATTTTGAGGATTAGGAACACCACCTATAGATGTCTTTAGGCAAGTGAATTGATCCTCTTGAAATATGACTCTTCGTATATCTCCTTGATTAACTCTTTGATATTCACCAAAGGGCACCCTAACTCTGTTCATAACAACACTGGCAACAGCCTTCATCCCATTTTCCCCTTCACCTTCAGCTTCACATTTTATCAGTCTTGCTAAAAGTTCTCTCTCAGAAAATCCCATGGGCTATTCACCTCACTTAATATTAGGAGATGATTATTAGGTTGGAAGGTTAAGATTCAAATAACCATCTTCTTAAAAAATAAATTCATATAGATTTTCCTTATAGGCAAGTTACTGTATAGAAAAACCTAAGTGCTTATAATATCATCTTATGAATATATAAAAGAAATGTCACAATATTTTTCAATGACTTTTTAAGTTAGAAATTGATTTAAAGAGCTTAGATTATATCTACATAAATGTTATAATATGGATATATAAGTAAAATGAAGGAGGCATATGGGGATGTTTAAATTTGAGGTTGATGATGAGATTGTACTTAAATTATTAGATAGGAGAGATGGGAATAGATTATATGAATTGATAGATTCTTGTCGTTCATATCTGAGAGAGTGGCTTCCTTGGGTAGATGGAACAAAGAGTGTTGAGGATACTAAAGGGTTTATTGAAATGACAAAAAAACAATTTGCGTCAGATAGTGGGTTTCAAGCTGGAATTTGGTACAAAGGTAATATTGTAGGGGTTATTGGATTTCATGGAATGAACTGGAGTAGCAGGTCCACAAGTATTGGATATTGGATTGATAAAAGGTATCAAGGGAATGGAATCATGACTAAGTCTTGTAGGGCACTTGTTGAATATGCTTTTAATGAATTAAATCTAAATAGAGTTGAAATTAGATGTGCAGAAAAAAACATAAAAAGTAGGGCTATTCCTGAGAGATTAGGTTTTATTAAAGAAGGTGTAATTAGAGAATCAGAATGGTTATATGATCATTTTGTTGACCATGTAGTTTATGGAGTTCTTGCACGGGATTGGGCATGATGTGAAGATAGAAGGGTGTTAGCTAACAGAAGAACAATGTATGAGGAGGGAGAATATGCAAGATTTTTTTGGAATAGTTGAAGCATTTTACTCTAGATTTATCTTAAGAGATTTACTAGCAAAAGTAGTTCCAGGAGCCTTATTAATGATGATAGTTTTTCAGAGAATAATTCCAGTTGAAATTATGATTGATAATATGTCATTTATTTTAGGAGTATTATTTATTTCTGTATCATGGATTGTGGGATTTGCAATACAGGGCATAGGTGAAAAATGTAAGTTGATCAAATACCATGTAGATGACCATGCAAGAGATAGATATGTAATACTGTTAAAGCAATCGGCATTACAAAATAATAAAGATATAGAACGAGTTGTTGTTATTAAAGAAGCTTGTGGTAATACATATGTATCTTTGCTTATAATATCTATATTTATTATATTAAAATATTTGTCTAAATATATTTTTAATATTAGCTTAAATATGTTGATAGACTTAATAATGGATTTAATATATCTTGGCCCAGAAGTGATTGTATTTATTACATTGTTATTAGCATTAAGATATATGCATTTTGAACATGTTAAAAGACAAAACACTCTAATAGAAAGTTTTTTATCGGAAAGAGGAAATCAGAGTTAGCTAAAGTGAAAGTAATTGATAAGAAGAAAATAGATGATGTACTACAAAAAGACAATATAATGATGAAAGTATGAAACAGGTTGATTAAATAATCTTTAATTGTACAGATAAAACAAGAGTTTTCAAAATAGTGTCAAGTGTCATGGAATCTATTTTATTAATGGGAGGGATATAAAATGCTCAGAAATAAGATCGAAGAAGAAGTGAAAAAAAGAATAGAAACTAGAGAGACCAACTATTATTTAGATGAACATAATCAGAAAAAACTGGCAAGTGATTTAGCAGTAGAATATAAAGATGAATCAAACCATGAGTACGGGGAACTATTAGAATTTATATTAGAATTAATTGTAGGAATATTGTAGAAAATTAAAATACATAATTATTAGGGCAGGAATAGAAATCATGAGGCCAAAGTAGTGTTTCAAGTTTGGTCATTTCCATATGGTGGATATGGTGCAATTGAGTTTTTAATCAAATCGTTTGGTTTTGAAGTAACTGACTTAAATGTTAATTAGGTTAAATTAGGGTGCTTCTGCAATATTCTTCAGATAATATTATTGATAGAGGTTCTATATTGTTGAAGTTCTTTAGAGGTTCTAGTGAAAGATGGTATATGAATTATAGAGTTCCCTATCAAAATAATGGCTGTTAATTGAAATAATACCAGTTAAAATTTGATTATAGGGAAACCTTGTGTCAATAATAGGAAAGGATTTGTGCTTAAATTGTATATTCATCTAATTATTGAAGTATAGTTGGAAAAAAATTAAAGTACATCACAAAAATCTAGAATTTGAAAGGGGTTGAAATATGTGAAAATCACATACAGCATATCTAAAGAAGATCTTTGGAACTATAATAAACATGTTCTTTATAATAATTTTAAGGGGAAGTTAAATCTTGTTTTATCAATTATTGTTTTACCGATTTTAATCTATATAGCAATTTTTTATGTGGCAAACTCTAAAATAGGTGCTTTAGTTGCCTCAGGTTTTATATTGGTATTTGCTTATTATATGAGATTTCCTTATTTAAAAAAGAAAGTTTTCAAACTTGCAGAAAGTGGTAAACATATATTAGAGGAAAAAACATTAGAGATAGAAATGGAAGGAATTTCACAAGTGTCATGTTGCACAAATGGTTCCTATAAGTGGAACGCTATACATAAGATAGAAATGACCCATAAGTATGTCTTCATTTTTGTAGACCAAGTGACAGCTATTATTATCCCTAAGAGAATATTTAAGTTAGAAGATGAATTTATCCTATTTTACAACACCGCTATGAAATATTTTCAAGACCCTTTATCGGGACCAGTGTCAACAAGTTTATCATAGTGTGTAAATAATGTATCTATAATTAGATATTTAAAATATAAATAATTGAAAATATTTGAAACTATGCCATTAGATTTATAACAAATGTGATAATTCCAATTCTTTTTCTAAATATAGTTCAAAGATATTGCTAATAAATAATCTCAAAAAAGTTGAAAATGCAACAGTTTTATAAATATATATTTTTTTTTTAATGGCACAGGTGGAAACATTTTTAGAGCATAATGGGAAGTTCCTAATTGTATCGGAAGAGTATTGGAATATTAAAATTTGAAGGAGAGTTTATATGTTTAAATCTCATAAAAAAATAACATTTGTACTGTCAATTATTGTTTCAATTAGTTTATTTGTTATAGGTTGTAGTTATAAGCCAAAATTAGATATAAATAAAAACATCAAAGATACATCTAATCAAGACACAAGTGAAATTATTAAAGAAATACCTTATTTTTATGAGGAAAATGAGATTCCAGATTTTGATAATTTTAAGTGGGGGATGAATCCAGGTCAAGTTGCATACTTACAACCTGAAAAAAATTATACTACAGGGTACAGTAAATCTTACTTATCCATGAAGTATAATAATATTAATCCTCCATCATGGACAACAGTAAAGTCAGTAGATTTACAATACACATTTAATGAAAATAAACAGCTTGCTTTTGCCTTCTATTATCTTAAACCTACAAATGAAGACGATTCTATAACCTGTTCAAACGACATAATAGATTACTTAACACTTTTATATGGAGAAGCTGTATCGGGTCTAAATGAATCAGCACAAATGTATATGTGGCAAACAGAAACTACAGATATAGTGCTAGTCAAGGATATGAATCGTGCTCCTGTAGCCCTAACTTATGCAAGTAAACACATAAAACTTCCTAATTGGAGAAAATAAAATATAGCTATATTAATATATAATTGTTAGATTAGAAAATACGCAATAATACAATGAATTACTTAAGAGTGTCATATTTTTATAGAGGCTAAAAGTGTGTTTAATGGTTAGACTTGAGAACTAATTTGTTCTATTGATAGAATTTTCAATCTAGAAATATATTTATTAAAATAAATTTTGTTTGGGAAAATTATTAGGGCAGGAATAGAATATATCCTGTTCTTTTTTTTTGGGAGAAATTAAAAAGAATGTCATAATATCTTTAAATTACTTTTTAAGTTAGGAACTTACGGTTATAATGTATATATGTTGTTATAGTAAGGAAGTGGGGGACGGTTATTTTGAATAAATAAAATGGTTGAGAGGTGTTTGTACATTGAAAATATATTCTTGGAACGTAAATGGAATAAGGGCCGTTGAAAAAAAGGGTTTTATAGATTGGATAAAAGAAGAAAATCCTGATATACTAGGTATTCAGGAGACTAAGGCCCATGTGGAACAATTAAATGAAGAGTTAATAAATATAGATGGGTATGAGTCTTTCTTTTGTAGTGGAGAGAGGAAAGGATACAGTGGTGTGGCTGTATATACTAAAATAAAACCTAAAAGTGTGAAATATGGTATTGGTATAGAAGAATTTGATAAGGAGGGTAGAATACTTATACTTGAGTATAATGATTTTACCTTTTTAAATATATATTTTCCAAATGGGCAAAAGGACGAAATAAGATTAGATTATAAACTTAGATTTTATGATGCCATATTAGATTATTGTAATGATTTAAGGAAAAGGGGCATAAAGGTAGTAATATCAGGAGATTATAATACGGCCCATAATGAGATAGATCTGAAGAATCCAAAATCAAATGAAAAAAGATCTGGATTTTTAAGAATAGAAAGGGACTGGATAGACAAGCTCATAGCTAATGGATATATAGATACCTTTAGATATTTAAATCCAGAAACTATAAAGTATTCCTGGTGGAGCTATAGATTTAATGCTAGAAAAAATAATGCAGGATGGAGAATTGATTATCATTTTGTATCCAAAGAGCTAAAAGATAATATACTAAGTACAGAAATATTAAATCATGTAATGGGATCAGACCATTGCCCTGTAGTATTAGAATTGAAATTTTAACGAAGGAGAAATAAATATGAATAAGTTTACAGACTATAAGTTACAGGATTTTATAATTAATAATTTAAAAGCGGAACATATAGAATCGCCCACGGAGGTTCAAGAGAAAAGTTTGCCCTTTACCCTATCTGGTAAGGATGTAATAGGAAAGGCTAAAACTGGAACGGGAAAGACTTTCAGTTACCTAATTCCCATGGTGGAAAAAATAGATGAGAATAATAGAAATGTTCAAATGATAGTTTTATCACCTAGTAGGGAACTTGCCATGCAAATATTAAAGGAAGCTAAAAAACTAACAAAGGATACTAATATAAGATGTCAATCCTTTGTAGAAGGTCATGATATGAATAAGCAAATAAAGAAGGTAAAGGAAAAGCCCCAATTAATAGTGGCCACTCCAGGAAGGCTTATTCATCTATTAGGAGATAAAAATATTAAGGTCCATGATACAAAGATAATAGCTTTAGATGAAGTGGATCAAATACTCCAAAAGGGTTCTAAGGAGAAGGTTTATAAAATAATAAAAAGCACTTTAAAGGATAGACAAATCCTTAGTTTCTCAGCTACCCTATCAGAGGAAGCTAAAACGGTTTTAGAAGATATTATGGAAAATCCAATTAGATTATATTTAGATCACGCAAAGCCTGTACCACAAAACATTGAGCATAAATACATAGTGAGCAAAGCACCAACGAAGACTCATACTTTAGATGATTTATTAAAGATAATAAAGCCTAAAAAATCTCTAGTTTTCATAAATAAAAATGAAAATGTGGAAAGATTTGTAAAGAGCATAAGGAAAAGGGGATACTTAGTTGAGGGAATTCAAACTAGAACGAAGAATCAACAAAGGGAAACCTATATAAGTCAATTTAATAGAGGAAAAATAAAGATATTAGTTACTACAGATTTATTTACTAGGGGAATGGACTTTGAAGATGTTACCCATGTATTTAATATGGATTTACCACTAGATAATGTGGATTATTTACATAGAGCAGGTAGAACGGGAAGAATGGACAAGGATGGCCTTGTTGTGAATATAGTAAGAGATAGGGAAAAATTCGTATTATATAAGATGATGAAAAAACTAAATATCCATGTGGAAGCAATTCATATTATAAAAAATAAGATTATGGCAGAGAAAAAAGTGGTAAGAAGAAAATAAGGCATATGAAAGAAATAAGGGGGGGTAGCATTGGTTATAAACACGGAGGTTATAATACGCCTCGTTTTATCTGCCGTACTAGGTGGAATCATAGGTATGGAGAGGGAAGTAAATAATAGACCTGCAGGCCTTAGGACCCATATACTAGTTACCCTAGGAGCAGCTCTTGTAATGCTCATATCAATGGATGGTTTCTTAGGAGGAGATCCAGGTCGTCTTGCTGCCCAGGTTGTAAGTGGTATAGGTTTTTTAGGAGCAGGAACCATATTGGTACAGGGAAAATCCATACATGGTTTGACTACAGCTGCTAGTTTGTGGGTGTGTGCATGTATTGGCCTAGCTATAGGAAATGGATACTATGTAGGTGGAATAGTAACTTTTCTAATAGTATTATTTACTTTAATGACATTAGGTTTTTTTGAGAAAAAAGTTCTTCAAAATAGTTATAAAACCCTTCATATAATAGGCTATGAAAAACCAGGACTTATAGGGGAGATAGGAACTTTACTAGGAAATGAAAAAATAATAATCAAAAATATTGAAATATCTCCAGTGGCTGATGAAATTAAAGAAGGGGGCAATATCCACATAGATATGGCCATAAAACTTCCTTACAAGTATGAAGATAAGGATTTATTTGAAAATATTAAACTTATTGATGGTGTAAGTTTTGTTCAATGGGAAAGGCAAGTGAAGGAATTATAGTAATTTTAATTACCTAACAACCTATACTATATTAAAAGTATGTGATATGATAATTAGGTATGATGAAAGTTTATTTACAAAGGAGAAATGTAGAAATGGAAAAAAACGTAATAGCTAGAGTTGGCGACAGAGAAATAACTAAAGAACAATTGGATTTTGCAATTAGCCATGCACCACAACAACAGGCTATGCAATTTCAAACATTAGCAGGAAAAAAATACTTAGTTAATGAATTGATTTCTCAGGAGTTATTATTCATAGATGCTAAGGAGCAGGGATTTGACAAGAATGAAGATTTCTTAAAGGAATTAGAAATACTTAAGGATAATCTTTTAAAGCAATATGCAGTTAAGAGATTAATCGGAAATATTACTATGACTGATGAAGAACTTAAGGCTTACTATGACGAGAATCCAGATCACTTCGTAAAGGCAGAACAAGTTAGAGCTAGACATATATTACTTAAAGATGAAGAAAAGGCTAAGGAAGTACTTGCAGAAGTTAAGGGTGGATTAGACTTTAAAGAAGCTGCACAAAAGTATTCTGAGTGTCCTTCAAAGGAAAATGGTGGAGATTTAGGATTATTCCAAAGCGGACAAATGGTGCCAGAATTTGAAAAGGCTGCGTTTGGATTAAATGTTGGTGAAATGAGTGATTTAGTTAAAACTCAATTTGGATATCACATAATCTTAACTGAAGAAAAGCAAGAAAAATCTACTATGGAATTTGATGCTGTAAAGGATCAAATTAGACAATACTTAGTAACTGCTAAGCAGGAAAAAGCATATAAGTCTTATGTGGATGGGTTAAGAGAAAAGGTTGAAATCGACTTTGATGAAGAAAAAATCAAGTAGTACATAAATTTTACTAAAGGGGCCATTAAGATAATATCTTATTGGCCTTATTTAAGTATTGTAAAGATGAAATAGGTTAATCCTATATATAGTAGTTGGAACCTAGGCTTTGGTGAGCCAATTTCGGCACCATATATTAAAAATTAAGGAGATGGATAAAATGGAAGAGAAGAATATAATAACTTTTATGGGTGAAGATGGAAAGGCCGTAGAATTACAATTAGTAGAGAGATTAAAGATTGAAGAGGATGAGTATGTATTGTTTGCTCCTATTGGAGAAGAGGATGATGCTTATGTTTATAAGGTAAGTATGGTGGATGGAAAAGAGACTTATGAAGGTGTGGAAGATGATGATGAATTTGAAAGAGTATTAGAGGAGTATGAGTCATTATTCTAAAAGGAGTAATAGGTAGATGGAAAAGATAAATTTGAAGAATATGAGTCTTTCAGAGTTAGAGGAGTTTATAGTTTCTATAGGTGAAAAAAAGTTTAGGGCTAAACAGGTGTATAACTGGATGTATAAGGGTGTTTCTTCTTTTAATGAGATGAAAAATATTTCAAAAGACTTAAAGGGTAAGTTAGAAGAAAATGCTTATATTAATAATGTAGCCATAGAAGAGGTTTTAGTTTCTAAGGTAGATGGGACTAGGAAGTATTTATTTAGCTTAAGGGATAACAATATAATAGAAAGTGTTCTAATGAGATATGAACATGGAAATTCTGTTTGTGTATCCTCACAAGTGGGTTGTAGAATGGGATGTACCTTTTGTGCATCTACCATAGATGGTGTAATTAGAAATTTATCTGCTGGAGAAATACTAGACCAGATCCTTTCCATTCAAAGGGACATTGGAGAGAGGGTATCTAATATAGTCATAATGGGAAGTGGAGAACCCTTTGATAATTATGATGAAATAGTTAAGTTTTTTAAGCTTATAAATAGTGAAGAAGGACTTAATCTAAGCCTTAGAAATGTGGTAGTATCCACCTGTGGTATAGTTCCTAAAATAAGGGAATTGGCAGATGAGAAGATGCCTGTAACCTTAGCCATTTCCCTTCATGCTACTAACAATGAAGACAGAAGTAAGATTATGCCCATAAATAAAAAGTATCCTATTGAAGAGGTAATAGATGCATGTAAATATTATATAAAAAAGACTAAGAGACGAGTTACTTTTGAATATGCCCTAATCCATGGAGTAAATGATACATTAGAACATGGAAAGGCTTTGATAAAGTTATTAAGAGGAATCATGTGTCATGTGAACCTAATTCCCCTAAATAAGGTGGAAGAAAGGAACTATGAGACTTCTAAGAATTCTAAGAAATTTCGTGATACCTTAAAAGCAGGGAAAATAGAGGCTACCATAAGAAGAGAAT
Source organism: Anaeromicrobium sp. (assembly GCF_025210435.1). Taxonomy (GTDB): domain Bacteria; phylum Bacillota; class Clostridia; order Peptostreptococcales; family Thermotaleaceae; genus Anaeromicrobium. The sequence goes on from NZ_JAOART010000142.1 coordinate 16,180, forward strand.
TAGGTAGTGATATTAATGCTGCCTGTGGTCAATTGAGAAGAAAATATTTAAAGGAAAAATCTTAAAAATAATCTAATTCCAGAAGGAATTTAGCGAATGGTGTAGAAAGTTAAATATAACGCAATTTTTAGAAAATTAACTTCATTCTAAGGATTGACACTTTTCTGGGAGGGCGATAAAAATGATAAAGCTAATTGCAGGAGAAAAGGGTTCAGGAAAAACTAAGAAAATGATAGATATGGCTAATGAAATGGTGGAAAATACTTTAGGAAATGTAGTATTTATAGATGTTAATAATAAAAATATGTATAATCTTAAACACCACATTAGATTTGTAAATATTAAAGAATATGACATTAATGATATTAAAAACCTGGTAAGCTTCATCAGTGGTATCATGTGTAGAGATCATGATATAGATAGTATTTTTATAGATGGTCTATTAAAAATAAAGTCCATCGAGATGGATAACATACTAGATAATATGGATAATATAAAATCTTTAAGTGAGAAGTTTAAGACAAATTTTGTCCTTAGCTTAAGTTGTAATGAGAATGATTTACCAGAATCCTTAAAGGAATTAGGCATATGAAAAAAATAAACTAGTCAATTTCCTGTGGAATTTAGATTATTTTCAAGGCATGGTGAGGGAGCATATTAAACATATGTAAGGGATTTCATAACGAAGAAAATAATTCAAATAGCCAGTTAATATAAAATAAAGGGTAATAGGAAGTAGATAAAATATATTTATTTTAATCTACTGCTATTACCCCTTTTTATTTTTTCAAGAACTTTGAACCTAGATATTTTTTTATATCTGATGGGTCACTAAAAGGTGTCACAAGGACTTCTCTTTCGCTTTCTAGAAAATAAACTAAAACTTCCGTATCACCCTCTAAAAAGAACTTTGCCACAGTATTTTCAGTTACTTCCCTTACTTTATTTTTTTTAGATCCCTTTTTTTCAAATTCCTTAGTAAAGTAGTAACCAGTCATTGAAATAACCTTTGTATATCTTTTCATTTTATTCCTCCTACATATGTTGGTACATATAGTATAAATACACAATAATTAGTATACCATATTTAGGGTGAAAAAATTATAAAACTATTTCTAATTGATTTTGGAAAAAAATAATTTCTTATTTAAACCTTAATTATTGTACAATCTATAGTAGAGAATATATCTTTTATAGTATAATTAAGGTGAGATTATTTTCTCGAAAGGGGTTTTAGCAATGAATACTATAAAAAACATCATGGTATGTGTAACTCAACAAAAGACTTGTAAGAGACTTATAAAAAAAGGTGTAAAAATTAGAGATGAACATGATGGAGATCTTTTTGTAATACATGTGGCTAAGGAAGGATGCCATTTTTTAAATAAAGAGGAAGATGGAGATGCGTTAGAATTTCTATTTGATGTGGCAAAATCTCACGGAGCTAGTTTAACAGTAGTAAGGGCCCAAGATGTATTGGGAACATTAAGAGATTTAGCAGTAAAAAACGAAATTGACTTAATTGTATTAGGGGAATCCTATGAGAATAAGCAGGAAAAGAATATGGTTAATATGTTAGAAGATAGTCTTCCAGATGGAATTGGTATTGAAATAGTACCAGTTGCTAGCTAATTAACCTTCATAGAAGGGATATTAAATACATGTTAGAAAATAGATATAGAATATATTCTCAACATCTTAAGGATAAATATGGTGAAAAAGTATATAAAATACCTATACAGCTTTCTGTAACATGCCCTAATAGGGACGGCTTACTTGGTAGTAGGGGTTGTATATTTTGTGGAGAAAAGGGTGCTGGTTTTGAAAATCTAGAGAGTTCTATCCCTGTGAAAGACCAATTAAAGCAGAACATAGAATATATATCAAAAAAATATAAGGCTAAAAAGTTTATAGCATATTTTCAAAACTTTACTAATACCTATATGCCCTTAGATGAATTTAAAAAATATATAAGGGATGCATGTAGAGATGACGTTGTTGAAATAGCCATATCCACAAGGCCCGATTGTATAAAAGATGAATATTTAAGTTTTTTAGATGAAATAAAAAGGGAAAAGAATATAAATATAACCATTGAGTTAGGTCTTCAAAGTGTTAATTATAAAACATTAGAGAAGATAGAAAGGGGACATACCCTTGCAGAATTCATAGATGCCATGTGGATGATTAAAAGATACGATTTTCAAGTTTGCGTTCACATGATATTAAATTTACCTTGGGATACTTTGGAAGATATTATAGAGGGAGCTAAAATATTATCATCCCTAAGGGTAGATCAGGTGAAATTACATTCATTATACATTGTAGAAAATAGTGTAATGGGTAATATGTATAAAAATAATGAGTTTGAAATAATACCACTAGATGAGTATGTGGATAGGGTAGTAATCTTCTTAGAATATTTAAACCCTAATATGGTCCTTCAAAGATTAGTAGGAAGGGCTCCTAAGGAAGAAACCCTATTTTGTAATTGGAATACAAGTTGGTGGAAAATTAAGGACTATATAGATGAGAAAATGGATAGGGAAGATTCTTATCAAGGGAAAAAATTTAATTACTTAGGCGGCAAAGGATTAGAATAAGTAGGTACTTTTGTATCTACTTATTTTATTTTCTTATATAGATAAGGTATACTAATAGGGGAGGGGTTAATATGGACAATATATTGTTAGTATGGGATATTGATGGAACCCTAATAAAAAGTCATGGCAGTGGAAGAAAAGCTATGGATAAGGCTTTTTTTCAAGTATATGGTATAGAGGATGCCTTTTTACATATAGATATGGCAGGAAGAATAGATGGGGCCATAGTAAGAGACGGATTAAAAAAACATGAAGTAGAATTTGAAGAAGAATTTTTTATTATATATAAAGAAATCCTAAAGGAAGTAGTAAATATAAAAGAAATGGTGGAAGTATTACCTGGAATAAGGGACATATTAGAAAATGCAGTGAATTATGAAAAAATTCATCATGTATTAGGTACTGGAAATATGATGGATGGGGCTAGGATTAAATTAAGTTCCCATAAATTGAATTCATATTTTCCAACGGGAGGATTTGGAGATGAATTAATGGAGAGATGGGAGGTTATTAAAAGGGCCATAGAAGAAGGGGAGAAGCATTATAAAACAAAATACCAAAAGGAAAACATATATATAATTGGAGATACTCCAAGGGATATTGAGTGTGCAAAAATATTAGGAACAAAATCTATTGCAGTGGCCACTGGGAGTTATGAATATGAAGTATTAAAAGAACATGAACCAGACTATATTTTCCATGATCTTTTGGAGACAAAGGGGTTTTTCCATTTACTCTAGACAATGTTTTATAAATGGGTTTTTAAGGGTTATGGATTTCTTGTGTGGAAATGGGTTTTATTTGGGCCTACTTCAGGAAAATGTGAGAGTATAAACTTTAAAAATATGATATAATTATTGGGGATATTGTATAGAAAAATAGTTAGTTAGAGTAGCTCTAATTAGTATTGAGAATTAGGGTTAGGAATTATGTACATATTAAAAAAAAATGAACATATAATAAATAGGTTGTAGAGGGGAAATTGTATTAAGTTGAATTAGGGGTGAGCTAAGAATGAGACAGTGGAAAAATATATTAATACCATATGAACAAGCAATAGGGGAGCTAAAAGTTAAGTTCAAGGCCATTCGTGCTGAGTATAGAAAACGAAATGAATATTCACCTATAGAGTTTGTGACAGGAAGGGTAAAGAGAGTTTCTAGTATTATAGAGAAGGCTAAAAAATATGGGATAGATGAAAAGAATATAGAAGAAGAGATTGAAGATATAGCTGGAATAAGGATAATGTGCCAATTTGTAGATGATATCTATAAGGTTTTGGAACTTATAAAAGAAAGAGATGGTAAAGATTTAACTATTGTATATGAAAAGGATTATATTAATAATCAAAAGGATAGTGGATATAGAAGTTATCATGTGATTATTAGATATCCAGTTCAAACGGCCTATGGAGAAAAAAACATATTAGCAGAAATACAAATACGTACTTTAGCAATGAATTTTTGGGCTACAATAGAGCATTCTGTAAACTATAAGTACAAAAATCATATTCCAGAAAAGATCAAACTTAGATTGAAAAAATCTGCTGAGGCAGCCCATAGATTAGATGAAGAAATGCTAACAATTAGGGATGAAGTAATAAATGCACAAAAATTATTTGAATTAAAATCTAACACCGTATCTAGTATAGTAAGTAATATTCAACTACTTAAAAACTTAGGAAGACATGATAAGGCTGAATATTTCCAAGGAAAATTTGATGATTATTGGTTAGATACTAATTTAGTAAATTTAAATAAGTTAAATGAAGATATTAAAAATGCAATAGAATCATAAAAATAAGGGTCAATTTGACCCTTATTTCTTTTTCTTCTTTTTAGTTTTTTTCTTTTTTACTGAATAACCAAAATGACCGATAGATTCTTTTAAAGAATAATATTGACCATGGGAATAGGTTATGGGCTTAGCCTTATCTAAGTGGAATTTGCCCTTTTCGTCCATGTAGTAATCATCCACATTAACGGCAACAACTTCTCCAATGAACATGTGATGGGATCCAAGTTCTACAATTTCCTTTAATTTACATTCAATATTAACGGGACTCTCATCTATTAAAGGAGCAGATACTTGGGTTGCCTTTTTAGGAGTTAGTTTCATTTCTTTGAATTTATTAACGTCACGTCCAGATTTTACACCACAATAATCTGTGGCATAGGTTAGTTGTTCTGTTGTTAAGTTTATTACGAATTCACCCGTTTCTTTTATAATGTCATAAGAGTGTCTTTCTGGTCTTATGGATATATAAGCCATAGGTGGATTAGTACATATGGTTCCTGTCCAAGCAATAGTAATTATATTATAATTTTCTTCATTATTTCCACAACTGACCATGACTGCTGGAACAGGATATACCATATTACCTGGTTTCCAAGTAGTTTTAGACAATTATATCACTCCTAAAGTACAGTCATAACTTCTTCAATATCTTTTCTAGGTGGGAATTTCACTTCACCCTCAGGTACTCCTAGGGGAGTCATAGCCATTAGGGAGAATCCTTCTTTACCTAGGTTTATGTAATTTTCTATTTTTCTTATGGCATAGTTTGGACTAGTCATCCAGCAAGTACCATATCCCATGTCAGTAGCTGCAAGCATTAGGTTTTGAATGGCAGCACCAATATTTTGAACAGCTGGATTTGGTTTTGTTAAAGCATCTATTTCTTCTTGTGGTGCATTTATATCTTGTAGTATATTAAGTCCTGTTGGTTCATATGGTCCTCCATATACTAAAATAAGAACAGGAGCCTTTCTAAATAATGTTGAGAATCTTAAAAATTTAGTAAAGGATGCCTTTGCCTTTTCATCTGTCATTTCCTCAGCTATTTCACCATTTCTTTCTTCTACTAATTTTGCAATATGATCTATTTTTTCCTTATCATTTACTACAACAAAATGCCAGTTTTGAACGTTCTTTCCAGATGGAGCACTAGTAGCACATTTGATTATTTCTTTAATATCCTCCATAGGAACTTCTTTTTCAGTGTATTTTCTAACACTATGACGTTCAAATAACAAACTTCTTTTATTCATAACATATTACCTCCATTTATTTAGTTTTCCAATCACATTATATATTATGGAAAAAATTAATTCAAACCTATTTTTAATTGTAAAATAAAAACTTATATGTAATATTTATGATAGGTTGTTATAATTTTTAGGATATAATATAATGTATAAGTTAGAATTGAAAAAATAGTAAGTAGGTGAGTTAATGTCTTTATATGCTATAGGAGATTTACATTTAAGCTTTAGCACTGAGAAACCAATGGATATATTTGGTGAGAATTGGATAGATCATCATATAAAAATAGAAGAAAATTGGAAAAGTAAAATAACTAATGAAGATACAGTATTAATTCCAGGAGACATATCTTGGGCCATGAGTTTAGAAGATGCAAAGGTAGATTTAGAGTGGATAGATAAACTACCTGGTAAAAAAATATTACTTAGGGGAAATCATGACTATTGGTGGACATCCTTAAAGAAGATGAATAGTTTATTTGAAAATATGGTATTTTTACAAAATAATCATGTGGAATATGAGGATTATGCCATATGTGGCACTAGGGGATGGATTTGTCCTAATGATAACAAATTTACAGACCATGACCAAAAAGTTTATGATAGGGAATTACATAGATTAAAATTGTCATTAGATTCAACTAAAAAGGATAAGATTCTAGTTATGACCCATTATCCTCCAACTAACGATAAATTACAAGAATCAGCTTTTACTAAAATATATGAAGAATATAATGTGGAGAAAGTAATATATGGTCATCTTCATGGGAAGCATTCCTATAATACGGGATTTAAAGGGTGTCGCAATAATGTGGAATATTTATTAACATCTTGTGATTACTTAGATTTTAATCCAGTCAAAATATTATGATGAAAATTAATAATGTTACATAGACAGCTCATAAATCTTAGGGCTGTTTTTTTATGCTATAGGAAATTATAAATTTTGAAAAACTGTGGATAAGTAAAAAATAAGGGGGGTGTGGGGGAAGAATTCCCCTGCCTTTTCAAAGGAGGGGGCTCAGTAACGTTAGTTGCGTCGAAGGGAACCATAGGGTTCCATAGCGAATCGTACGAAGTACGATTTTTTATATTAATATAAAATTTTTCTATTGGATTATTATATAAATTTAAATTCTCTATTGGATTATTATGTTAATTTAAATTATAATCAGTAATAGTCCAAAAAAAATTGCATTAATTTCCAGTTAGGAATAAAAAAAGATTTATGAAAATCTTGAAGACAAAATATTTTTACACAAAGTATAGTCCATTGTAAATTAATATAGCAATGATTAAAGTATAAACACTAAAGGAGGATAAAATCATGAAAAAGAAACTTTTAGCAGGATTACTAATGGTGACTCTTTCCCTATCTGTAGTAGGTTGTGGAGCTAAGGAGTCACAAGAGACTACAGGAGGAGAAAACCAAAAGGTTGAAAGTCAACAGCAACAGAGTGAAGAAAAGGTGTATCAGTACTATACAGCTGATCAGGTTAAAGAGGCAATTGAAAAGGGTGATGACATAATACTTGTGGATATACAGGTAGAAGAAGAGTGGAATAAACATCACATAAAGGGAGCCATATCTACAAAGGCTTATCCTGTTAAAACTGATGAAGAAAGGGGTAAGGTTCAGGCTGTAATACCTAAGCTTGAAGGAGATAATCCAATAATAGTAGTTTGTCCTGGAGGTAAAGGTGGAGCTCAAAGAACTATAAACTACCTTAGTGAAAGTGGCATAAAGGATGAAAGACTTTTTATACTTGAGAACGGTCAAGGCGGATGGCCTTATGATGAACTTTTAGAAAAATAAATATTATAGTTAGTTAAAATTATTATAATAAAAATTAATAGATTATAGAAAAGGCAGTTACAAATTTTGTAGCTGTCTTTTTCTATAGATTTTGTATTTATGAATCAGCTTTATGTGTGCCTATTTCAGGAAAATATATTGAAAATCTTTTCCACCCAAGTCCTTGTCACAAGCGAAAGTGTGAATCTTCGTAGATAGGGTCATGAGTCATGTTAAAGTAGAATAAGATGTTGTGACGTTCCAGGGTTCCAAAGATTTTCAATATATTTTCCCTTATAGGCAAGTTACTGTATAAAGAAAGCTTAGTGTTACGAAATCTATATAGAAAACAAAAGTTAGTTATAAAATAAACAATGTGCAATGTGATATATAGAAATGATTATATACATGATAGATCAAACAAGAAGAGTTGGAAAAATTGATAAAAAAATATCAAAAAAAATGTAGAAATGTGTTGCGAATGATTATCATATATAGTATCATGTATACAAGAAGAAGATTATGTATACAATATACCTTTCCGAAAGGATAAAAGGAGGATATGGTATGAAACCATATAAAGGATTTATAACAGGAAAATGGCAAAAAGAAATTAATGTGAGAGATTTTATTCAAAGAAATTATAAGGCATACGAGGGGGATGAATCTTTCCTAGTAGGTACAAGTGATAGAACTAATAAACTATTTGATAAAGTTAAGACTTTATTTAAAGAAGAGACTAAGAAAAAGGGAACATTAGATATAGATACTAAAACCGTATCAACAATCGTATCCCATGGTCCTGGATATATAGATAAGGATTTAGAAGTTATTGTGGGTATTCAAACGGACGCACCCCTTAAAAGGGCTATTATGCCCTTTGGTGGAATTAGAATGATGGCTAATGCTTGTAAGGAATATGGATATGAATTAGATCCTACAATTGAAGAAACCTTTACTAAATATAGAAAAACTCATAACCAAGGAGTATTTGAAGCTTATACACCAGAAATCAAATTAGCTAGGAAAACTGGAGTTATAACAGGCCTTCCTGATGCATATGGAAGAGGACGTATCATAGGAGACTACAGAAGGGTAGCATTATATGGTGTAGATAGATTGATTGAAGAGAAAAAGGAGCAATTAGCTTCCCTTGAACTGGACTTCATGTTAGAAGATACAATAAGATTAAGGGAAGAGATTTCAGAACAAATAGCTTCCTTAAAAGAATTAATAGAAATGGGTAAATCTTATGGATTTAATATTTCTAGACCGGCTATAGATTCTAAGGAAGCTATTCAGTGGACATATCTTGCATACCTGGGAGCTATTAAAGAACAAAATGGTGCTGCCATGAGTATTGGTAGAGTAGCCACTTTCCTAGATATTTACATGGAAAGGGATTTAGATAACGGAATTTACAATGAAGATGAGTTACAAGAAATGATGGATCATTTTGTAATGAAGTTAAGAATGGTAAGATTCTTAAGGCCAGAATCATATAACCAATTATTCAGTGGAGATCCTAACTGGGTAACAGAAGTTATAGGTGGTATGGGTGTGGATGGAAGAACATTAGTAACTAAAAACTCCTTTAGAATATTAAATACACTATATAATCTAGGACCAGCTCCTGAGCCAAACTTAACAGTTTTATGGTCTAAGGATATGCCAGAGGGATTCAAGAAGTTCTGTTCTAGGGTTTCTATTGATACTTCATCTATTCAATATGAAAATGATGACTTAATGAGATCATACTGGGGAGATGACTACGGCATTGCATGCTGTGTATCTGCCATGAGAATAGGAAAGCAAATGCAATTCTTTGGAGCTCGTGCTAACTTAGCTAAAGCATTACTTTACGCTATTAATGGTGGAGTTGATGAAAAGTTAAATATTCAAGTTGCTCCTAAGTTTGAGAAAATCCAATCTGAATACTTAAACTATGATGAGGTAATGGAAAAGTTTGATAAATTAATGGAGTGGTTAGCTAAGACCTATGTAAATGCCCTTAATGTTATCCACTATATGCATGACAAGTATTCCTATGAAAAGCTTGAGATGGCTCTACATGATAGGGATATATTAAGAACTATGGCTTGCGGAGTTGCTGGATTATCAGTAGTGGCTGACTCCTTATCTGCAATTAAGTATGCTAAAGTTAAGACTATTAGAAATGAAGAAGGATTAGCTCTAGATTTTGAAATTGAAGGAGAATATCCGGCCTTTGGTAACGATGATGATAGGGCAGATGATATAGCTAGAGATTTAGTTAAGATATTCATGGATAAGATTAGAAAGCGTAAGACTTATAGAAATGCAACTCCAACTATGAGTATATTAACTATCACATCAAATGTGGTATATGGAAAGAAGACTGGTAACACTCCAGATGGAAGAAAAGCAGGAGAGCCATTTGCACCAGGGGCTAACCCAATGCATAAAAGGGATAAAAAGGGTGCCATTGCATCTATGAATTCTGTGGCAAAATTACCATACGAACACAGTGAAGATGGTATATCATATACATTCTCAATCGTTCCAGGAGCCCTTGGAAAGTCTGAAGATGAGAGAATTAACAATTTAAAGGGTCTCCTTGATGGATACTTTATTCAAGATGGACACCATATTAATATTAACGTATTTGACAAAGAAACATTATTAGATGCTATGGAACACCCAGAAGAATACCCTCAATTAACAGTGAGAGTTTCAGGATATGCAGTAAACTTTATTAAATTAACTAGGGAACAACAATTAGATGTAATTAACCGTACATTCCATAGGCAAATATAGGAGTGATTAAAATGAGTAAATCTGCTTATGTACATTCTATAGAGACTTGTGGAACAGTAGATGGACCAGGAATTAGATATATATTATTTTTAAAGGGATGCCCACTAAGATGCAAATACTGCCATAATCCAGATACATGGGTAAATGGGGACTCAGAAGAAAAATCTGTGGATGAGATTATGAAAGAAGTGAGAAGGTATAAAAGCTATTTCAATGCTTCTGGTGGTGGTATAACCATATCTGGTGGGGAACCTACCCTACAAGCTGAATTTGTGGAAGAACTATTTAAAGAATGTAGAAAAGAAGGAATCCATACTTGTTTAGATACATCGGGCTATTGTGAGATAGAACAAGTTAAGGGCCTTTTAGAAAATACAGATTTAGTCTTATTAGATATTAAGCAGATAGACAATATTAAGCATAGGGAACTTACTGGAGTAGAAAATACAAAGACCCTAGAATTTGCAAAATACCTAGAAGAACAAAATATCCCCGTGTGGATAAGATACGTGTTAGTTCCTAAGCATACGGATTATACAAAGGATATTGAAGATTTAGGAGCATATTTGGAAACATTAAGTAATGTTAAGAGGGTAGAAGTACTTCCATACCATGAGATGGGTATATCAAAATGGGAAAGTATGAATATGGACTATCCATTAATAGGGATAGATCCACCAAGTAAAGAATCTGTAGAAAGAACAAAAGATATATTAAAAAAATACAACCTAGAGGTCTATTAGACTTCTAGGTTTTTTAATTATTAAGAAATGAAAAAAACGTTTGCATAATATGGAAACGTTTTTTTATGCATATTAATGCATAAAAATTCAGAAAACTATTGAAAAAAGGGCGAAATACATGTATAATTATTTAAAAAATATAATAAATATACAATACGCCTATAGAGGAGGAGTTATATGAACTTAAAGGGAAGACATTTAATTAGTCTTAAGGATTATACAAAGGAAGAAATTTTATATTTAATAGATTTAGCTAATAAGGTTAAGAATGAAAAAAAATCTGGCCATATAAAGAAGAAACTAAAGGGAAAAAATATTGCTCTCATATTTGAAAAACCATCTACTAGAACTAGATGTGCCTTCACAGTTGCATGTGTAGATGAAGGCGCCCATGGTGAGTATTTAGGTAAAAACGACATTCAATTGGGACATAAGGAAAGTATAGAGGATACGGCTAGAGTTTTAGGTAGATACTTTGACGGAATACAGTTTAGAGGATTTAAGCAGGAGACGGTGGAAAAATTAGCCAAATATAGTGGAGTTCCCGTATGGAATGGACTTACGGATTTATTTCACCCAACTCAAGTTTTAGCAGACCTTTTAACTATTAAAGAACATGTGGGAACCTTAGAAGAGATCAATATGGTTTATATGGGTGATGGAAGAAATAATATGGCTAACAGTCTCATGATAGGGGCAGCTAAGGTAGGTATTAATTTTACCATAATAGGCCCTAAGGAATTGTGGCCAGAAGAAGAACTATTAGAAGAGTGTAAGAAAATGGCAAAATCAAAAATAGAAGTTACAGAAAATATTGAAAATTATGCAAAAGGTGCCCAGGTCATATATACGGATGTATGGTGTTCCATGGGAGAAGAGCATAAATCTAAAGAGAGAATTGAATTATTAAAGGATTACCAAGTGACAGAGAAGATTATGGATATGAATAAATCCTATGACACCATATTCATGCATTGTCTGCCAGCTGTTAGGGGAAATGAAGTAGCTAAGGAAGTTATAGATGGACATAAATCTGTAGTATTTGATCAAGCAGAAAATAGAATGCATACCATAAAGGCCGTCATGGTGGCAACCCTAGTTAAAAAGGAGGAAGCTGTATGATAAAGGTGGGAATCATAGGTGCTACAGGGTATGTAGGTCAAGAGCTCATAAGGATTTTAAATAATCACAGGGAGGCTAAAATAGAGTTTATAACTTCTAGTTCCTATGAAGGAGAAGAATATAACTCAATTTATTTAAATTACAATAATATATTTAGCCATGTGTGTGAAGAAGAAAATATTAATGAGCTAATAAAAAGGGTAGATCTTTTGTTTATGGCCCTACCCCATGGTATGACCCATAGAAAAATAGATGAAGAAATCCTAAAAAAGGTAAAGGTAATTGACTTAGGAGCAGATTTTAGATTTCATAATATAGATACCTATGAAGAACATTATAAAGTGAACCATGAAAATAAAAAATTGAATAAAAAGGCCGTATATGGATTATGTGAAGTATATAAGGATGAGATAAAAAAATCTTCTTTAATAGGAAATCCAGGGTGCTATACTACCTGTTCCATACTTAGTTTAGCACCCTTAGTAAAAAATAAATTAATAGATCTTAATAATATTATAATAGATGCTAAATCGGGCATATCAGGTATGGGAAGAAATCTTAACCTAAAGGCCCACTACACCCAATCTAATGAATCCATAGAAGCATATAGTATGTTTAATCATAGACATACACCAGAAATTGAAGAAAAATTATCAGAAATAGGTGAAAGTAAGGTAAATGTAATCTTTACTCCCCATCTAATTCCCATGAATAGGGGAATATTAACTACTTCCTATTGTAAATTAACTGAGCATGTGGACTATGACCACATAAAGAAATTGTATTTAGATTACTATGAGGATTCACCCTTTATAAGGATTTTAACTGAAAATATAAGTCCATCTACTAAGTGGGTTAAGGGGTCTAATTATGTGGACATGAATTTTTTTGTGAAGGATGATAGATTAATAGTCATATCAGCCCTAGATAACTTAGTAAAGGGAGCAGCAGGTCAGGCCGTTCAAAATATGAACTTAATATTTAATATGGATGAAACTACAGGATTAAAAATGGTACCCATATTTACAGCTTAAGAAGGAGGAGAAAATATGAAAATAATCAAGGGAGGAGTTGTAGCACCAAAGGGATTTATGGCATCGGGATTTTACTCAGGAGTTAAGAGAAAGAGAAAGGATTTATCATTAATATATTGTGAAGGTGGAGCCACCACTGTGGGCATGTTTACCACTAATAAAGTAAAGGCTGCTCCTGTTTTAATAAATGAGGAGACTTTAAGTAAAAGCAATAATATAAAGGCCATTGTAATAAATAGTGGTGTGGCAAATGCCTGTACTGGGAAAAAGGGATATGAAGATGCCATGAAAATTACCCATATAACAGGGGAAAGTTTAAATATAAAAAGTAGTGAAGTTTTAGTTGCATCTACGGGAGTTATAGGTGAGTTTTTACCTATGGATAAGATTAAACTTGGTATAAAAAAATTGAGTAAAGAACTAGGTAATGACTTAGAACATGGAAAATGGGCGGCAGAGGGAATAATGACTACAGATACATTTATAAAGGAAATGGCAGTTGAAATAAACATAGGTGGAGTACCTATAAAAATAGGAGCCATGGCAAAGGGCTCTGGAATGATACATCCTAATATGGCCACCATGCTTAGTTTTGTAACTACAGATATTAACATGGATAAGGATTTATTAAATAAGGCATTAAAAGAAAGTGTGGAGGATTCTTATAATATGATTTCTGTAGATGGAGACACATCTACAAATGATATGGTCCTTTTAATGGCCAGTGGACAGGGGAAAAATAATTTTATAAATAGTGAAGATGAGGATTATAAGAAATTTAAAGATGCCCTTCACATTATAAACACTACCTTAGCCAAAAAGATAGCAAAGGATGGAGAAGGGGCTACTAAATTAATAGAGGTACAGGTTAAAGGTGCATTAAGTAAGGATGATGGGAAAAAAATATGTAAATCCATATTAATGTCTAGTCTAGTGAAGACAGCCATATATGGAGAAGATCCTAATTGGGGAAGAATAATAGCAGCAGCTGGATATTCAAAGGGAAATTTTGATCCTAATAAAGTAGATCTATTTTTAGGAAATGGTGAAGAGGAAATATACCTTATGAAGGATGGAACCCCTTGTATATTCCATGAAGAAATGGCTAAAAAGATTATGGAATCGGATTTGATAATAATAAGTATAGACCTTAAGGAAGGGAATAATAATGTGAAAGGTTGGGGATGTGATTTTAGTCATGACTATGTGAACATAAATGCATCCTATAGAAGTTAATTATGAGTATAGACCATAAGAATATAGTAGTAATTAAATATGGAGGAAGTACCCTTTCAAAAGATGATTCCATAAAAAATATAAGCGAAGACATATGTTATTTAAAAAGTAAGGGAATGTATCCTGTAATTGTCCATGGAGGTGGCCCATATATAAATGAAGAGATGAAAAAAAGTGGAAAGGAAAGTTTATTTATAAAAGGATTAAGGGTTACAGACAAGGACACGGTTGACATAGTAAAAAAAGTTTTAATAGGTAAAGTAAATAAGGATATTGTTTCAGAGATAAATAAATTTAAAGGAAATGCCATAGGTATCAGTGGCATTGATGGGGATTTAATAGAAGTAAGTAAAAAGCATATGGATAATGTGGATTTAGGATTTGTAGGTAAAATAGAAAAAATAAATAAGGGTATATTAGAAATTTTGATTAAATCAGGTTATATACCAGTGATAGCTCCCCTTGGAGTAGATGAAAAAAAGGATCCATATAATGTGAATGCAGATTACGGGGCCACCCATATAGCATCAGCCCTAGGTGCCCATACATTAATATTTTTAACAGATGTGGCAGGCATATTAAGGGATAGTAATGATGAGTCTACCTTAATAGAAAAGATAGAGATCAATGAAGTGGATGATTATATAGATAAGGGGATTATAAGGGGAGGGATGATACCTAAGATTAAGTGTTGTGCAGAAGGTATAAAACATAATGTGAAAAGGGTCTATATAACTAATGGGAAAAAGAAAAACTCCGTAAGGGACTTGTTTTTTAACGAAAAAGTCAAGAGAACTGTAGTAGTTTAAAAAGTACAAAGGGAGGCATAAGAGTGGAGAAAAATTGGATTCACCAAGGTAAGAATCTATTTATGAATGTATATAAGCAAAAGGATTTAGTCATAGATCATGGACATGGGGTCTACCTATGGGATATGAATGGAAATAAGTATCTAGATTTTGTATCGGGAGTGGCAGTTAATTCATTAGGATATAAGGACAAAGAATGGATGGATAGTATAGTAGAACAATTAAATAAGATACACCATTGTTCCAATATCTATTGGAATAAACCATCCATTGAACTAGCTAAAGCCCTTGTGAGTAAAAGTGAATTTGAGAAAGTATTTTTTGTAAATAGTGGCACAGAGGCGGTGGAGGCTGCCATTAAACTTAGTAGAAAATATGGACTTAAAGATGGTAAAAATGAAATTATAGCCATGAAAAATTCTTTCCATGGAAGAACATTAGGAGCCTTAAGTGTTACAGGCCAGGGGAAATATCAAAATTCCTTTAAGCCCCTCATACCTAATATAAAATTTGGAGAGTTTAATGATTTTGAAAGTGTAAAAAAATTAGTAAATAAGAATACCTGTGCCATAATAGTTGAACCAATTCAAGGAGAAGGTGGTATCCATGTGGCCACAAAGGAGTTTTTACAAGATTTAAGAGAACTATGTACTAAGGAAGATATAGTTTTAATATATGATGAGGTTCAATGTGGAATAGGTAGAACAGGATATTTGTTTGCCTATGAATATTTTAATATATGTCCAGATATAATCTGTATGGCAAAGGGCCTAGGAGGAGGATTTCCCATAGGGGCCATTATGGCTAAGGAAAAAATAGCTAGTGCCTTTACTCCAGGAGATCATGGATGTACCTTTGGAGGAAATCCACTTGCTACAAGTGCAGGAAAGGTAGTAATAGAGAAATTATCACGTGAAGATATGTTAAATATTATAAGAGAAAATTCTAAATTGCTATATGATGAATTAGAAAAACTAAAAAAAGATAATGATTTAATAAGCTCTATTAGGGGCCTTGGTTATATGTTAGGTGTGGAATTTAATATACCAGTAGGTGGAATTATAGATAATTGTAAGGATAAGGGATTATTGTTAGTGGGAGCTGGAGAGAAGGTCATAAGAATAGTTCCACCTCTCATTATAGAGAAGGAACATATTTATGAGGGAATAGGAATATTAAAAGATGTGTTAGGAGGGATGAAGGATGACGGCTAGTATTTTACTAGAAGATGGAACTATTTTAGAAGGTATTTCCTTTGGAAGTAAAAAGACTATTGTAGGTGAGATAGTTTTTAATACGGGAATGACTGGATATGAAGAGATTCTTACGGACCCATCCTATGGAGGTCAAGTAGTAGTCATGACCTATCCATTAATAGGGAATTATGGCATAAACCTAGAGGATAAGGAATCAGAAAAAATCCAACCTAAGGCCCTAGTTGTTAAGGAATATATTAATCATCCAAGCAATTATAGAAGTATAAAGAATTTATATGAGTATTTAGAAGAAAACAATATTATTGGAGTTAGTAATGTGGATACTAGAATGCTCACTAAAAAAATAAGAGAAAAGGGTGTTATGAAGTGTTTAATAACTACAGAAACTATTAGCTCCTTTATGAAGGAACAACTAGATAATTACACTTTTCCCAAGGATATAGTATGTAAGGTTTCTATTAAGGATAAGAAAATAATTGAGAATAAAAATAATAAGATAAATGTTGGTATTATGGATTTTGGAGTTAAAAAATCTATCGTAGATGAGCTTGTGGGAAATGGATGTAATGTGACTATATATCCTCACAATACGAAGGCCAATGAAATTTTAAAGGATCATTTAGATGGATTGTTTTTATCTAATGGTCCTGGAGATCCTAAAGACTTAGATTATGTAATAGATAATATAAAAAATCTCATAGGGAAAATCCCCCTATATGGGATATGCCTAGGTCATCAACTATTAGCTTTGGCCCTAGGGGCAGATACTTATAAACTAAAGTATGGCCACAGGGGAAGTAACCATCCTGTTATGAACTTACTTAATAATAAGGTTATTATAACTAGTCAAAACCATGGTTATGCCGTGGATGAGGATAGTTTAACTAGTGAGATGGAGATTACTTATAAGAATTTGAATGATCATACTATAGAAGGATTTATGGTTAAGGATAAATATATAAAATCAGTTCAGTTTCATCCAGAGGCAGGGCCAGGTCCTGTAGATGGAAATGTGATAATTAAAGAATGGATAGATGAAATTAAGAATCTTGTGTAGAGTTATATTTAAACTAGAGGTTTGTGAACCTACCACGTTGATATAGTTTATTGGGTTTAAAAGTCGGTAGTATGTCTACACATAAAAATAACAAAAGGGGTGATGTATTATGCCTAAGAAGGAAGAACTAAAAAAGGTTGTTGTAATAGGTTCAGGGCCTATAGTTATAGGGCAAGGGGCTGAGTTTGATTATGCGGGGACTCAGGCTTGTAAGGCCCTGAAGGAAGAAAATATTCACGTTGTATTAATAAATAGTAATCCAGCCACCATTATGACTGATGAGAATGTGGCTGATAAAGTGTATATAGAACCACTTACTGTGGATGTAATAGAGGAAATAATAAAAAAAGAAAAGCCCCAGGGTTTAATTCCTACTTTAGGTGGGCAAACGGCCCTTAACTTAGCGGTAGAGTTAGTGGAGCAAGATATATTAAATAAATATAATGTGAAGTTACTTGGAACTTCACTAGAGAGTATAAAAAAGGCAGAAGATAGGGAGTTATTTAAAAAGCTTATGAAGGATATAGATGAGCCCATATGTCCGAGTAAAATAATAAGTTCCATAGATGACGCTATAGACTTTGTAGAGAAAATTGGATTTCCCATAATAGTAAGACCTGCCTATACACTAGGAGGAACGGGTGGTGGAATAGCCCATAACATGGATGAATTAAAGGATACTATAAAAAAGGGAATACTTCATAGTAAAATAGGTCAGGTTCTACTTGAAAAAAGTGTTTATGGATGGAAAGAAATAGAGTATGAAGTAATGAGAGATAGTAATGATACGGCCATTGTAGTTTGTAATATGGAAAATATGGATCCTGTAGGAATACACACGGGAGATAGTATAGTAGTAGCCCCATCCCAGACCTTATCTGATAAGGAATATCACATGCTCAGAAAGTCGTCCATAAAGATTATTAAGTCCCTAAAAATTGAGGGAGGATGCAATGTTCAATTTGCCCTAGATCCTAAATCTTCTGATTATGTGGTAATAGAAGTAAATCCGAGGGTAAGTAGATCATCCGCCTTAGCATCAAAGGCAACGGCCTATCCAATAGCTAAAATTGCAGCTAAAATAGCCATAGGATATGATTTACATGAAATACCTAATTATGTTACTAAAACTACTAAGGCAGCCTTTGAACCTAGTCTTGATTATGTGGTCACTAAAATGCCTAAATGGCCCTTTGATAAATTTTCCTATGCCGATAGAAGACTAGGAACTCAAATGAAGGCCACAGGTGAGGTTATGGCCATAGATAGAAATTTTGAAAGTAGCCTACTTAAGGCAGTTGCATCATTAGAAGGAGAGGACACAGCCCTTCGTAGAAAGAAATTTGAAATTATGGATGAAACAGAATTAATAAAAGAACTAGAAAATCCAACGGATGAGAGAATATTTGCCTTAGGAGAAGCCTTAAGAAGAAACATGAGTATAGAATCTATAAATCATATTACAAAGATTGATAAATGGTTTTTATATAAAATAGATAATATTATTCAGATTGAAAATAAATTAAAGGCATCAGGATTAGAATTACATCTATTAAAAAAGGCCCAGGAGATGGGATTTACGGATAAGGAGATCATGAACCTTACTGGGGAGAAGGCATATACTATAGACATATTAAGACGAGCCCATGATATTTATCCTGTATATAAAATGGTAGATACTTGTTCTGCTGAATTTAAATCAGATACACCATACTATTATTCAACCTATGATAAGGAAGATGATAACATAATAACAGAAAAGGAAAAGATCATAGTAGTAGGTTCTGGGGCCATAAGAATTGGTCAGGGAATAGAATTTGATTATTGTTCAGTACATTCTGTAAAGGCCATAAAGGATTGTGCATATGAAGCCATAATGATAAATAACAACCCAGAGACTGTTAGTACAGATTTTGATGTGGCTGATAAATTATACTTTGAGCCCCTATTTATTGAAGACGTTTTAAACGTTATAAAAAAGGAGAAACCAAAGGGAGTAATACTTCAATTTGGAGGGCAGACTTCCATAAATCTAGCCAATGGGCTTATGAAAAGGGGAGTAAATATATTAGGAACTTCTGTAGAGTCCATAAATGTGGCAGAGGACAGACATTATTTTGGACAATTATTAGAAAAATTACAAATTCCTCAACCAAAGGGTTCTGCCCTTAGTAATATAGAAGAAGCTAAAGGGGTTGCTAAAGAAATAGGATATCCATTAATCATAAGACCATCCTTCGTAATTGGGGGCCGCTGTATGGATATTATAAGAAATGAAGAACAATTATGTGAATATATGAAGGAAGCAAGTGAGGTAAGTAAGGACTACAAAATATTAATCGACCAATATATAGAAGGTAAGGAAGTGGAAATAGATGCCATTTGTGACGGAAAGGATATTTTAATTCCAGGAATAATGGAACATATAGAGCCTACAGGAGTTCATTCAGGAGATAGTATAAGTGTATATCCTGCCATGAATATTTCCTCAAAGGTAAAGGATACCATAGTTGAATATTCAAAGAAAATTGGAAAGGCCCTAGGAGTAGTAGGTCTTATGAATATTCAATTTGTAATTAAAGATGAGTTAGTATATATAATAGAAGTAAATCCAAGGGCTTCAAGAACAGTACCTATTTTAAGTAAGGTTACTAATGTACCTATGATAGATTTAGCCATTAAAATCATATTAGGTAAAAGCCTTAAGAAATTATCCTATGGAATTGGACTACTCCCAGATAGAGATATGTATGCTGTAAAGATGCCCGTATTCTCTTTCCAAAAGTTAGACAATGTGGATGTGGCCCTAACTCCTGAAATGAAATCAACAGGAGAAGTATTAGGTGTAGATAAGACCTATGAAAAGGCCTTAATAAAAGCATTTAAAGGAGCCTTATATGATTTTCCTAAATATGGGAAAATATTAGTTTCTCTAAATAAAAGAAGCAGAGAAGAAGCCTATTATCCACTACTAAATTTTGCAAAGTTAGGATTTAAAATATTCTGTACAGAAGGAACCTATGAGTATTATAAGGAAAAGGGTCTAAAGGTAAATAAAATGAATGCTAATACTCCTGAAGAAATTAAAAAATTAATGGATAAGGGAGAAATAAATATTGTCCTGAATACTCCTAATAAGGGAAAGGATAAAAGTAAAAGGGGTTTCATCATAAGAAGTATGGCACATCAATACAAGATACCTACATTTACTAATGTATATACCTTTAAGAGTTATTTAGATGCTTTAAAGGAATATTATAAGGATGATGAATTAGAATACAATACTATAGATTATTATAGATAAGGGAACTTTTTAAGTTCCCTTTTTCAGTGTAAAGAAAACAGATTAAATAGTTAAGATAGAATCAAAGGAATGAATAATGTAGATAATAATTTTAAATAACATTGCTATAATTCAGTAAGTGAATTGACAGATGACAACTATTAAAGAATATATATTATGTAGAGCTTATACTATTTAACAATATTAACTAACAAAGGAGAATAATCATGTGTAAATCTGTGTTACCATGTCCTAAAAGATCTAGTGTGTTTATACAATGCTAGTAGCATATGTAGTAGTCAGATCAGAATGGAGTATAGGTAATATACTTATACTAAGTATATTAGAGTTATTATTCATATTTACTTCTATTGTAAGTATGATAGGAAAATCACCTTTATTATTTTTATGCTTTTGGGTTTTAGGTGCCATTGGATTGATTTTAGCTACAGTGAAGGAGGTTATTCATCTATACTTTAAGAGTTATGAAATGTATTTACATGTTTTTGAAGTTGCTGTACCTATTTTTATCTGCCTGTCCCTAATATCTTTATTTGCCTCAGCATTTAAGCACGGAAAAGAAGATGATGTAAGAGGTTTAAAATGGGCATTAACATATAGAGCATTACCTGCAATATTAGTAATGATTGCTATGTCACTATATATTAGATTTAATAGAAGCAGATATTAGAAAAAATAACAATAATATTACTATTGCTAATTATTACTTTGACGGAATATGAAAATGAGGTGTTATGCACATATGTATAAACTTTAGACTGAATAACGCAATAAGAATAAATAAAAGTTAATGACAATATTAAATGATCCATAATTTTTTTAAAGGTGATGATAATTTTGAATCCTGCAATATGGATATCTATATATTTACCAATGTTTGTAGTACTATTTATTTTAATACCATCTGAACATAGAATTATTACTGCTAAAATTAAGCAAAAGAAGAAAAGAGGCGTTAAAATGTCAAATGACTTAATTAAAAGTTATATAGGTAAGGTTTGTAATATATCATCTGGTTCCTTCGGTCCTAAGTTCCAAAAAGTAAAAATTATTGAAGTGGTGGATAATTGGATTAAGGTTGAAGGAAAAGGGAAAATAGATTTGATCAATATAGACTTCATCCAAAACATTAAGATATTAGATAGCAAATATCAGAAGTAATTATCATGATGAAACCATATAGATAGGGAACTTTTAAAGTTCTCTTTTTTAATGTAATGGAATAAACTAAATGATTAGTTTGTATTTATTAATAAGGGACAATTAATATGAAAATATGTAATTGGATTTGAATAATAGTATGAAGGGGGATTTTTCTATGAGTTATACTACAAATGGAATACCACAGAAGTTACCCTTAAATATGTGTAGCCTATTAAGGGAAGGATTGGTAGGGGAGATAGTAGCTATTGATGCATATGAAAGACATATGGCTCAAAGTGCAAATCCAGAGTTTAATAGGGTTTGGTCATATATTTTAAAAAGAGAGAAGATTCATTACGGAATATTTTTAGATTTGATAAGAGAATATGATCTAGTAGAATATGAAGAGTATTTAAGTGTAAAAGAAAAACTTCATGTGAAAAAGGGAAGTACTAAAAAGTGTATACTTAGACAAGATGATTCCTTATTAAATATGATTAGGGAAGATATAAAGGGAGAATGTGAGGCCATATTATTATATGAAAAGCACTTATCGATGGTAAATATACCAAAAGTGAGGAAAGCATTAGAAGGGGTAATAAGGGATGAAAAGCGTCATGTGGAAATGTTAACATTATTATTATTAAATTATGATAAAGATTCCTATGGACCTATAAGTGTCAGGGGATAAATGAGCTAGCGCATTTTATCGAAAAATATCGTATTAAGGTTTGCATATATGATATATATATGATAATCTATTTTCGATAGATAAGTTGAAAGTAGGTGGTAGGAAGTGTTTAATAACATTGAAGCTGTAATATTTGACTTAGATGGAACCTTAGTAGATTCCATGTGGATATGGCTAGATATTGATATAGAATATTTAAAAAGAAAGAATGTGGATGTGGATAGTATAGATCACTTAAAGTTGCAAAAGGATATAGAGGGTATGAGCTATACGGAAGTTGCCCTATATTTTAAGGATACTTTTAATCTAGAGGATTCCATAGAACAGATAAAGGCTGATTGGCTAGATATGACTAGGGAATTTTATGCTGAGAAGATTCTATTGAAAGAAGGGGTAAAGGAACTTTTAGATAATATAAAAGATAATGAACTAAAACTTGGTGTTGCCACAAGTAATACAAGGGAATTAGTGGATGCAGTTCTTAAAAATAACGAAATACATGATTATTTTGAGATTATAAGAACTTCATGTGAAGTTGAAAAGGGAAAGCCCCATCCTCACATATATTTAAAGGTTGCAGAGGATTTAGGTGTAGATCCACAAAACTGCCTTGCCTTTGAAGATACCCACGCAGGTGTATTGGCAGCTAAAAGTGCAGGTATGAAAGTATTTGCCATAGCAGATGAAACTTCACTACCTTTTAAAGAGGACATTATGAAGGATGCAGATAGATATTTAAATGGATACCATGAAATTGCTTAAAAGTCGAGCTTAAAAGCTCGGCTTTAATAATGATAAATTGGGAAAACTATATCCAATATAAATGTATGTGGGCCTACTTCAGGAAAATATATTGAAATTTTTTCCATTGAAGTCCTTGTCACAAGCGAAAGTGTGAATCTTCGTAGATAGGTTCATGAGTCATGTTCAAGTAGCATAGGATGTTGTGACGTTCCCGGGTTCCAAAAATTTTCAATATATTTTCCCTTGTAGGCAAGTTACTGTACAGGGAAAGATTAGGATTGAAAAATTTATAGATATGAAGATCAGTTAAAAGGAGAATAATATGAAAAAGAAATCCATAATTGAAATAAAAATTGAAGAAGTAGAATTTCCTTCAAAGGGAATCGGTTATTACGAAGGTAAGAAAATATATGTAAAAAATGGTATCGTAGGCCAAGTTGTAAAGGTATATATTAAAAAGGTAAGAAAAGAATATGCAGAGGGAAAACTGTTAGAAGTTATAAGTAGGTCTGAAAATGAAAGGGATTCTTTTTGTCCTCACTTTGGTCTATGTGGTGGATGTGCTAACCAAACGGTTGAGTATGATGACCAAGTAAAATTAAAGGAAAAGCTAGTTAAAAAGCTTCTTGATGATGCGGGAGTAAAAGGATATGAATTTGAAGGAATAGAAAAAAGTCCTGAAGTCTATGAATATAGAAATAAGATGGAGTATTCCTTTGGAGATGAAACAAAGGGTGGTATACTAAATCTTGGAATGCACAAAAGAGGATCTTTCCAATCTGTAGTAACGGTAGATCAGTGTAAATTAGTAGACGATGATTTTAATAAGATATTAAAGACAGCTCTAGATTATTTTAGAGAAAGACAAGTTCCACACTACAATGCTAAAACTCACCAAGGATTTTTGAGACACTTTATTGTTAGAAAAGCTAAAGGAACTAAAGAGATATTAGTAAATTTAGTTACTTCAACTCAAATGGATATGGATATGAGTCAATTAGTTGAAATGACTAAGAATTTAGATTTAGATGGTAAGTTAGTTGGATATTTACATACTTTTAATGACAACTTATCTGATTGTGTAACTAATGAAAAATTAGAAATATTATATGGAAGAGACTATTTCTACGAAGAAATATTAGGTCTTAAGTTTAAAATATCAGCCTTTTCATTCTTCCAAACAAATCCACTTGGAGCGGAAAAACTATACTCTATAGCTATGGACTATATGGGAGATGCAAAGGACAAGGTTGTATATGACCTATATTGCGGAACAGGAACTATAGGACAGATCGCATCAACTCGTTCTAAAGAAGTATATGGTATAGAACTTATTGAGGAAGCAGTTGAAGCTGCTAATGAAAATGCCAAGTTAAATGGACTTACTAATTGTCAATTTATAGCTGGGGATGTATTTGAGAAGTTAGATGAATTGGCTAAAAAGCCAGAGGTTATTATTGTAGACCCACCAAGGGTAGGTATTAATCCAAAGGCACTTAAGAAGATATTAAGGTATAAGTGTAAGGAGATTGTGTATGTATCTTGCAATCCAAAGTCACTAGCCGAGAATTTGGCTGATATGCAGGAGTATGGATATAAGGTTAAGAAGGTGAGATGCATGGACATGTTCCCTCATACGCCTCATGTTGAGACAGTAGTGAGGATAGAGAAGGCGTTGTCTAAGTAAAACAAACCCTTTCATTTTAAAATAAACTCTTTGCATTTTTAAAATAAAGTTTTGTAATGAAAGAGTTTGTCTGATATAGGGGCAAAAAATGGAAGTAAAAATGGAAATATGAATAGAATTATTAAGGGGAAAGAATCATGGTTTAAGCCTTGAATCTAGCCCCTTTTTTATCTTTATATATACATTTGAAGGTAAATTTGTTATGAAATTATGGAAAAATTTAGTTTATTAGATTACAATATATATATAAGAATTTTATAGAAAAAACTTATAAAAGGTGATATAATGGCTAAATTTACTTCTAAAGCATTAAAAATTGTGAAAGACTATTTTGATGAAGGAAAATTTATTATTCAAGAGGGCAGAATATATAAAAAATATGCGAATTATTACTCTATAACAGTTGATGGTAAAGGATATTCTATAATGACCAAAAAAATTATAAAGTTCTTAGAAGATGGTATTTGGATTTCGAGGTCTAGAAAAGTGACTTCAAAAGTGCTTTCAACTATAAAAGAAAAATATGATAATAAAGAAATAATTATCAGAAATAATTGTATTTATAAAAAATATGGAGGAAAACATCAAAGAGGTTACATTCATTTTTGGAGTACAATTGAAGGAATTAAGTATAGAACTTTTGCTCATAAAATAATATATTTTTTACATTATGGGATATGGGATGATGTAAATGTAATAAATCATTTAGATGGCAATAAAGAAAATAATAGAATTGAAAATTTAGAATTAATTTCCCAATTTGAAAATGTACTTTATTCATTAAGAAATGATGAAATTATTTTTTATATAGACTTTATTGATGATGTGACTAGAGCGAAATATAGATTAGATGGAACACTATGGAAAATATTTAAGGAAGAAGCATATTCTAATGCTAGAAGAAATGTTTTAAATAGTTATCCGCATGATATTTTAGATTATGAAGCATGGAGAAACTGTAATACTTTTGAAGAATATGAAGAATATATTAACAAGAATAGAAAATAAGAAGGTTTTGAGAGTTGAACATATAACAGAATTTAGAAAAATTGTATTAATTGGAGTTATGTGATAAAAATAAAAATCTAAAATTCATCTGAAATTTTAAAAGGGGGAAGAAAGCTATCGGTAATATTTATAATAGACTATTAAGGTTATATAGAAAAAATAAAGATTCTGGGAAAACACCATTAGAAGATTATACTACAGAGATTTTAGTAGGCTTGCTTCAAGAAAATCCTAATATACTTAATGATTTTGTAAATAATGTATTAGAAATTGCAGGAGATAATTTTCGAGTACAGTCTCAAAGAAAATTTTATTTAAAAAATGATACTGATTGCATAGTTGATATTGTATTGGAAAATGATTATACAATCTGTTTCATTGAAAATAAGGTCAATTCTACAGAAGGTGATAGACAGCTAGAAAGATATGGCAAGATTCTTGACAATATACTGAAAGAGGAAAACAAGAGTGTTTATTTGAGATATTGCACCAAATATTATGATAAAAAAACATTACCAATATAGATTTTAAGCAGTTCAGATGGATGAATGTCTATAAATTTTTAAAAAGATATGAAGATAACAAAATAGTTAGACAATTTTTAGATTTTATGAGGAGTGAGGAAATGTCTAGTGCAGGAGAGTTTAACTTTCAAGATATGATAGTTTTAAGTAATGTTAATTATACCTTTTCAAAAATAAATGAATGCTTTGATAATGTAAGAAGTATGTTGGCAGATAGTTTTGGAGTATCAAAACAGACATCTACTGTAAAACAGATTAATGAGAGTAATGGTTGTTGGTTATGGGTAGAACAAGTATTTGGACAAGGATATTCGGAAGTATATGTGGGATTCTCTATTTCGGCAAATGAGGGAAAAATAATCCCTAATTTGATGGTAGGTATAAAGTGTAAAAAAAACAATGATAATTGTAGTAAGTTTAATGAAATTATAGAAGATGATGATAGTGTTTTTGATTGTATATATGTAGGTAATGATGGAAGTAATGCATGGTTTAAAGAACCACTTTCTAAATTTATATCTAGTGAAAATCAGCTAGCCGAAATACAGGAATGGTTTGTAAAAAAGTTAGAGGAGTTAGATGAATTTAGAAAAAATACTAGTGAATTGGATTGGAAATAGGAGTTTGCGTATATGAAATTATAATTTTTTATTTAAATACATGAGTATGTATAATTGAACATAATGGAAAGGATATCTAAATGAAAAATATTGTGAAGATAGATAGCAATAATATATATCAGTCATTTGTGGATAATTTCGGTATAAATAAAGGCGTTGTTGAGGAGTATATTTACTCTAATTTAAGAGAACTATTATGTGTAGACAGTGTGAAAGAAATAAATGTGCAAAAATTTATAAATTATATTATAAGTAAATCCAGTGATTCTATTAAAAGTGTAGAAGATGTTTATATTGATAAAATAACTATTTCACATTTAACAACTAGAAAAAATAAAAAAGAATTAGAGAATAATCCAATAAGAAATTTATTTAATGTATTAACTGAATCAACGACGCTACAAAAACATTTTGCTAAGCATAATATTATATTTAAAAAATATAAAGGAATTTTAAGAATATATAATGATGGAATACTAGTTGATTTTAGTGATTATTATAATAAGTCAAATGGACCAACAGCTAGAATGATTTCAAGAAGGTTTGAAGGAAATAGTTTTTATGGGCCAGATAAATGTG
This sequence comes from Anaeromicrobium sp., assembly GCF_025210435.1. GTDB lineage: Bacteria > Bacillota > Clostridia > Peptostreptococcales > Thermotaleaceae > Anaeromicrobium. The sequence goes on from NZ_JAOART010000142.1 coordinate 43,936, forward strand.
TCAATGGATTCTTATTCAATAAAGAGCTTGAATCAAATGGAAATGTAAGACATATTCAATATTATCCAGAGATACTTGAAAATATTGCTAGAGTAATAAAAAAGAATGAATTAATAAACGATTGGCAATATCAAAATAAAACTTTTAAAGTGACTTTTTGGGTAGATGTAAATAATCTTACATTTGATAATAATAAATATTTAAATTATAAAAGAAAAGTATTTCTGATATACAGATATTTATTATATTTTTTGATTAAAGATATGTATTCAAATTGGGATGGACATGATAACCCAATTATACGACTTAAAGATGGAATAGATGTGAGCAGCAAAGATATTTATTTGATTGAAGAGATTAAGGAGCGAATTTAAGTTATACTATATAACCCAAAGTATTGATAATTAAAAAATATATATAAGTTCCAGAGTGTGGTAATTACAATAATTAGTGCTGATTTATGGAAATAAGCGGTATAATAAAGTTATATCCAATAAAAAAATAATATAGATATAGAGGGGTCTTTTCATAGAAGAAGTTTACCACTTAAATAAGCGGTAGGGTGCCCTGCTTAGGACAGTTGCTTCAGAGAATGGAAGAAGATGATGCGATATATGCCATAGCAGTAACAGATATTCCTCAATATTATAATCAATGTAAACAGATAAAGAGATGGTTACTACAAAATTTAAATATTTATTTTATATTTGTAAGTATAGATAAAGATGTTAAAATATTAATACCAAAGTGATGAACTATAAGAATAGTAAAATGAAACTTTGCATTATTTAGTTTTATTTGTAATGAATATAATCTAGGGGGAATAAGTGTTATGGGTATGATTGAATATAGAGATTATGCAGATATTAAAAAAATTCTAGAGCTTTATATTTCTAAAAATAATAATCAAGTTGTAGCGGACTTACTTTCATTCTATTTTTTCGATGAAATAATACATATTGAAGAGAAAAATGGATTTTTTAAATTATATTGGAAAAATTATGATATACAAAATATGGATGAGGTAATTGATATTTTTCAAGCACATTATATATATTTGGGAGGACAGATTGAAAAAATAAAAGTAGTTAATATGGATGGAAGAGAATATATAGTTATTAAAATGTTCAGAATGGAACATAGAGATATAAGAAGGAGTTTAGGACTTCCGAATAATCATCCGATTGTATCAAGTAGTGCTGACTTTTTTTCAGAATTGAGATATATTAAGAACAATAAAGTTTATCAATGTATTATAAATGATATGCCTTTTTTTAGTGTGGTTTTAACTCGCAAACCAGGTCCTAATATTGAATATACAACAGATTTTCTTAGATTTATGAATTTAATAGATATTGAAGAACAGGTAGAATCAATAAAAAGTGATGCTAAGAACACAAATAAATATGATTATATGAAAATTAGTAATATGGGAAATTCATTGAGAGTTCTATTGGAGAGAGCATTAAAGTTCTATAATATTAACCTAAATAGTAATTATATTACAACTGCTAATTATAGAAAGAAAACATTAAATCAGCTTGAACAAGATGTTAAAAAAAATAACACCAATATGGATAAGTTAATTGAACAGAAAAAAAGATGGATAATGAATGATTATTCCCATGATTCTGGCAGTCGTCCTAATTTAAATGATATAGAGATGTTAGCAGACTATATAATAAATATATTATATGCAATGGCAGAAGATTTATAGTGTTTTAGGTAAAGGCTACAAAAATACATTTTGAAGCGGTATAATAAAGTTATATCAATTTATAATAAAATAATTTGAATATAGAGGTGTCTTTTCATAGATGCAATTATTACTTTAAAAAAAGTGACTAATTTGCAGATATGGAAAGGCATCTTTTGTTTTATCTGTGAAGAAATGAGGTGATTAATCATGAGCGAGTTAGCCTATTTTGTTAATTGTGCTTGTAGCATCGCTCTAATAGTTTTTAACATCTACATTGAAAATAAGTACTTTAAAGATGATAAAAAGAGAAACAAAATTTATATAACAATTGATATATCAAATCCATTGCATATTCTTACGTTTATTATGCTGATATCTTTAATAGTAATGAGTCCGATTATATGGTTCCTAGCAATTACATATGGAATTATAATTCTTTGGTGGGCATATAAACGTAATAAAAAATGTAAGAAGTAAAAGCATGAAAGGGAGAGGAAATTTGAATTTTAGCAAGAAAGACCTAAGAAAATATAATCAAGAAAATCGAGGAAAGGGAGAAGGTTCTAGTTATATTCTTTGGACAAAGATAAATGAATTTTCCTCAAAAGGTAGAGCAAGTAGAATATATGGAATCAAAAGCAATAGAATCCACCATCTACATTCTGATAATCAGTTAAGAGCATTCTTACTATTTGAATTCAGTCCTAAGGTTATTGATATAAGGGAGAGTTACCCCCTAATTGATATTTTTAATGTAATTGATGATAAAGAGACTTTAAGATTTGATAAGTTTAAGGATTCAAAGAGTGGTGAGTATTTTGTATTGACCACAAATTTTTTATTAACACTAAAAGACGGAGGTTCAACAAAATATATTGCGAGAGCTGTAAAAAACTGCTCTGAATTTAATAGAAAAACTATCATTGAAAAACTGGAGATAGAAAGACGATATTGGCATGCAAAAGGAATTGACTTTAAAGTCATAACGAACAAAGAGCTAAACAGACAATTTTGTAAGAATATTGAATGGGTTAGAGAAACGGTAATTAATGAAAAAGATAGTGGATTAGACATTTATACTTTATCAAATGAATTATATTCTTTTTTACAAAATAATAGCCATATTCGATTAAAAGACTTATTAAAGGAATTTGACCGTATCAAAGAACTAGAAGATGGGACAGGACTATATTTATTCAGATATTTGATAGCCAAAAGAACAATTAATATTGATATGAGGTTAAAAGTAGATTTAAATTCTACAGTAGAAGATATAGTCATAGGGTATGCGTAAAGGAGGGAGAGAATGATTTATGAAAATGCATTAATTAAATATACAAATGGTAAAATTGCAAGAATTTTATATATAGATAATTTAGCTCAAGTTAGTATTCTTATCAGTATGGATGTAAATAGATGGCCGTATATTAACAAAATAGAACAATTGGAAAAGGATTTAAAGCAAGAATGTGCAAGCATCTTAGAAGGTGATGATTATACTCCATTGATTATAGAGGAAGAGATAAAACCATTAGAATTACAAAAAAGAGATGAAATTTGGGAAGTTGTGCAGTATGTGTTAAGTAATAAGCTAGAAGAGAAAAACCTCTATATTAGCAAATATAGAACACCTGTTATTAAAGAAGCAGCTACTCGTTATGATATAAGTGAGAACACTATAAAAAATTATTTGATTCGATTTTGGAAAGGTGGAAAGACAAAAAACAGTTTATTACCTAAATATCTTAATTGTGGAGGTAGAGGGAAAGAAAGAAGTATATCAGCAAATAAGAGAGGAAGACCAATAATTATTGGAACAAATACAGGGGTAAATGTGGATAATAATATGAAGAAAATATTTAAAACTGGATTAAATAAATACTACTATAACGACAGAAGAAATAGCATAAAAACAACATATGAACTAATTATAAAAGATTATTTTGTCAAGGATTATGCTATTCAAAATGGTGTGAAAGTTCCTATTTTAGAAGATAGCTCTAAAATACCAACTTATCATCAATTTTACTATTGGTTCAAGAAGTTTAATGATAGTAAAAAAGAAGTAATGAAGAGGCAAGGGGATAGAATATATTATCAGAATTATAGAAGTATAATTGGTAATTCAATAACGGATGCTGAATTTGGTCCAGGGAGTTTATATCAGATAGATAGTACTATTGCAGATATTTACTTGGTAAGTTCCCTTGATAGAAATTTGATAATATCTCGTCCTGTTTTATATTTTGTAATAGATGTATATTCAAGAGGCATTGTTGGTGTTCATGTAACTTTAGAATCTTTCAACTCATATACAGGAGCAATGATGGCATTAATAAATAGCATGACAAGTAAAAAAGAGTACTGCTCAAAATATGGAATAGATATAGATGAGGAAGAATGGCCTAATGCAATACCTTTGCGTATTTTGGCTGATAGAGGAGAATTAGTAAATGGTCAAATTGAGCAAGCAATAGAGAATTTAGGAATAATTATTCAAAATAGTCCTCCTTATAGAGCTGATTACAAAGGCATCATCGAAAGGTCCTTTGGTTCCATCAATTTAAAATTAAAACCATTCGTTGATGGAGCAGTTACAAATGGTATCAATAAAGTAGGGAGAGGAGAAAAGGATTATCGATTACAAGCCAATCTAACTCTAAAGGAATTCACTAAAATAGTGATAAAGTGTGTACTTTTTCATAATAATCACCATGTTTTAAGTAATTATATTATTGACGATATGGTTGTTGAGGAAAGTATAGAGAAGATACCGATTAAAATATGGAAATATGGAATTGAGAATAAAAAGGGCATGTTAAGGAAATTTCCAGAAAATATTATTAAACTAAATTTACTTCCAAGAGAAGAGGCAACGGTCAGTTCTAGAGGAGTAGCTTTTAAGAAAATGTTGTATGCATGTGAATATGCACTAAAGGATGGGTGGTTTCAGAAGGCACGAAGTAGTGGAAGCTGGAAAATAAAAGTGGCATATGACCCTCGTGATTTAACCAATATATATGTTTTAGATGAAGAAGGGAGAAACTATAAAACCCTATCCCTATTAGAGCATTTGAGTAAATATAAAGGTTTGAGCATGGATGAATATGATGAGTTTCAGCAACATGAGAAGGAGATGGAGACAAAAAGTAAAGAGAAAGAGCTTCAGCATAAAATTAAATTATATGGTGAAATAGAAGAAATTGTTGGGAAGGCAAGAGAGAAGGCTGAAATTCAAAAAGATGATACTTTATCAAAATCACAAAGACTTAAAGGTATTACAGAAAATAATAAGATAGAAAAGGAATTATATAAAGAAGCTATTGTAATAGGGGAAGAATCTAAGAATATTATAAGTGAAGGAACAATTGAAAAAGAATATGATGAATTTGATATATTTACACAAATACAAGAAGAAATAAGGTGAGTAAATGGATAAAAAAATATATTTGCCCAATGGGATGGAGGCAATAGAAGCAGTTTATAAAGAGTCAGAAATTGAAGAGTATAATAATAATCCTTTTATTCAAGCATTACCTCCTTTATACAAGAAAGAAGAAATTATAAGAAAGCTCATGTTGACACCAACAATGAAAAAAGAAGAAAAAGAATTAGATGCTACGATACGACTTCATATTATACAAAGATTATATAAAGTATTTCAGCCGTTACCAAGGCATATAGAGATATGGAATATGGTGAATTCTCTTATTAGGCAAGGTTATATTGCAAGAAATCCTTATGATAAAAATTACAAAAGATATGTGAATGAAACTGGGGAATCTCTTATAAATAAGAAATATGAGATAAGCAATAATATGAATTTTAGAACGACGGCAAGCTCTGGTCTTGTTATTGGATTTTCTGGCATGGGAAAGACAACAACTGTGAATCGTATTTTAAGCCATATCCCTCAAATCATTTGCCATAACTATTACAAGGAGCAACATTTTAATAATATGCAATTGACGTGGCTTAAATTGGAAGCACCACATAATTCAAGTCTGAAGGCTTTAACTCTTCAATTCTTTATGAAAATCGATGAATTATTAGGAACAGAGAATTTTAAGAGGTATGTATCTAGAAATCTTTCGGTGGATGCAATGATGCCACTTATGGGTAAGGCTGCACAAAGTGTGAATTTAGGAATGCTTATCATAGATGAATTACAAAACTTATCAAAGAATGTATCACAGATAATGAATTATTTCGTCACTCTTATCAATAGTTTGAGTTGAGGATTGCTAGAAGAGTTACGGGTAATGGTGAGGTCATATGGAATAATATGAACAATGATAAGGAGTTTAGATTATTTTTAAATGGTATATGGAAATATCAATGGGTAAGAAAAGAGACTAAATTAACTGATGAAATAACAAATTTGATATATGAGAAAACTCAAGGAATATCAGACCTAATAGTGAAGCTATTAGTAAATTCTCAATATAAGGCTATAAGTATAGGAAAAGAAGAGCTTACTTCAGAATTAATTGAGAAAGTGGCGGATGAAGAGTTTAGACTTATGAAACCTATGTTAGCAGCTATTCGCTCGAAAAACCCTTATAAAATAATGCAGTATGAAGATATTAGAAGGATTGAAGAAGTAGGAAATATAATAGTACCCAAAGACCAGATAAGACCATCTATTAATAGAAGAACTATAGTCAAAGAAAATAAGATAGATAAAAAGCAAGAAATAAATATTGAGCAAACAGTAAAAACAAAGACTAGGAATAAAAAAATAAAAGTAGAGGATTTACCGCAAGATGATATTCGTGTGCTTGTAAATGAAGGAGTAAAAAAGAATTTAACTGTTCATGTAGTGTTTGTTAGCAATGGATTAATAGATAACTTAGAGTTCCTAGAGGTAGGTGATATAAATTGATGAATTGTTTTCCACTTTTATATAAAGATTCTTTGCTTTATGATATTATATCCCGTTATAGACGTATGAATGGAATTATTAGCACTAAGGCATTGGTAAAAGATTTATATGGTAAAGAGGTAACACTAACATCTATATATTTTCCACCACATATAAGTGGTATTGTAAGTAATTTACCCTATACCTCAAAAATTACAGAGGATATAATTATAAAAAACCATACGATGTATCCCTTTTATACAGCTTTTTTATCACCAGATAAATCAAAAGAAATTTATGATGCTATGTCTGTTTCAAATGGGCATAGTTTTTTTAATAAAGTTGGAATTTGCAGTAGCCAAATAAGAATGAATAAGTATTTGAAGTTTTGTCCTATATGCTTCAAAGAGGACATGAAAAAATATGGAGAAAGTTATTGGAGAAGATTGCATCAGATTCCAGGAGTTTTTTATTGCTTAGAACATGAATGTGAGCTATTGGATAGTGATGTAACACCAATTAACTGTAGAGTTCAGTATTCTTGTGCATATGAGGAAACATGTGTTGATATAGGGGAGAATAAAATTATAAATCCTAGATTTAAAGAGCTAAATCTACAATTGATTAGACAGGTAAATTATTTATTGAGAAATGATGTTGAGAGAAAAGAATTAGATTTTATAATTGATTTTTATATAGATAGATTAAGAGATAGAGGTCTTACAGCTTCATCAGGAGCCATATATATGAAAGAATTTCAGAGGGAATTTGTAAATTTTTATTCTCACGAGTATTTGCAGTTGCTTCAAAGTGATATTGATATAGAAAAAGAATATAATTGGCTAAGAGTATTTATAAGGCATAATGGTAAGAATAGAAATCCATTAAGACATTTGTTATTGTTGCAATTCCTTGGAGTAGAAGTAAAACATTTATTTCAATGCAAACAAGTAATAGGAAAACGTAAGGTAAATCATATACCTATACCAAAGTTAGATAGAGATGAAATGAGAGAAAAATGGATACAAATTATAAAAGATAACCCAGATGCAACACGTTCAGAATTAAAGAAAATAGCAAAAGGAATACATACTTGGATTTATAAACATGATAGGGAATGGTATGAACAGGTATCGCCAGCTCCTAAAAAGAAAAAAGAAAAATCTAACTTAATTAATTGGGAAAAGAGAGATGCAGAATGTTTAGTATTGGTCAAAAAGGCAGTGGAACAATTACTAAATCAAGAGGGTAAGCCTGTAAGAATATGCAAATCCACTATAAGAAGAAAATTAGGATTCAATACGTGGTTCAATAATAAGAAACTGGTCAAGACGCATGAATATATTGAAAAGGTTAAAGAGGATATTGAGAGTTATAGAATAAGAAAGATTAAATGGGCTATTAATGAGATGTTAGAAAAGGAGATGACCATTACTACATATAAGATTCAGTTGTATGCGGGATTTGGGGGGATAAATAAAGATGAAGTTAAAAATTTCATATTAGAGCAATTAGGTCTACAATATTAAAAATACATTTGAAATTTACCAAAATAAGGAGTAATATTGATAGTATAATTTATAGAATAATTTGTATTTAAAGGAGTTTTGAGAATGGCAGACAAAGCATTGGAAAAGTTTAATGAAAGTATTGGTTATGAAAAAATTTTACTTAAAGAATCATTAACAATAAAATCTATTAATACAGGTGTCAAATTAAGAGGCGGTATTGCATTTTTAAATCATGAATATGAATCTCATTTATTGAATCTTAGCGATAGTTTGGCGGGAAATAAGATTAATAGCTTTATCAACAAAAATCTTCTACCATTAATTTTCACATCAAGTTTTAAAATTATAGATATGTTTATTGAGTTTATAATAGATTATAATGGTCATGAAGTACCATGGCAATTTGCTAAAAAAATTAAACTAGTTGATAATAATAGAAATTTATTTAATCTTCCAAATACATTGGAAAATAAAGAATTTCAAGCCATTTATATGTTGTATAAAAATTTAACAAAAAAAAGAAATTTAATAGTTCATGGAGTTTGGGGAGAAGTAAAAAATGAAACTTTAGAATTTAAAGATGGCTCATGTATTAACGATGAAAAAGTAATGTCATTGGCGAATATTGCATATTTAGTAATTAATATTCTTAATTTGGATGTTAGTAATCAGTTTTTTGAAGGAATAAAATTTACCTTACATAGAAATTTAAATGTCATTTCTGATATTATAGGAAATAATTTCACAAAATTTGATGAAAATACTGTACTATTTTATCAAATAGAATATAAGATTACTAATAGTGACTTTAAAGTAGATGTGGGAAAAATAAAAAGAATGATTGATAGCGAAGTTAATTCTTATAGTAATGAAAATCATAAGTATAAGGGTATATTTAAACTTATTGTGGAAAATGGAGATGATAAATGGATAATATCTTCTAATGAAATCGATGATAGCATAAATGAAATTGATTTAAAAGATTATGATAATTTTAAGGAAGTTTAAAAATAGTGATGGTAATAAAATAGAAGATATGATAATAGAAGGTGAAGATATTGGCAATTAAATATATAGAAATAAAAGCAACGAAAATTGAAAGAATGATAAAAAGTGAAGATTTTAAATGTTTTAAAAAACATATAGAAACAGTAATTGGAATAAAAAACGATATATACGAAATAGTAATAGAAAATGTTGCATATGATGAAAGTGGATTGCCTAATGAAGAAGTAAATGCTAGGGTTACATTTAAGAATAATTATTCTAAAGTTGATAAAATTGTATTTTTTAGAGATTCTTTAGGAAAAAATATTAATAGAAAATTTGGTAGAATATCACATAATAATGACATATTCAATAAAATTGCAGATATATATATTAAAAATGCACTTGTGCATGAATTAGTGCACATCAAACAATTTGAAAATGGTAAGTTAACAATAGAAACAATTATGGATGAAAAAAAGTTACATTATACCGATAGAACTCTAGAAATTGAAGCGGAAAATAGAGCAAGAAAAATTATAAGTAGCTATGGAAATTTCGAAGAAGAGATAATGAAATATATAAGTTCTAAGAACTGCTTTACTAATGATTCAATGTGTAAAATTGAAGAAATATATTTAGATAAAAAAACTAGTAAGTAATAGTATAGTAATAAGAGAAAATTATATTTTAATATTTTGAATTTAACTATAGACATTAAAAGAATAAAGAACTAGAAATGAGGTGTAATATTTATATGCTAAGGACGAATGAGTTTATGCTACAAGAATACATTAATAGACTAGAAGCTAACAGAATAACTTTAATAAGTGAAATAGAAGAACTATATAAATTTGACCTACAAACTTCTAATGCAAGATTTAACAAATTAATCTTCTATACAGATATACTAATTAAGTATTCAATGATGTCTTATAATAGTGCTATTCAAGATGACTATACATTCTCATATTTAAATTTAAGAAGAATGATAGAGGCATATTCATATATTGTTCTTTGGGTTTATTTTCATATATCTTATAAAGAATTTAATGAGAATTTTTTTTTCAAGTATGTGAAGGACTTTAAAATTGATAAAAAGAGTAAAAAAGGTATACCTAAAATACATCATCTAATTGACTGCAGTGAACTACTGAATTGTTTTGGAAACTCATTTGTTAAATCTAACAAAGATATAAAAAACTCTTACAAAAACATAAGTGAAGAAGTTTTACATATTCCTAAATATAAAACAGGGTATACTCCATTATTAAAAAAAGTTATAACATTCATAGAAGTTGAAGAGCATTTGAAATTGAACTTATTAATTATGCAAAATACTTGTACATTATTCAATTATGTTAAAAAGCCCTTGATAAATCCAATTACTTTCGCTTAATTATGTTAGAAAAGTTTAAATAGCATGTTATATTATCGATATATAGAATTAGAGTAAATTATATAATATGTCTAATTAAAACAACCCCTTTCAATTTAAAATAAACTCTTTGCATTTTTAAAATAAAGTCTTGGAATGAAAGAGTTTGTCTGATATAGGGGCAAAAAAATGGAAGTAAAATGGAAATATGAATAGAATTATTAAGGGGAAAGAATCATGGTTTAAGCCTTGAATCTAGCCCCTTTTTTATGTAGAAATTTAAGGACTAATAGAATATGGATTAACTCTAAGCCCCTGAAAAATAGAGGTTATTAAAGAAAAAATTAAATGGATTCATAATGAGATAAAATACTGAATCTTAGTAAATAAGTGCTGAAAAAATAGATTTTTAAATGGAAAAGAAAAGAGAAAATTAAAGAGCTCAATAATCAAAAATGAAAATGTTTATTTTAAAATAAAATAAAGTTTTGGAATGGACTTGAAAGAAAATGGAAAACGAAAAGCGTCATATTAAAAGACTTTATTTTAAATTGGAACGAAAGAATGAGGGATTCAGATGGGTGAAAAGCAAATTGTTTATTATAAACTCACACACGTAAGTGTTGAAATAGCTAGTGTGTAGAGTTTCTATCGGTTTGTTGTCACAAGGGTCGGTTGGGACTAGCATGTAAATATAAATACGCAAAACTAAATATTAAAATAATTACATCTATCCATTAAGGGTAGATGTTTTTTTACTATGAAAATAATTATAATAGTTTGCCTTTGTAGGATAGAATTTAAACTTACTAGTTACTAGTTACTAAAGTATTTCGTTGTGGTAAAATAAGTAAAAAATAAAGGAATCTGTTATAATTAGATATACTGAGATTAATAAGTAAATTACTAGGAAATTAATAAAAGGAAAAGAGGGGATGAGATATTGCTAAATTAGAAAAAAGTAAAATAAAAGTTTCAAGAGCCAATATTTCTGAAATAATTTTTATTATTTCTTTGATGGCGCTAACAGCTGTGATAATATATTTTATGTTTAAAAGCATGGCTGTTAAAAATATTGTTATAAACGCTAAGGGAACGACTCTTAGAAATGAAGTGGATCTTATTATGGCAGCCACAGATAATGCCATCAATAAAATTTATAATATGCTAGTAGTTACAACAATATTTTTTACTGTAATAGTAGCTTCAATTTCGATATTTCAATATCTAAAAATTAAAGAATCTAATGAAATAAAAAAAGAATTGGAAAAAGAATTAGAACAAGTGAGAGCAAATTTGATTGAATATCAATTAAAGTTTAAACAATTAGAAAATGATAATAACGGCAATAAAAATAGAATTAAAAGCGCTATAGATAATTTTGATAAAAAGTCCGCTGAAATAGAAGTTGAAGTTTCTTTTATTAGAGCAGATGATGCTTTTCGAATGAAATATTATGATTCTAAAGAGATTAGATTTGATTGCTATAATAAAATATTGAAATTAAACGAGAGGTATCCTGGATTAATAAGTAAAGTTAGGTTGTCAAATACATATTGTAATCTTGGAGTTGTGTATTATGAACAAAATAGTCTGTATAAAGCAAAAGAGTATTTTCAAAAATCTTTGGATTTAGATAATACAGGAGAAAAAATAGGTACATTAAAAAATATTGGGATGATAGAATATAAATTAGGTAATTTACGAAAATCAGTTGGATATTTCGAAAAAGTATATTGTCTTAATGAAAATAATTTAGAAACAATAGAATTACTTATTAAGGCATTAAATAATATTAATGAAGAAGAAGACATAGATAAAGCTTTAAAATATTGTACAATCCTTGTTAAAAGACATGGTCATTCAGGATTGAAGTGTTTAGATAAAATCGAAGCAGAGGGTTATCTACATAATATAAAAATAAAATATAAAGAAGAATTAAATAAATTAAGAAAGAGCTTGTAAATAATATATACTTAAATGGAAATTTTCTAGTCCACTTGATGGACTAAAATAAATTATTATTTGGACTACTTTTAAGGTTCTTCGTTAATCTTGGTGAATTTAAAACAATTTAAAAGAGATATTAATTGTAATTTATATCCATTAATATTTATACAGACATAACTTTTTTTCTTAATAATTGGAAACTTGCTTTGCCATACATGATTCTTTTTATAG
>NZ_JAOART010000143.1 GCF_025210435.1 Anaeromicrobium sp.
AAAGGAATAAAGGTGTAGAAATACTTCTATTTAACAAGAATATAATAGTTTAAGTCAAAGATTAAACATATTAAAGTTCAATTAATTACAAATTATGGATTTTATTCATGATTTGCCCTAATTACTGTACGTAGGTCAGGGGTATTACCAATAAAAAATATATTAATTCAAAGGAGAGATAAGAGAATGAAGAAATTACAAGTGAAAGCAATGAGCATGGTATTAAGAGTAAAGAATGTATTAGCTGATAAGAAGGGTGAAGGAGCATTAAATACAGCCATAACTGTACTTATCAGTGTTGTATTAGGAGCTTTGTTGTTAGCCGGTCTATATGCATTAATTGGCGACGTGGTATTGCCACAATTAAAAGAACGAATTATTGAGATGTTTAATTTCAACGGTTGAGCAGTTTAAAACATAATCAAGTATGAGTAAGAAAGGATGGATTGTATGAAAAAGAGAATCAAAAAAGTTTGTATCATTATGTTAGTGTTGTCATTACTCTTTAACAGTAGTAGCTATGCCAAAGGGTTATCATTCTCTGATACTGAAGGGCATTGGGCAGAACAGATTATTAAGGAACTTGTGGCAAAAGATATAGTAGCAGGCTTTCCAGATGGAACAGTAAGGCCAGATCTAATCATCACAAGAGGAGAATTTATAGCACTGTTAGCTAGAAATACGGAGAGTGAAATAACGGGTGCAAAAGAAGAATCACCCTCCTTCAATGATATCGATGGTCATTGGTCGCAAAATTACATTGAAGCTCTAGTAGACAGTAGTATTCTAGATAAGGCAGATTATACTGGTAGACTTCAACCCGATGAATCTATCACTAGAATAGAGATGGTGAAGATGATAGTGCGGTCAATTGATATAGGTGAAGAAGTAAAGCAGCTAAAAGAAGATACCTCTTTCAAGGATGACAGTGAGATCAATAAGTCTGATAAGGGGTTTGTTAGTCTGTCAGTAAGATATGACTTGATTAAAGGCTATCCAGATAACACTTTTCGACCCAAAGGTGAAACAACAAGAGCAGAAGCCTTTGCACTACTTATGAGACGAGGAAAGGTTCTGGATAAGATTGAAAAAGAAATAGAAAAGCAGAAAGCCAAGAAAGAGCAGTACTCAGATGATAACGACGATGACTATCACTACTATCCAGAGGCACATGTGACTTTTGAACTTCCTCATAAGGCACATACTGATACAAATATTATTGTAACAACTGTTTGCGAAAATACTAAGGCACTCAATTGGTCACTTACAAAAAAGACCTTAGATGGTTCGGAGCAGAAACTAATTTTATATGAAATGATAACTGGTGATTTATCAAAAGAGGGTGGGAGCATTGTATTTAAAGAAAGTGGTAGCTATACATTGACCGCTTTAGCAACCAATTACAATGGCAAAGTCACAAGACATTCTCAGAGTATTGAAGTATTACCCGTGGTGAATATAGTCTTTGAACTACCAGAATATACTCATACGGACAAAACTATTTCAATTGATGCAATTACAACAGGACTAAGGAGCTTAGATATAGCGTGGTCAGTTACCAAAGATGGCGAGGCTGTGGGATGGGATACAGCGATCGAAGGGACACCTAATAACGAAGGTGGTTCTATTACTTTTAAAGAAAAGGGGAGCTACAGCATTATAGCTACATGCACCGATGAAACAGGGCGTAGCTACACTCATACTGCCTCCATAAAGGTCTATCCTCAGATTAATATTGACTTTCAACTTCCAGACAAAGCACACACAGATACAACCATTAATATGAGTACTATGTTTTCTGAATCTATAGAAGGTCTAAATGTTCAGTGGAGTTTAACCAGAAACGGTGAAGAAGTAGCTCACAGTGATTATATTGAAGGAGATCTAACGAATTTAGGTGGGGTAATCCGATTCAAAGAAGAAGGTGTTTACTTATTAACTGCAACCATTAAAGATATTACTAATAGAAGTTTCCACAAGGCAGTATCAACTATTATCTACCCAGTAGGTGAAGCAGGTTTTTACTTGCCAGAGATTACACATACGGATACAACTGTAACAGTAGAAGGAAGATTTAAAGAAGTAGAAGATGCAGATGTGATATGGACCCTTACTATAGATAATACAATGGTTGATCTTAAGGATTATATAGAAGGTGAACTAACTAATGATGGTGGGTCAGTACGCTTTACTCATAAGGGTGAATATTTGCTAAAAGCTACATTTACCGATAGTGCAGGCAGAACCTACAGCTATACCTCTAAGGTAACCGTATATCCCATTCCGAAGCTTCTATTCGAGCAACCAAGCACAGCTCATACCGATACAGTGATCCCAGTTTCAATAACTATCGAGGATATGGACAATCTACCTATTGAGTGGATGGTGGATAATACTCACGGCTTTCAAGAGTGGAATGTCTATGTAGATGGTGAACTTAATCATAACGGAGGCACAATTCAATTTAAACAAGCTGGAGTATATAAGTTGGTTGCTAGAGTTACAGATTCTACTGGGCGTAGATTTAATTTTGATAGTGAAAACAGTACAGAAGTATATTCAGTACTAGATATACAGTTTGAACTTCCTGAAGTAACTCATACAGATAGAATTATCGATCTGAAAACCATGGGAGATAATAACGTCTTGCCTATAGAATGGCTGATAACTAAAGATGGAACTCCTGTTGAATTCGATAATTTTGTAGAAGGGGTATTTAATGATCAAGGTGGCAAAATCCGTTTTACAGAGAAAGGAGAATATAAAGTAACAGCAAAAATGATGGATGCTTTAGGTAGAACCTTTTCTCATAATAGCACCGTTTCGGTTTATCCCATTTCAAATATAGAGTTCACTCTCCCTCAAACAATCCATATTGGAACAGATATTACAATAAGCACAAAAGATTCAGAGCTTCATAACATGGACATCCTATGGGAGATAAAAAAGGATGATGAGACTGTAGAGTTTGATTCATATGTAAATGGCACACTGACTAACAGTGGTGGCGTATTAGCTTTCATTGATACAGGCCATTACATATTGATTGCCAAAGTGACTGATGATACAGGCAGAGTATTTACATATGAAAGAGAGATTGATATTAATAATAATCCACCTTCTAAGCCACTAGTTACAGTAGATATGACTAGAATAATTAATAACGGTAAATTTCAAGTCATGATTAATACAAGTAGTACTGACCCAGATAGTGATGCAATCACTTATGAGTATATAGGAAAGGCCGAAGATAACTACTATGGTATCGGCACACACACTATTCAGGTGAGGGCAAAAGATGAATATGGAGCATATTCTGAGTGGGAAGAAGCAACCTTTACTGTGACGAATCAAGCACCAAGTACACCAATAATCTCGAGAACACCAGATGGAAATAGTGTTTTACCGAGTACCCCAGTTACAATAACAGCAAAGTCTACCGATCCAGAAGGTGATGCTATTAGCTATATTTGGGAAGGAAGGCCATCTCAAACAACTACATATCCATTGGGCAAAAATATTATTCGTGTCAAAGCCGTGGACAGTGCAGGTGCCGAGTCACCATGGACAGCCATCGTATTCTTCGTTGCTGACCCTAATAAGGGTGGTGGAATGGTCTTAACAGGACCCGAGTCAGTCATATTTGAAGAAGGTATAGAAGGAGCTACTGTTACAAAGTACACCTTCACAGTTCCACCGGTGAGTGGTCATAGTGGTAATGATTATGGGCGTGTACGAGGCTATAACGTAAAGACCGGTGTATGGGATCAACTTAGCTATGGAACGACTAAAAATGGTATTACATTCAGTAAAACATTGCCTTTTGGTGTCTATAGTCAGTTGGAGTTTTACTACTATACTAATCACAATTGTATGTATAACAAAAGTAATATCACCTATTCGGTATTCTATCACTTTGAATAGGCCATATAGGATATAAGGAGGTGCTAGTTTGGAAGTAGTAATCATGCTCCTTATAGCTGCTATTTTATCAGGGTGTCTAGTCTATGTAGACACCCTTTTAGAAGGGCTTGTACCTATGGTATTATACTCCGAAAAGTATATGGATACCTTATTAGGAGTAAATGCTATAGAACCCATATTTGATATATTCTTTGCCTTTGGCATTTCTCTAATCATACTCAAATTCCTAAAGAATGGATTTAATAAATATATCCTATGGCATGATGGGGATGCAGCAGATGATCCATCCACATTATTCATAGGATTTCTTAAAGCTCTAGCCATAGCCATATGTTTTCCAACCATGTATGGGTGGCTTGCTACGATTATAGAGGATATGTCAAATGAGTTGATTCTACTTATCTCGGGAGGTATGCCCATATCCTTTGAAACAGTTATAGCGGGTATAAGCACAGCGGGACTTTTCACCGGCATTGTATCCTTGATCTTCTTTATATGCTTCTTCATTCTGTACATACAATTCCTAACCAGGGGACTGGAGATCATGATACTGAGAATAGGGCTACCCCTTGCCTGTGTAGGGTTAATGGATAGAGCAGACAGTAACCTGTTTAAAAGCTATATACAAAAGTTCTTTCAGAGTACCCTTGCAGTTTTAGTACAGATAACACTAGCTAAGCTAGGTGTAGGACTTATGCTTAATGCCCATGTGTTTTGGGGTGTCGCATGCATGGTTCTAGCGTTAAGAACACCTAAATTCCTACAAGAGTTCTTAATAATATCAGGAGGTCAAGGTGGTGGATTGAGTAACAAGCTATACTCGACAGCAAGGATATATCAGATGAGTAAGACATTTTTTAAGAAATAGGAGGTCTGGTGTAATGAAGCAAATTCATCTGAAAAGAATGGAGATTATAAAAGAGGGACTGAAAGGATAATGGATATAATCAAAGAATTAGCAGATGCATTCTTAATACTCATACGATGCGGTTCAGCTTTTAGAGTTGTGTATTGTTTTGTAATGATGGGAACAGATGAGGAAGCAGAGAAGGCTTACAAGAAGAAAATATGGAATGTCATTATTTTTTATATCCTAGCTGAGTGTTGTTATTTGATAAAAGATATGATAGTCCATTATTATACTTAGAGGTGATCAGATGGCAATAGAAAAACCATTATACATCCCACAGGGGCTTAAGCTAAGGGCAGAGATATTTAATGGGTTTGCAAAGGAAGAACTAATAAAAACGATCATAGTAACTTTGGTGGCAGGGGCAATCGATGCACTGCTATTTTTATTTACCCAAAATACAGTAATAACGGTAGTTTTCATGCTCGTGGCAGTATCAGGAACAGTCCTTATGCTCACCAAAGATAACAATAATATATCTGTTGTAGATCAGGTAGGATTTTTGATTAAGTTTAGGTTTGGACAGAAGAAATACAGGTACTAAACGAATATAATAGGGCTAAACAGTAAACAGGAGTTGTTTATTAGTTTAGCCCTATTTCTTATTGGAAATATAAATGACTATTAATATTCATAATAAGTCTACCAAATGCTACTAACATTTGGTATTATAAGAGGAAAGAATATAATTCTGTAGATAGGAGGGCATATGAAAAGTATAAAAACAAAATTAGCATTAGTATTTCTTTTAATCTTTGTTCCGTTTGTAATTATGGTGGTAGTAGCATTTGGTACTTTTAATAAGATGGAAGACGATGGTGTTGCATTAAATTTGTCTGGCAGTCAAAGAATGAGAACAATGTTAATTAGTAATTATTCATTACAAATTTATAATGAAAATGATAAGGTAAGTGATGTAGGCTTAGCTAAAGAAATATTAGAAACAGAAATGAAAAAATATGAGAAAATAATGAAGGCTCTTGTAGATGGTGATTCCGAGCTCTCTATTAGTAAGAATAATGATGTTGAAATTGTCAATGCGATTAATGCAATTCATGAAAAAACCAGCAAATATGTGGCAGAAGCAAATAAAGTATTAAATAATCAAGCTGATGATGAAGACATTTACTTTATAACAAGAAATGCTATGGATATAAAGAATGAAGTTCATGAAATTGTAATGATGTATCAGAACAATTATAATCAGAAAGTGAATTTGTTTAAGAGTATGTCAATTTGGTTAACTGCTTTTGGAATATTAATGCTCTTCTTCGGATATTACTATGGGAAAAAAATTATAGTCAAGCCGATCATAAATATTACTACAAAACTAGAAGAAATAGCCTCAGGGGAAGGCGAATTAACTCACGCACTGGAAGTTCATTCGAAAGATGAAATAGGAAGACTTTCAGAGAATTTTAATAGATTTATAAGTACAATTAGAGACATTATAGTAGAAATAGCAACATCTAGTGAAAATTTAGAATCAGTTTGTAATTCGTTAGAAACTATTACTGGAGAAGTCAATATTTCATCAGAAAGATTATCTAGCATTACTTCAGAAATTGCAGAGGGCGCAATAGAACAAGCAACTGGAGTTATGGCCACATCAGAGAATCTATCTAAATTAGGTGAAGAGATTAATGAAATTAATGAAATATCAAATGAGATGAAAAGAAGTTCAATTGAAATTAAGGAAATTAATGAAATAAGTAAAGAAAGCATGACTGACTTGCAAAAAAGTAATAGTGATAATATTGAAGCTTCTAATGAGATTAATGATGCAATTAGTGATTTATATGATAAGGTGCAAAGAATTTCGGAGATTACAGAAGTTATTGATGGAATTTCAAGTCAAACAAATCTATTGGCGTTAAATGCATCTATCGAAGCCGCTAGGGCGGGAGAGTATGGTAGAGGATTTGCTGTTGTAGCAGATGAAGTTAGCAAGCTAGCAGAGGAGTCCAATGAATCTACAGTTGAAATATCTGCAATTGTAGGAGAAATTCAAAAGCAAGTAACTTATACAAGCGAATTAATGAGTAATGTTTTAAAACTATCAGAAAATCAATCAGAAGCAGTTGGAAAATCTAAGGATGATTTTAATAATGTAGAAGAATCATTAGGTGATATGATAGACCGAATAAATAGAGTGAATAGCAGGATTACTAATGTTGATGATAGGAAAAATGATATTTTGATTGCTGTTCAAAATATTGCCAGTGTATCTCAGGAAACTGCGGCATCAACTGAAGAAGTTGCAGCTTTTGCAGATGAGTTCCAAGCAAGTGTAAATGACATTTCAATGAATGCTAGAAGTTTGAGAGAATCCAGTGAGAATTTATCACAGATGATTGATAAATTTAAATACTAAATTTTAGAATGTATGAACCTTGATTTAAATCAGGGTTTATTTTTTAGTCTTTTGGTTTTTAATATCCCCAAAAACCCAAAATGAAAGGGCTCCTATCATGAGGGTAAGCTTCCACTTTGTTAAACAAAGTCCTTGTGAATACTTGGGACTGCGTCCCAAACCCTATTAAAGGGATTAGTAAAGAATGAGGAAGCTTGGGGGATTGGATGGCAAATGCAATATTGGGGAAATTAAGAAATGATAGAGGCAAAGATATTATCTCAAATAAATCTAAACGAATTACTTTCCGAGTCACAGAAAAGGAATAT
This sequence comes from Anaeromicrobium sp., assembly GCF_025210435.1. Lineage (GTDB taxonomy): Bacteria > Bacillota > Clostridia > Peptostreptococcales > Thermotaleaceae > Anaeromicrobium. The sequence goes on from NZ_JAOART010000143.1 coordinate 7,517, forward strand.
CAAAAAACCTAAAAAAAAATCAAAAATGAATAAAGTCAATATGTATCGTAAGCTGTACTGATCTGTATTCCGTTAAAAATGTGGTGGAAGAAATAGGGCATTTATTGAATTCATTAACGGAGAAAATAAAGGGTACGGGACCATGAAAATAGGGTGAATAATTACTCATAAAAAGAAAGTCAATCACAAAATAGAAGAGAGTATCCAACTAAAGATAAAAGATATAGCTGAAATATGAATTAGTTAAAATTCATGTTGAGGCAGCCCCTTCTTTTAATTGTTATCTGATATAGAAAATAATAATTATTAAACAGTTATAAATAGGAAATTGCTATAATAATTGACAAATATAAACCTTGATAATAAACTTAGATTGTTGTTCAAGTATAAATTTTAGTGTAGATTTACTTGAGATCCAGTCAGATTATTTGGCTATTAGGATTTGCAGAAAATTATAAATTTAATGGATCAAACATGGGCTATTTCAACCCAGGAATGAGTTTTGAGCTCAGTTCCTTTTTACATCACTATACGGATTAAGCTATATAGGAGGGGGGAAGTATTAATGATTAGGAAAAAATATATCGCAGCAATTCTATTTATATCGGTAACACTATCTGTTGCTACTAATATAGCACCAATATTTTTCTCACTACCTAAATGGATATATCTTAATATAGTTGGAACATTTTTAATATCATATTCATTTGGACCTATTATTGGGGGAATTTATGCCGGATTATTAAATTTAGGACTGAATAGCGTAGGAATGGGAAGTGGGATTATTATTTATGTATTATTGACACAAATAGTTGAGGCAGGATTAATAGGTTTATTAAGAATTAAAAGGATGCAAGGAGTTCTGAATACATTGTTAATTGGCTTTCTTCTTAGTATAGTTATTAAACCAGTAAGTATTACTTTTTATAATGTATTTAATGGTGAAATGGATGGATTTATGAATAATCTTTCATCTATGTATTTTCAATATTATAAAACAGGTTTTACTTCAAATCTAGTAACGTATCTAATATCTGCTATAACAGCTTACGCTATTTATGAGGGTATTAATAAATTTATAATGAAAAGAAAAGAGGAGATTATTTTATGAGCAAAATGAAGTGGATTGTACTAATACTGATGTTAACATTATCTTTTTCGGCTTGTACAAAAGGTAGTGATGTAGCAGACGAGGATGCTAAACAAGCCTTAAAAGATTTACAAATGCAGACTATTACTGTAGCAGATCTTGAAAAAGAAAAAGATATACAAATTATTGATATTCGTTCCGCAGATTTATATTTAGGTTGGGAAAATGAAAAAGGAAACAGTGGACATATTCTAAATGCAATGGATTTTCCTGTTTCATGGTTTACTTACGAAAAATCTCAAGAAAATATCAATATTGAACTTAAGCGCAGAGGCTTAGATAAAACAAAGAAAACTGTAATTTATTCTAATGACAATGTACTTGAAGAGGATTATAAAAAGTTTCAAGAAGTAGGATTTGATAATTTGTATGCATTAGAGTATGGATTCAATCAATATGTACTAGATGGTAAAAAAACTGAAAGATTAGAAGGGTATCAAATATATGTTGGACCTCAGTGGGTAGAAGACCTTATTAATGGAAAAAAACCTCAAGGATATGATAATAATGATTATAAGATTGTAGAGATTACTTTAGGGTCAGAAAAGGAGTTATATGAAAAAGGACATATTGATGGGGCTGTTAATATTAGTGCAGATGATTTGAATCATGTTTTAGGCCCAAGAAATCTTGCGGACTATGAAGTAATACCCCTTGAAAAACAACTGACGTTTTGGGATTTACCAACTGACGAAAAGATAAAAGAAGTATTAGAAAACAATGGGATAACAAAGGATACAACAGTAATTTTATATGCATCAGAGAAAGCTACAACAGCAGCCAATAGAGCTGCATTGGTAATGGATTATGCAGGAGTAAAAGATATTCGATTTTTAAATGGTGGAAAGGTATTGTGGCAACTTGAAAATAGATCTTTGGTTTCACGAATTGAAAAACTAGAAAAAAGAGATTTTGGTGCAACTATTCCACAAAATCCAGAGATTATTTATCAATATGAAGATGAGTTAAAATTGATTAAAGACCCTAATGCAGTTATTGCATCTGTAAGAAGTTGGGATGAATATTTAGGAAAGGAAAGTGGATATACATATATTGGTGAAGCAGGAGATATTAAAGGTTCTAGGTTTGCATATGCAGGATCTAATCCCTATGCTATGGAGGATTTCAGAAATTTAGACAATACTATGTTTAATTATAAACTCATTGCTGATAGATGGGAAAAATGGGGTATAGTCCCAAATAAAACTGTGTCTTTTCATTGTGGAACTGGGTGGAGAGCTAGTGAAACATACTATATTGCAAAGGCTTTGGGATGGGAAGAATTAGGAGTATATGTAGGTGGATGGTATCAATGGACAAAGAAACCTAATAGCCCAGTTAAAGAAAAAGAGCTACCGGAAGATGCCCCAGAACAAAAACCAATGGAATATTTCTATAAATAAAAATATGTTAAATATCTATTATAAAAGCAGTTGAGCTATAAGTGAAAACTTCAGATTGAAACTTCTTCAATGGTACAATAAATTAGAAAATTGGACTATAGAAGTACTAGAAGAAGAGAAAATATCAAATTCACATGAAAGGCTAAAGCTTTGATATCTGCATTTGAAGGTACTATGATTTTATCTAAACTTCATAAGGATGATGTGTATTTCAAAGTATTTAATAAATACACTTTCAATGGAATTTTAACAATATAACAAATAAATGTATTTTAGAAGAGTTGATTCATAAAAGGGTCATCTCTTCTTTTGGGTATTAAGGGGTTTATGTATAAATATAGGAGGAGTAGCAATATGATTTTTTATCAAAACTCTTGTGGAATGGTTAGAAAGTTATTTAGATGTTATCTCGCAAGCATTGGAGCAATTGTATGCTATGTAGAAGCTAATAATTATGAACATATGAGAAAACTTCCGAGTAGATATACAAAGATGAATTTTAAAAATAATTATATCATTTATAATAACATAAAATAGCTATCACTAAATGCAAGTAATTATGGCAGACATGATTTTATTATTTATGATATGGAAGTAATTTAAAAGAAGATAATTACTTCCATATCATAAATGTATAAAATACAACAACCCTTCAATCACGAAAATATAAAATTTTCTCAAAAATAAAAAAACTAATAAAAAATTAAAAAAATTTCCCCTCTCATTTTTGGGATTACGGTGTTTGTCAAGTGAGTTGTCCGATAAAGTTAAATTTTTTCGACATTCATAGTTCACTATTGTCTGAGTAAATATATTCCTAATAATAAATATTTTACCATTAGTTTTGTGTAGAAAACCCCTTGGATGAGTATTGGAATTTTTTTGATAATTTATTATGCTGTAGTTGTGATTTTATCTGTAAGCTCTTCTCCTTTCACAGGATTTAGAGCTACAAAATCTGGCAATTTCCAGTTTCTAATTCCCCTAGACCAACGTTCTGGATGCCTTTTACGAGCTTCATTGTAAATCTTGATTTATTCATCATAATACTTTTACCGTCTACATTATGACGCTGATTAGGTGTTATAAACTTCAATCCACTATGAAGATGTTCATTATTATACCAATTCACAAATTCATGAACCCATTCTCTAGCATTCTCAATACTTGGAAAACCTTTTTCAGGGAACATAGGTGCATATTTTAAAGTTCTAGACATGGTCTTTGAATAAGGATTATCGTTACTTACTCTAGGGAGGGAAAAGGATTTTGATACCCCAAGTGATTCTGAAGTTGCCAAAAAAGTAGCTGCTTTCATTGGAGATCCATTATCAGAATGTAAGACTAGTGGTCTTTCGCCAATTCCTTAAGATAAAACTGCCTTTCTTATTGACACCTCAGCATTGGCTGCAGTTTCATCTTCCCATACTTCATGACCAACAATTTTTCGGCTATATATATCTATAATTAAATATAATTTATGGTGCATTTCTAATATATAACCTGGCAAATAAGTGATATCCCAAGACCAAACTTGATTTGGTTTTATAGCTATGTGCGTAGTTGGGGGCTTAGATTTATTAACACTTGCTTTCCCCACGTCTATCCATCATTTTTTCTTCTCGTAACACTCTATAAAAAGTGGACTCAGAAGCAATGTATATGCCTTTATCGGCTAAGGCAGGTACTATTTTGGATGGTGGAAGACTTGCAAACTCATTGGTATTTGATATCCTTATAATTTCTCTTTTTCTGCTTCTGTAAGTGTATTCTTAGGTGTTGGCCTAACGACCGTAGGTCTTTTATATTCTAAGACGTTACCATTATTAACCCATCTCTGATATGTTATAGCACTTATATTTAAAACATCACAAGCTGGTATTAATCTAGCTCCATTTCCACGAGCCTCATCAATCAATTCAACTGCTAGCATGCGATCTGAGTGAGTTATTAATCTTCCTCTTGGTCCCCCCAGATCGCTTGGGCCTTTTTTTGTAAAACTAGTAAAGAGCTGCTTCTGCTAAGGCTTTTTCCTCACGACGTAAATCTCGGTTTAAATTTTTTTCTAGTCATTGTAATCCTCCTGTTTAGATAGTTATCTTATAATATATATGAAATACTTTCATCTGACAACTATTCTAACACAGGGGGAGAATGAAGAATTCAAAGATTTCTAAATATATATTAGGTCAGGAAGTAGAGTGATCATTTAATAAGAGGGGAAGGTGAAGGATTAATTATAACTATTTATTGAATTTATGGGAACTTATATGCATATTATTAACAAAAGATAAATTGCTGATATATATATACAACGCATTAAATATTTTCAAATAAATAAAGCTATTAAGGCTCTATAAATCAATATTAGAAACAATTGATAAAATAGAATTTCTTTAGCACTTTATATATAGTTCAGTATATGAATCTTATGTAGAAAGACAACTATTAAAAGAAAGTTACAAAATTAATAGAATAATATATTTGAAGGGGGTGGTAATGTGAAACAAAATCAGTATTATATTTCACAAGAAGGTAAACTTATTAAGGATCTAGAAGCTTTTTTAAAACTAATATTGCCTAAACTTATAGAAGAACATGATGAGAGAAAGGCAATGGAAATATATAATGACACATTGAGGGAGTATAAAAAGCTTATTTCTCAACTTCCTTATATTGGAGGAAAAGAGAATCGATTGACATCTAACCTTATTCAAGCTAGTTGGGGGTTAGCACTATATCGTACTATATTAATATATGGTGGTACAGTTGAACAAGCCGGAGAGCTAATTACTCGAGGGTTTGAAATGAAGCTAAATAAAATACCAACCTTTTTAAGACATCTAATGGGTAAACTGATGTTTTTCAAAAGAAACGTAGCTAAAATGAAAAAACGAGCTGAAATATCACAACTAAGGGAATATCCATGTGATTGGGTATGGCATGTTTTTGAAGGGGATAGGAACGTATTTGATGTGGGCATTGACTATACAGAGTGTGGTATAGAAAAATTCATACATAGTCAAGGAGCAGATGAGTTGATTCCGTATCTTTGTAATTTAGATTATGTATTATTTGGGAAATTGGGTATTGAATTAATACGTACAAAAACATTAGCATGGGGTTGTGATTGTTGTGATTTTCGAATAAAGAAAAATGGAACTCCATCATCAGCTTGGCCACCACAATTTTTAGAAAAGACTTGCGATAATAAGATGGACCAGCATATTAAATGAGACAAATAACATAGCAAATTAGATTATAAACTTTAAAAGGCTGATAAAATCAGTAATTTAAGAAAATAGTTACAAAGTGTATCAAATTCGGAATATGCATAGCTTTAAAACAAACTTCGTTTTTATTAAGATATTAGTAGAAATGGGGTTTAAATATTGAAAAATAATTATTTTTCAAAGTTAATGAAATACACTAAAAGTGGCAATTGAAAAGCAGGAAATGTAAGGCTTAAAGAGTGGATCTGTTTTATTGTTTAGGAACTATATAATAGTAAATTTGATTAGCAGCTATACAATGTTAACAGAAAGAATAGAAGGAATTTTATGGACACGTATATCTGAATTATCAATAAGCATATGGCAAATCAAAAAATATCAAAAGATTATGGTGTAGGGATTTTGTTATACCCATTAGAAATTCATACGATTGCAGTAATAGGTTTAAATCCTGGCATAAATTGTATGAAACTTTCAAAAAGATGGGAGTTACAAGGGGAGCAACTTCTCAAAATGTAATAGAATTTTTAGAAAATATTTTCAATGAATTAGAATATTTTGTAGAGATGAGAATGAATAATGGGGGTAATTATGATTAGTTTAAAAGAGAATACAAAAAATCTGAGTATTTTAATAGCATTTTTTTCTGCTACAGGAAATACAAAAAAGATATCTAATGTAATACAAAAAAAATTACATGATTCTAATATTTTGGTTACGATGTTGGATATTACTTCTTATGCTAGTAGAAAAGAGGAAATTTTGCTTAATCAATATGATGCTGTTGTTTTTGGGTTTCCTATTTACTCCATGAGGGCTCCACGTGTATGTAGGGAGTGGTTAGAAACACTTGATGGAAAAGGAATGAAATGTTCAGTGTTCTTTACTTATGGAGGTTTTGGAAAGGACCCAGCTCATTATTTTATAAAAAAATTATTAGAGAAGCAAAATTTTAAACTTGTATCGACGGCAGAATTTTTAGGAGCACATACGTTTAATCGTAGTGGATGGAAAGCTGTTATAGACCGACCAAATCAATCAGATTTTGAAGTTGCACAAGATTATGTAATGAAGACAGTTAGACGATTTTTAGGTGATGATTTAAATGAACTTGGTGAATTTGAAAAGCCAATGTATGATGTAAGCCAATTTGATCAAGCGGAAAAATATAGATTTAGCTTAATTACCAAACTTCCAACGAAAGATTCTAAAAACTGTTCTATGTGCGGTCTTTGTGAAAAACTATGTCCTGTAAATGCAATGAATATGCAAAAAGGTATTGCTGATAATCGTTGCATTGCATGTTTTAGATGCATTGTAAATTGTCCTGATGGGATTTTGCATACAAATGATTTGTCAGATAGTTGGGATAAAAAATTAAAGATGCACAAAATGACAAAAGAGGAAGTAGATAATTTAAAAAGTAAAATATATTTATAATATAATAGAAAATAGTTGCTTTAAAAATTGAAATGTCAATAATCAAAGTACGAAAGTAGCGTAAGGAAAATGCTTAGGAATGAAAAATACAAAGAGCGATAAGCAATTTGGCTACTAATAGAACGATTATTGTTATTGCGCATCATTTGAAAACTATTGAGAGTGCGGATAAAATAATCATATTTGATAAGAAGCAAATTGTTGAGAAGGAAAAACATTGTAAATTGCTTAAAAATAATGGTTTATATAAAGAACTTTGGAATGTACAGAAGAAGGCTGAAGTATGGAGTTTTTAAGCTTACTCGTTAAAAAGCAATGGATGTTGATAAATATACTGTTCATGCGCTACAATGAGAAAGTGAGGTGAAAAGAATGTTAGAAAACAAAGTTTCTTTAGGAAAAAATGTATCCGTTATTTGTGAAAATGAAGAATGCACCATACATCAAATACATAATAAGACTGGTGAAGGAACAATGAAATTTTATAAAGTATTTCCTGGAATTTATTTAATGTATAATGATTTTCATATGCAAAACTGCCATGCAAATGTTCAATATAGCAAAGATATGCTATGCATTGATCATTGCCGAGAGGGAAGAATTCGATGGGATTTAAAAAACGATGCTTATTTGTATTTAAAGGCGGGTGATTTAAGAGTAGAAAATCGAAAGCACCATAAAGGCAATTTTGAATTTCCATTAAAGCACTATCATGGCATTACCATTTCCTTTTTTATAGAGGAGGCAGCAAAATCATTATTGCATGCTTTGAATGGTTTTCCTGTGAATTTATATGATTTACAGAAGAAATTTTGTGAAAATGAAGTATCTTTTGTGATACGTTCAGGAACATCTATTGAACATATTTTTTCAGAGCTTTATACGGTACCGAGTAAAATAAAAAAACAATATTTTCAAATAAAAATTTTGGAGTTGTTATTGTATCTGAGCGCACTAGACATTTCCGAAAATAAAGAAAAACGTCCTTATTTTTATAAAACACAGGTGGAAAAAATTAAAGCCATTGAGAAATTTATGACATCGGATTTGGAAAAACACTATACCTTAAATGAATTATCCCAAAAATTTGATATCTCCCTTACTTCTATGAAAACATGCTTTAAAGGTGTTTATGGAAGTTCCATTTATGCTTATATGCGTGCTTGTCGTATGAACCAAGCGGCTGTATTGCTTCGTCAAAGCAGAGCAAACATTGTTTCTATTGCAGGACGTGTAGGTTATGAGAGTCCTAGTAAATTTTCTGTTGCATTTAAATCAATTATGGGAAAATCTCCGTTGGAATACAGAAAACATTTTGTCTAATTGGAACAGAATAGCCAATATGGAGCGGAAAAATTAAATAAAGTATTTTATAATATGGATTAGTTACGTAACGTTAACTAATCCATATTTATGTTTTTATGAAAGAAGGGAAGATGAATGAAGAAAAAAAATTGGTTGCATACGATTTTAGATGCTGCAACACTGTGCAAAGGAAAGATAACCCTATCGATTTTATTTGCCATAATTAGCGTATTTGGTGGATTTGTGCCATATATTGGCGTATATCACATGCTTTGTATATTTTTAGAGGGAACGCCCACTATAGAAAAAATCTTGATGTGGTCAGGGGTATGTCTTGTGGGCTATGTAATAAAGCTTTTGTTTTACGGAATATCCACTACACTTGCCCATATTTCTGCTTATACCATTTTAGAACAGATTCGTCTTAAAATAATGGAGAAGATGATGAAAGCGCCCCTTGGCGTCATCTTAAACGAAACTTCTGGAAAGCTAAAAAATATTATTGTGGATCGGGTAGAAACTATGGAACTTCCTTTGGCGCATATGATTCCTGAGGGAATTTCAAATTTTCTTTTGCCTGTGGGGGTGTTTGTTTATCTATTTTTTATTGACTTCAGAATGGCTTTAGCAGCTTTGGCTACTGTGCCTATGCCTGCTGTGATATTTATGGTAATGATGCGCAACTTCAATAAGCAGTATACAGATTATATGGAGGCGAGCAACCATGTGAATAGCGTTATTGTTGAGTATGTGGGGGGAATTGAGATCATAAAGGCGTTTGGTCAGTCAACTGATTCCTATAAAAAATTTGCTACGGCTGTCAATTCCTTTAAGGACTATACCCTTGCATGGTTTCAAAGTACATGGAAATCAATGAATTTTATAATGGCCTTACTTCCTTCCGCTTTAGTGGGTACCATTCCAGTTGGAATATGGCTTTATCTAGAAGGAAGTTTAACGGTTGCTGAGTTTGCTATTTGTCTGATTTTATCACTTGGAATTATTACGCCACTGATGTGGTTTACAACAGCAATTAATGATATCAAAATGATTGAATATGCAGTAAATGATGCATCTAAACTTTTAGATCTAGAGGAGCTTCCAAATAGCGATACACCTATCGTTCTACAAAGTTATGATGTGAGTTTATCGAATGTTTCTTTTTCTTATGGAGGGAAAAATGGTCAAGAAAATGCCTTGACCCATGTAAGCATTTCTATTCCACAGGGGAGTTTTTCTGCACTGGTGGGACCTTCTGGAGGAGGAAAATCAACAGTGGCGCGACTGATTACAAGGTTTTGGGATGTGGGAAGTGGGATGATTAAAATTGGCGGTGTGGATATTAGAAAAATTCCCTTTTCCCAGCTTACAGCAATGATCAGCTTTGTTACCCAGGATAATTTCTTATTTAATTGTTCTCTTTTAGAAAATATCCGACTTGGTAATCCAAAGGCAACAGATGAACAAGTATATGAATCAGCAAGGCAGGCACAATGTGATGAATTTATAAGGAAGCTAGAAAAGGGTTATAAAACTACAGCAGGAGAAGCGGGTGGAAGGCTTTCAGGCGGCGAACGCCAGAGAATTGCCATTGCTAGAGCAATGCTGAAGAATGCGCCTATTGTGATTTTAGATGAAGCAACAGCATTTACTGATCCTGAAAATGAAGATAAGTTGCAAAAATCTATTTCTGCTTTAACAAAGGGAAAAACTTTGATTGTCATTGCCCATCGGCTATCCACAGTTAAAGATGCAGATCAGATTATTGTGATGGAAAAAGGGCGTGTTATTAGAAAGGGAAAACAGCAAGAGCTTATAAAATCTTGTGCCTTATATCGTGATATGTGGGAGACGCATATTGGTACAAAAAAATGGGCAGCAGGTAGTGGGGGAAAGGAGAACGCTTATGTATAAAATTATCAACCGAATTATTCGGTGGACAGGAGAATATAAACTACGTCTATACAAAGGTTTTGTTTATTCTTTTTTTAACACCATTTTCACAGCACTTCCTATTATGAGTGCGGCCTTTGGGCTTAATTTAATACTTGCAGATATAAGGGGTGAAAAAGAACTTACACCACAGTGGATTTGGATAATGCTTGCCTTTTTAATTTTTGCGGTTCTAGGACGTTTTTATACAGCTTACCGTAGGGCAGTACTTCAAGAGAGCATTACATATGAGATGACAGCGAAGCAAAGAATTCATGTAGGGAATATTTTAAAACGTGTTCCACTAGGATTTTTTCAAAAAAACAATGTAGGAGATTTGACATCTGCTGTAACCAACGACCTTTCTTATATGGAAATGTACGGTATGAAGATGATAGACACAGTGGTCAATGGTTATATCAGTGCTTTTACGATGGTATTTTGTCTTTGCTTTTACAGCTTGCCCCTTGCACTTGTTTCGGCAACAGGTATTTTCCTTTCAGCACTTGCGCTAAATTTTCTTGGCAAAAAAAGTAAAAAAAATGCGCCCATTCATTTAAAAGCACAGGAGAATATGATTGGTGCTACTATAGAGTATATTCATGGATTACCTGTGGTAAAGGCTTTTGGGAGACAAGGAGTTTCTATTCAAAATATTAAAAATGCCTATGAGGAGAGCAAAAACATTAATATGCGTATTGAAAAGCAATTTGTGCCCCTTAACTGTCTCCATCTTTTAAGCCTTAAGGTAGCATCTGCTGCAATTATTATGCTTGCTTCATATTTTGCAATGAAGGGGAGCATGTCTGTACCGAATATGGTAATGATGGTTATTTTCTCTTTTGTGATTTTTGGACATGTAGAGGCTATAAACAATGCAACCCACGTGCTAGAAATGATAGATAATACAATGGATAAATTAGAAGCCATTGAAAATGAAGAATTTATAGATGAGACTGGAAAAGATATAAAACTTTCCTCTTATGATATTCGTTTTGATAAGGTGACATTTTCTTACGATCAGAGAGAGGTGCTAAAAGGTATGTCTTTTACAGTCCCTCAAAATACAACTACTGCTATCATTGGGTCGTCAGGAAGTGGAAAAACAACCATTTGCAATCTAATTGCTCGTTTTTACAATCCAAATAGTGGAACAATTTTCATTGGTGGTAAAGACATTTGTAGTACAACTTGTGAGAGCTTGCTTAAAAATATCAGTATGGTATTTCAAAAGGTATATTTGTTTCATGATACGATTCTTAATAATATTCGTTTTGGCAACCCAAATGCAAGTATTGATGATGTGGTGGAGGTCTCAAAAAAAGCCTGTTGCCACGACTTTATTATGGCGTTGCCTAATGGATACGATACGATAATAGGGGAGGGAGGGTCTTCTCTTTCAGGTGGAGAAAAACAGAGGATTTCTATTGCCAGAGCTATTTTGAAGGATGCGTCTATTGCTGACCTACGGACAGTGAAAAGGAATTACTATCCAAGGTTTAAATTACCATTAAAAAAGTGTAGAAAAAAGTCATAGTCATCCTTTAAAATATAAGTTCGGCAAAACTTATATGGAAGGAGCTTGACTATGACAAATAATC
>NZ_JAOART010000144.1 GCF_025210435.1 Anaeromicrobium sp.
AGTAGTTGAAAAATATGGTATAAATTTAACAGGATAAGTATGCAGCCAATCACTGGAATAATAATCCATTATAAGAATATTATTCAATTGTATGACTGCATACTAGTTTGGAAATATATGTTGTACGAAATATGAGATATAAGAAAGGCTAAATCCATAAGATGGATTTAGCCTTAAATTTTAAATCTTTAATTAAATTTTAAACTTTTTTGCATGATCCTTTAACTCTTCCACAGTACTATTTAAATTAATTACATAATTTAATATGCTTTCCATTGATGCATTTTGCTCTTCTGATGATGCGGCAACCTCTTCTGTGGAAGCTGCTGTTTCTTCAGATAAAGCAGATAAATTAGTAATCATATCTAAAAGTTTATTTTTCTTCATATTCATGTCTTCATTATAGGTTTCAACACCATTTACTTCCTCGGATAGTTCCTCTATAGATGAGGAAATTTCTTGGAAGGAAGACTGGGTCATAGCAACGGAAGCATCCTGTTCACTAGTTATTTCTCTAGCCTGTGTAATACCTTCAAGGGCAGTTTTAGATTGAACTTGGATCTTATCTATTATATCTTTAATAGTTTGGGTAGAAGCGTTAGATTGTTCTGCAAGTTTTCGTACTTCTTCAGCTACTACGGCAAATCCTCTACCTTCTTCCCCAGCTCTAGCAGCTTCTATGGCTGCATTTAATGCTAGTAAGTTAGTTTGTTCAGATATATTAGCTATAGTGTCTGTTATGACACCTATTTCTTCAGCCATTTTATCCATTTCTAGTACCATAGTATTAACATGGGTAACGGAAGATTGAACTTCCTTAGACTTTTCAATTAAGGTATTAATAGTATCTAACCCCACATCATTATTCCTATTAGACTTAATGGCAAGTTGTTTTATATGTTGTATTTTATCTGAAACTAGATTTATACTTTCGGATAGATCCTGCACATTACTTGCTCCCTCTTCAATTTCCCTAGCTTCATCATCGGCACTTATAGCCACTTCATTTATTGCCCTAGATATTTCACTAATAGTATTTTTATTTTCTTCAGTCATTTTTACCACATTATCAAAGGTACTAGATAATGTGTCAGAAGATCCCTTTATTTGGGATGCTAGATTCTTTAAATCATCCTGCATTTGGTTTATACCATTACCTAATACTCCTATCTCATCGTTCCTATCCATTAACTTATTATCTAATTTTACGGAGAAATCTCCACTTGAGATAATGTTTAATTGTTCTGAAATTTTAAGTAACGGGTTAGTAAATTTATTTGCAAATAGCATTATGAATAGGGAAGATAATATTATGGAAACTACTACTAAACCTATAATAATATTGTTTATCCTGTTTGCTAAGGCCATTAATTCATTCTTTTCTACAATTGCAATGAATTTCCAACCAGATGAAGGTGAAGTGTAAAGATTACCATAGTAAGAAATATCCTCTTCAACAAATTCAAAGTTATCCTTATTTGTATTTAAAACATTATTAAATTCTTTAATATTTAATTCTGATATATTTTTAAAGTTCATTTCTGAATTTTTAGGGTGGGCTAATATGGTTCCATTATTGTCTAATAATATTATGTATCCGTTCTTACCTATCTTAATATGTGTGATCATTTCTGTTAAACCTTTTAAGCTCACATCTAAGCCTTGTACTCCTAAAAACTCACCATTATGATCTGTAATAGAAGTAACTGTACTTATAAGAACTGCATCATCTGCTGGATAATAATATGGAGCAGTACGAACAGTTTTTCCATTACTTTTTAATACGGCTTCATAAAAGGGTCTTTTTCTAGGGTCATAATTATCCATTACTCCTGATTCAGGCCATTGAATATAACCACCATCTTTTGTTGCCATATACACATAGGCTGATTTAGGATGAGTTCTTGCGAAACTGTCAAAAAGTTCATAAATTTCTTGTTCTACTCCACCATTTTGTGAAGGAGTTATTTTAGTTACATGGGTTTTATCCATATAAGAAGTAATACTATTATCAGCCTCTTTTATTATTGTACTATTAGCTAACATATTAGTATTTTCTGAAACAGATTCAAAATACATATTAATGGCATTATCTACTTGCGTTATTTCTTTAGAAGATGCCTCTAAAAATTGGTTTTTCAATGTGGTTTTGAACCTTTGATTAATGTACATGCCCATGATTAAAATAGGAATTATGACTATTGGTAATACGGAAAAAATCATCTTTTTCTTTAAACTGAAAAATTTCTTTTTACTTGACATGAATCCACCTCTTTTCGCTTAATATGAAAATATGTATACATATATTATAACAGTTTTTTCGATGAAATTCGACATATTCAAATAATTTCCACAATTCCGACCGTGGTATTTTATGGATGACTTATAGGTGATAATATAATAGTTCATAAATGTTTCAATAAATTTCCAGGAAAATATTATTTTCTACCTACAAACCCTTAAGTTCTTTTCTTAGTTTTATAAGGTCATAATATGACCTAGGTCCATCCATTATCTAATGGATAATACTATGTCGGATTAGTACAAAAAAGTGCGTATTATTCTAAATACTTCCCAGTGGAATTTTAATAAAATTTAATTAGGAAAAGGTTATCTGTTAAAATAGTCTACTAAAAAAGTAAAGGGGGAGAGGTAAGATATGAAAAAAATATTAGGTATCATATTAATATGTACCATGATAATGGGATTAATGGTTGGGTGTGGAAGTACACCAACTACACAAGAGGAACCTAATGCAGAAGAAAAGGTTGTAGAAGAACCTAAGGATGAAAAAATTGTAATAGGATTTTCTCAGATAGGTGCAGAGAGTGGATGGAGAACAGCTGAGACTGAATCAGTTAAAAAGACTTGTGAGGAAGACCCAATGATTGAGTTGAAGTTTTCAGATGCTCAGCAAAAACAAGAAAATCAAATAAAAGCACTTAGATCATTTATAGCTCAAGAAGTAGATCTTATAGCTTTAGCTCCTGTTGTGGAATCTGGATGGGAGACAGTTTTAGGAGAAGCTAAGGATGCAGGAATTCCAGTCATATTACTAGATAGACAAGTAAGTGTGGCAGATGAAAGTCTATTTACTAGTTTCATTGGATCTGATTTTGTACTTGAGGGAGAAAATTCTGCTAAATACTTAATTGAAAAATTTGGTGCTGATACGAAAGTTAATATAGTAGAGTTGCAAGGTACTGTAGGTGCTAGTGTGGCTAACGATCGTAAAAAGGGATTTGAAAATATAGTTAATAATAATGATAATTATAAAATTATAAAATCTCAATCTGGAGATTTTACAAGGGCAAAGGGTAAAGAAGTAATGGAAGCTTTCTTAAAGGCTGAAGGTAAGAAGATAAATGCATTATATGCCCATAATGATGATATGGCACTTGGTGCTATTCAGGCTATAGAAGAATATGGATTAGTTCCAGGGGAAGATATAGTTATAGTTTCTATAGACGGAGTTAAGGATGCGTTTTTATCCATAAAGGAAGGGAAATTAAATTGTACAGTAGAATGTAACCCATGCTTAGGACCTCAATTAGTAAAAGCGGCTAAGGATTTAAAGGATGGAAAGACTTTACCTAAGTGGATTAAGTCTGAAGAAGATGTTTATTATGGACAAAAGGCTATAGATGCCATACCAAGTCGTTCGTATTAAAGGAGATTCCTCATTTAAATAAATTTTCCTAAAGGATAGAGAGCTTTTATTAAAAGCTCTCTCCTTATATTAAAAATTGGGGGAGGCAAAGGATGAATGATAAAAATATATTATTAAAAATGACAAATATAAAGAAGACATTTCCAGGAGTGAAGGCCTTAGATAATGTGAATTTCAATTTAAGAGAAGGTGAAATTCATGCTCTTATGGGAGAAAATGGAGCAGGCAAATCTACTCTTATAAAAGTGTTAACAGGAGTACACAAACTAGATGAGGGGAATATAAATCTTTTAGGAGAAGATTTAATACCTAAATCTCCTCACCATGGACAAAGAGTTGGAATTAGCACCGTATATCAGGAGATAAATCTATGTCCTAATTTAAGCGTATGTGAAAATATATTTTTAGGTAGGCAACCGAAGAAGGGGAAAGTGATCAATTGGAAAGAAATAACTAAAAGATCTAGAGAATTACTTGAAAGATTAGATATTCATATAGATGTGGAGCAAAACTTATCCTATTATTCTGTTGCCATACAGCAAATGGTAGCCATAGCCAGGGCTGTGGATATATCGAGTAAGGTTTTGATACTAGATGAACCTACTTCTAGTCTAGATAGTAAAGAGACCAAGAAGCTATTTAATGTAATGAACAAATTAAAGAAAAAGGGAATGGGCATTATATTTATTACTCACTTTTTAGACCAAGTATATGAAGTATCAGATAGAATTACTGTACTGAGAAATGGAAAATTAGTAGGAGAGTATAAGACTAAGGAATTAAATAGAATGAACTTAATAGGAAAAATGATTGGCAAGGATTTGGAAGATTTAGATCAGATTCATGATATTGAAAGAAAAGAGAAAAAATCAGATGAGTATATACTTAAAGCTAAAAATCTTGGTAAGAATGGTACCATGTCACCATTTGACTTAAACATTAAAAAGGGAGAAATAGTAGGCTTATCAGGTCTATTGGGGTCTGGAAGATCAGAGGTGGCAAAGCTAATATTTGGTATAGATAAAAATGATACTGGAACTATAACTTTAGATAACGAAATATTTAAAAGTATGTATCCTAAGAGGGCCATTAGTAAAAAAATTGGATTTTGTCCTGAGGAAAGAAAAGTAGAGGGAATAGTAGGATCCCTTAGTATAAGAGAGAATATTATATTGGCATTACAAGGTAGAATTGGAGCATTTAATTATATATCCATGAAGGAACAACAAAAGATAGCAAGTAAGTATATAGAGTTATTGAAAATAGCTACACCTAGCATGGAACAGAGAATTGATAAATTAAGTGGGGGAAATCAGCAGAAGGTCATATTGGCCAGATGGTTAGCTACTAAACCTAAATTGTTAATATTAGATGAGCCAACGAGGGGAATAGATATAGGCTCAAAGGCAGAAATTCAGAAGCTTATTATTTCCTTAGCAAAGGAAGGTGTGAGTATTCTTTTCATATCCTCAGAGTTAGAAGAAATGTTAAGATGTTGTGACCGAATAGTGATTTTAAGAGATAGGGAAAAAGTAGGAGTTGTGGAAGGCGAAAAAATGACAGATTCATATATAATGAAGATTATCGCTAAGGAGGATGATGAAGGTGTTAAGTATGAAGAAAAAATTTCTTCAGTTAAAAACTAATAAAGCTTTTGGTCCTTTTATGGCCTTATTAGGTATATTACTGTTGAATCTAATAGTAATGCCCGATTTCTTTAGAATAGAAATTAAAAATGGCCATTTATTTGGAAGTATTATAGATATTTTAAATAGGGCAGCACCTTTAGTTATAGTATCTCTAGGAATGACCTTAGTTATTGCCACAGAGGGAATAGATATATCTGTAGGGGCTGTAGTTGCCATAACAGGAGCTATATCTGCCACTTTAATAAGTGATATGCCTGTAACTATGGCTTTAATCTTAAGTATAATGGTAGGAATAATATGTGGTATATGGAACGGAGCTTTAGTAGCCCATATAGGAATACAACCCATGATTGGAACACTAATATTAATGACCGTGGGACGGGGAATTGCCCAACTCATAACTAATGGTCAAATAATAACTATAAACAATCAGGCATATAGCTTTATAGGTACAGGATATTTATTAGGACTTCCCTTTTCAATATTCATAGTTTTAGGCGTGGCATTGATTTTATGGATATTAGTTAGAAAAACTGCTCTAGGACTTTTTATAGAGTCAGTAGGAACTAATTCGCTATCTAGTACTTATGCAGGTATAAACTCAAAGAAGATACTATTTTCTGTATATGTTGCATGTGGTATTTGTGCCGCTATTGCAGGTATTATAGTATGCTCTAATGTAAAGTCGGCAGATGCCAACAATGCGGGCCTTTGGCTAGAACTTGATGCCATACTAGCAACTGTTATAGGTGGTACTTCCATGAGAGGAGGGCGTTTTTATATAGGTGGTACTATAATAGGTGCTTTCTTTATACAGAGTTTAACTACTACCATATATTCCTTGGGAGTACCTCCTGAAACCATATTAGTAGTAAAGTCTATGGTAGTAATATTAGTAAGTCTATCACAATCTGAGAAGTTTAAAAATGACCTTAGAGCTATGGGAAAAAGGAGGATTGCCTCTAATGAAAAATAAAATAAAAATAAATCAGAATAATATAAGTTTAATAGCCACTATAAGTCTTTTTCTTATATTGTATATGTGTGGAGGGATCAAATATAGTAGTTTCTTTAAGCCTCAAGTCTTTTTAAATCTATTTATAGATAATGCATATTTAATAATAGTGGCAACAGGTCTTGCCTTTGTCATAATAACGGGAGGAATAGACTTATCTGTGGGAGCTGTAGTAGCCCTAATTAGTGTTGTAAGTGCAAAACTTCTTCAAATGGAAGTAAATCCCATAGTCGTAATCATAAGTAGCATTTCCCTTGGAGGATTATTTGGGTTATTTCAGGGAGTGCTAGTATGTAGATATGAAATCCATCCATGGATTGTTACCCTTGGAGGAATGTTTTTAGCTAGGGGAGTTTCTTTCTTAATTACCACAGAAAGTATTGTTATAACAGATGAGTTATTCAATATTATATCTAAAAATAAAATTTATGTTTATGGGAAGAATTTCATATCCATAAGTGTTGTATTAGCTGTAGCTGTTGTTATACTAGGTTTATATGTGAGTAAATACACAGAATTTGGAAGGAACATATATGCTATTGGTGGCAGTGAAGATTCTGCTCTACTAATGGGAATACCCGTACAAAGAACTAAAATATTAGTATATGTTCTATGTAGTTCTTGTGCGGCCCTAGGAGGACTAGTATTTACTTTTTATATGTTATCTGGTTATGGACTTCATTGTAACGGTATGGAATTAGATGCTATAGCCTCTTGTGTTGTGGGAGGAATATTACTTACAGGAGGATATGGTTATATAATAGGCCCATTATTTGGGGTATTGAGTACGGGAGTAATTCAAAATATAGTCATATTCCAAGGCACATTAAGTTCCTGGTGGACTAAAATAGCAATAGGTTTTTTATTGTTCATATTTATAGTTCTTCAAAGGATCATTGTCATTTATAAAGAAAGAGAAAAGACAGTTGTATAAATATTGGTAAGTTAAAGAAGGATATTCATTGTATAAACAGAAATTATACTAGAATATCCTTTTGTGGTAGGGGTGTGTTATTTGAATATAATATATGATTTTATTAGAAATAGAGGAATCAAGTTTCAACTATTAACTTACTTTATAGCGTTTACCTTACTGACAATAAGTATATTAGGAAGTATAGGTATTTTTTTATACAGTAAGGCTGTAGAAGAAGAAATAAATGTTTATACTAATGAAATGCTAAATCAAATAAAGAATAATATAGATTTTTATATTAAGGATATGGATAATACCATATATTATTTATCTCAAGATCCTAAAATAATTAGCTTTATGAATGGTAATAAAGACCATGCTACGGAAAAAGACATAAAGAGCATATTAGAAAGATTTGAAAATATTAATAAGGAAATTGCAGGAATACTTCTTATAAATAAGAGGGACTCATTTATAAGTAATAAAATAAAAAGAGTTACGAGGGACCCTTTAACACGGGAAGACTGGTATATGAAATCTGTAAAATCTCCACAGTCAATACTATTATTTAGTAAGCCCATAGGAAGACGAATACAAACTAAGGAAAGATACAGTGCTGATGAAGTTGTATCAATTACTAAGGCAGTTAAAGACCCATTGAATGATGATGTGATAGGTGTAATTTTAATAGATATGAAATTAGACACTATAAAAAAAGTAATAAAGGACATACAACTGGAGAAAAAGGGGTTTGTATATATAGTTGATTCTGATGAAAATATTGTATATACGCCAGTAAATTCAATAGTTCATAGAATAAAATCTAATTGGTTTAATGGAGATGAAAATAAAAGATTAACAAAGAGGATAAGGGAGAATAATTATCAGATTATATACAATTATTCAAACTATACGAAATGGAAGACAGTAGGAGTATTTTCACTAGATGAAAACCAAAAGGTAATAATTACTATAAAATTTTATACTATAATTATAGCCATTGGCATATTGGCTATGGGCATTATTATAGGTCTCATATTCACATCTACTATTGCAAATCCAATTGAGAAATTAACACAGCTAATGATAGCAGCAGAAGAAGGTGACTTGAATGTACGTTTCAATAGTAAGTACAATGATGAAATAGGTAAGTTAGGAAATACATTTAATAAAATGCTTGAAAAAATCAAGAATTTAATAAACCTGGTATATATAGAACAAAAGAGAAAGCGAGAAGCGGAACTTAGAATATTAGAGGCTCAAATAAAGCCCCATTTTTTATATAACACTCTAGATACTATTCAATGGATGGCCCAAGAATATGATGCAGATGACATTATAGAAATGGTGACGGCCCTTACTAATCTATTTAGACTAGGATTAAATAAGGGAAAAGAGATAATTAAAATAAAGGACGAATTGAAACACATAGAGAGTTATTTAACTATACAAATGGCAAGGTATGAAGAAAAATTCCATTATGAGATTGAATATGATGAAGAATTACTTAATTATAAAGTCATAAAAATAATAATACAACCCTTTGTGGAGAATGCCATATACCATGGAATAAGAAATAGAAGAGAAAAGGGACATATAAGTATAAGTATTAAAAGGATAGAAGATAAAATTTCCTTTGTTATAAAGGATGATGGTATAGGCATAGGGGAAGGGCAACTAAACACATTAAATGAAATACTTAAAGGAAATGTGGACGATGAGGATGGGCAAACCTATGGTATTTTCAATGTTAATGAAAGAATTAAACTAACTTATGGAGAAGAATATGGAGTAGAGATTAAAAGTACTTTAGGTAAGGGAACTACTGTGAACATTGTCCATCCTATTTTAGATTGATTCGGTTGGGGGTATGGCTATGTGGAAATTATTAATTGCAGATGATGAACCTAAGATTAGGAGAGGCCTTAGGCGGGTTTTAGACTGGAATGATATGGATATCAATGTGGTGGCAGAGGCTGAAGATGGAGAAGTTGCCTTAGGGTTAATAGAAAAACATGAGCCTCACATACTACTTGTGGATATAAATATGCCCTTTTTAAATGGCCTAGAATTAATAGAAAAGATTCAAAAGATTGTGCCTGAATGTATGATTATAATAATAACTGGATATGATGAATTCGAATATGCACATAAAGCTTTAAGGTTAAAAGTATATGATTATTTATTAAAACCTGTTTTAAAGAATAAATTAAAGGATGTAATAAATGGAGCTTTAAAGGAACTAAAAGAAAAGGAGAATAAGGATTCCTATGAGGAGTGGAATAAAAAACAGCTAAAGGGAAATATTCAGACTATAAAAGAAACCTTTATAAAGAGATGGATATATGAAGATATAGATGAGGAAGAAATAAATAAGACTCTGAAGTTTTTAGGTTGGAATATTACTATTCCTGTAGGAATTTTAGGTGTTAAAACATTCAAAAGGAATTATACTTACGAAGATAAAAAAACATCAAATGAGAAAATAAAAAAGACCATGGAAGGGATTTTACCTAATAATACTTATAATTTTATATTTGAAGATGGAGACCACATTATCCTGATAGCACCTATTAAGAAGATGATAAATTGGCTGGAGCTTGGAGCTAAAATAGATATACAAATAAGGGAAGAATTGCAAATTGAAGTAGCCATGGCCCAAGATATAGTAGAAGAAAATATTCTAAATTTCACAAAGACTTATATGAAGCTGAAAGAAGATCTAAAAAGTATGGATTCCTATACACCAGTAGTATTATATGCAAAGAATTATATAGATACAAACTATTATAGAGGAAATTTATCCTTGAAAGAAGTTGCAAAAGTGTCACAAGTAAATCCAGACTACTTGAGCAAGTTGCTAAAGAAAGAATTGGGAATGACTTTCATAGAATATTTAACTAAAACTAGAATAAAAAAATCCCTACTATTTATGGAGGATACCAATATGAAATTATATGAAGTAGCTGAACAAGTAGGCTATAGTACACAACATTATTTTAGTAGAGCCTTCAAAAAAATAATGGGAACATGTCCTCTTAATCATAAAAAGGGGAATGGAAGCAGTTAAGTGAAAAAGTTTATAGTATTTATATTAATAATTAGTATTTTCTTAGTTTTAATTAATAATGAAAGTAAAGAGGATGAGGGCACAAAATATTTAATAGGTATGTCCCAGGCTAATCTATCAGAGCCTTGGCGTATAATGATGAATGAAGATATAAAAGAGGCAGTAAAAAAATATAGGGACGTAAAGGTAATATTTACAGATGCAGGACAAAGTAGTAAGAAGCAAATAAATGATGTTGATAAATTATTAGACTATGGTATAGATATATTGATC
This sequence comes from Anaeromicrobium sp., assembly GCF_025210435.1. Classification (GTDB taxonomy): domain Bacteria; phylum Bacillota; class Clostridia; order Peptostreptococcales; family Thermotaleaceae; genus Anaeromicrobium. Next base: position 10,594 of record NZ_JAOART010000144.1, read on the forward strand.
ATATCTATGAATAATTCAGAAGATTTAACTCCTATTGTTGAGAATGTATATAAAAAGATACCTGTGATAGTATTAGATAGGCACGTTAAGGGTTATGACTATACGCTGTTTATAGGTCCAGATAATAAGTTCATAGGAGAGGAAACGGGAAAATTCATAGTAGATATATTAGGAGATAAGGGGGGAGACATTGTAGAAATACAAGGATTATTAGGATCACCTCCCGTGTCAGATAGAAGTAAGGGAATGAGAAGTGAAATAAAGAAGAATAAAAACATAAATATAATAGAGACAGTTGTAGCCGATTGGCAAAAGGATAAGGCAGAAGATAAGATGAGAGAAATAATTAAAAAACATCCTTCTATAGATTTAGTCTGCGCTCAAAGTGATGCTATGGCATTTGGTGCATATAAGGGAATCGAGGAAAACAAATTAGGAAATATACATTTTTTAGGGGTAGATGGATTAGCAAATTACAACGGAGGTCTTAGCTTAGTAGAAGAAGGAATATTAAAAGGAACGTTCACTTGTCCAACGGGAGGCAAGGAAGCTATAGAATATGCCATGGAGATTTTACAAGGAAAAAAGACCATACCTAAAAAAATTATACTTAGGGCAAATAAGATAATAAGGGATAATGTGGGTGAGTATTTAAATAAAAAATATAAAAAAGAGGGAAATGAAGTTAGGGCATCTATTTTATTAGGTTTTGCCCAAACAGGAATGGAAAGCTCTTGGAGAGATGCAAATGTAAAATCAATAGAAAAGGCTGCTGTTGATTATGGAATAGATTTAGATATGGTATATTCAGATAATAGTCAAGAAAAACAAATAAGAATAGTACGGGAATTCATTAGAAAAAAGGTAGATGTTATAGGCCTATCTCCTGTGGTGGAAAGGGGATGGGAAGAAGTTTTTAAGGAGGCTAAAGAGGCCAATATACCTATTATATTATGTGATAGAAAAGTGACTATAGATGATAACAACCTTTGGACTTCTTTCATAGGTTCTGACTTTATAGAAGAGGGAAAAAGAGCTGGAAGATGGATGATAGATTATTTTGGTAATAGTAAGGATGTTATAAATATAGTGGAATTGAAGGGAACTAGGGGAGCCAATCCTGCCATAGAGAGAAAAATCGGTTTTGAAGAAGTACTAAGGGATACATCAAACTTTAAAATAATCAAATCTGAATATGCTAATTTTAGAATGGATATGGGTAAAAGTGTTATGAAAAACATACTTAATCAGGAGAAGGGAAAAATAGATGTGGTCTATGCCCATAATGATGATATGGCATTAGGTGCAATTACAGCTATAGAGGATTATGGTCTAGAGCCAGGGAAAGATATAATAGTAATATCTATAGATGGTACTGTACCAGCGTTGAAGGCCCTTGCTGCTGGAAAATTAAACTTTGCTGTGGAGTGTAATCCTGTATTAGGTCCTCAAATCATGGAGGTAACCAAGGACTTATTTGAAAATAAGGAAGTGCCAAAGCAAATAATCACAGAAGAAGAAGTATTTACTCAGGAAAATGCAAAAAAGGAATTACTGACAAAATATTAATTTGTTTTTGAATATGCATTACCTGGGGTTAATATAATGATTGATTGGCATTTAATTTGTTGTTAATATGAGAGTGAATAGTTAAATAAATTGGGAATTATTAAATAAAGGATAAGATGGATTTTAATCTGTTTTATCCTTTATATATTATTATAAAATATGGTTTTAAGTGAAATAATAATGTGTAGTGAGTAGGATTAAAAAAATTATAATAGGAAATAAGATCAGATTTAAGGAGGTTGTATGAATTTATTAGGTTTTGGAGTTCAAGTTACTACGGGAATAAGTATTATATTCATATTAAATATGATACTTGCTTTCATAGTTATATTTTTTGAGAGAAAACATCCCTCTTCAACTTGGGCATGGATAATGGTATTATTACTTATTCCTGTTATGGGATTTATACTTTATTTATTATTTTCTCAAAATTTAAGTAAGAGAAAATTATTTAAGTTGAGAAAAGAAGAAGAAGAAATAACCACTATGATGAAAGAACATCAATTGAAAAGTATCAATGAAGGAAATATTCAATTTAAAGATCCTTCCATGGGTCAATATAAAGACATGATGAGAATGAATTTATTAGAAGATAATGCTGTACTTAGTCAGGACAATCATATAGAAATATTTAAAGATGGAGAAACGAAGTTTAAAGAACTTATAGAATCTATAAAAAATGCCAAGGATCATATTCATGTGATGTATTATATTTTTAGAAGAGATGAAATTGGAATGAAAATAGTAAATGCACTTATAGACAAGGCTAAAGAAGGGGTAGAAGTAAGGTTTATATACGATGCCGTAGGAAGTAAGTTTGTAAAGAGAAAAGCCTTTAAAGATTTACAAGAAGCAGGTGGAAAGGTAGAATTATTTTTTCCATCATCCATACCCATAATAAATCCTAAGGTAAACTACAGAAATCATAGAAAAATAGTAGTAATAGATGGGAAAATAGGATTTGTAGGTGGATTTAATGTGGGGGATGAATATTTAGGCCTAGATAAAGAATTAGGATACTGGAGAGATACCCATTTGAAAATAAAGGGTGGAGGGGTAGGAGGATTACAATATAGATTCATATTAGATTGGCGTTTTGTAGCTAATGAGCCTATGGATGATCTATATAGATATTTTCCCATAAGAAAATCACATGGAGAAGCAGGAGTTCAAATAGTTTCTAGTGGGCCTGATTCTCAAAAGGAACAAATAAAATATGGATATATTAAGATGATAAATGAAGGAAAGAAAAATATTTATATACAAACTCCATATTTTATACCAGATGAAAGTATGTTAGAGGCTTTGAAAATAGCTGCTTTATCTGGAGTAGATGTGAAAATAATGATTCCAAATAAACCAGATCATATATTTGTACATTGGGCTAGCTATTCCTATGTGGGAGAACTATTAGATGCAGGAGCTAAAATTTATTTATATGAAAAGGGATTTTTGCATGGTAAAACTTGTGTTGTAGATGGAAAAGTAGCCACTGTAGGAACGGCTAACTTAGATAATAGGAGTTTTAAATTGAACTTTGAAGTGAATGCATTTATATACCATAGAAAAACAGCAAAGGAATTAGAAGATATATTTTTAGATGATCTAAAGGAATGTAGAAAAATTACTAAGGAAGAATATAAAAATAGATCTAAATTAATTAAATTTAAAGAATCAATATCTAGGTTAATAGGTCCTCTTTTATAGATTTCTGGTGTATAAACTTGCTTTATGCGGGCCTATTTCAGGAAACTATTGAAAATCTTTTCCACCCAAGTCCTTGTCACAAGCGAAAGTGTGAATCTTCGTAGATAGGTTCACGTGTCATGTTCAAGTAGCATAGGATGTTGTGACGTTCCAGGGTTCCAAAGATTTTCAATATATTTTCCCTTATAGGCAAGTTACTGTATAAAGAAAGCTTAGTGTTCATAAATCTATATAGGAGGTTAGGCTAAAAAGGTTTATCTAAATTCATATGCCTGAACCTTTTTTAGCCTTTAAAATCATGAAGTGTATAGACTATATTTCCACAATTATCAGGATATTGGGACCATTTAATTGTGTTGGCTGGAGCATCAGATAAAAAGAATTTGTCTGATTCATCTTCAGTAGAGCGGATAAACTCAAATAAAATATATTTTCTGTGTTTATTTAAGTCGTCATAATAGTATATTACTCCTCCCTTAAGGCACATATGATCATGAGCATTTAATTCAAATATAATTCCCTTATGACCTGGTGGAATAGAGTTTATAGGGGGTTTTTCAAATTGTCCATCTATTAAATATTGGGTTTGATACTTTAATTCTACAGGAAGGTTATTAATTACTTTTATTGTTGAACAATTAGGAAAATCAGCACTTTTCATATTATCACTCAAAAAAATCCCTCCAAAAGCTAATAATATACATTATATGTATACAATAACTTATTGGCTACTTATATTCACAAGATTTAGGTATATGAAAAAAATAATTTAAATAACCAGTGAAATGACTAATTTATTTTTTGAATATGCCTTAATAGGAGGATATATTGAGTTATCTTTATAGGGGTAATTACCTTTGTAGACAAGTTATTGTATAGGCAAATCATGGGGGATAAATATGAAAAGACATAATGCAACAATAAAATACAAAATATTATCAAGAAAAAACTTGAAATAATTCGTGATATAACGTACAATTTTAATGAAAGACAAAACATTGTGCGAAAGTGAGGCGTTTTGTATGAAATATGATCTTATTATAATTGGGGCAGGACCTTCTGGGATATTTACAGGATTAGAGTTGGTGAGAAGGGGATCTCATAAAAAAATATTATTAATAGAAAAGGGTAGAAGAATAGAGAAAAGACATTGTCCAAAGGATAAAACTAGGGAATGTGTTTCTTGTAAACCCTATTGTCATATAACTACAGGTTTCTCTGGAGCAGGAGCCTTTTCTGATGGAAAGTTATCCCTTAGCTATGAAGTGGGTGGAGATTTGCCAAAGTTAATAGGGAGAGAAAAGGCACAAGAGGCCATAGATTATGCTGATAAGATTTATTTAGAATTTGGAGCAGATACTAAGGTTGAAGGGTTAGGAAATGTAGAAGAGATAAAAGACATAAGAAGAAAGGCAATAGAGGCTGGGTTAAAGCTTGTTGATTGTCCCATAAGACATTTAGGTACGGAGAAGGCTCAAGAAATATATTATAAGATACAAGAATACCTAATAGATAAGGGAGTAGATATTAGATTTAATACTACAGTGGAAGATTTGGTTATAGATGGGGGATATGTAAAGGGCGTGAATATAAAAGACTCCATGGGTCATATGAAAGAAGTTATACATGGAGAAAATGTAGTAGTCTGTACGGGACGAAAGGGTGCATATTGGCTAAAGAATATGTGTGAAAAGCACAAGATAGACCATAAGGCCGGCACCGTTGATATAGGCGTAAGAGTAGAAGTTAGAAATGAAATATTAGAGAAGGTAAATAATGTTTTATACGAATCAAAGCTAATAGGTCATCCTAAACCATTTAAAAACAAGGTAAGAACCTTTTGTCAAAACCCTGGAGGTTTTGTTAGTCAGGAAAATTATGATAATGATTTGGCAGTAGTTAATGGCCATTCTTATAAAGAGAAAAAAAGTAATAATACTAATTTAGCCATATTATGTTCTCACAATTTTTCATATCCTTTCAATAAACCTATAGAGTACGGAAAAAAGGTTGCAGAATTATTGAACATGTTAGGAAATGGAAAAATATTAGTTCAAAGATATGGAGATATACTAGATGGTAAGAGAACTTGGCAAGATGAACTAGATGAATCAAATGTGGTTCCCACACTACCAGATGCGGTGGCAGGTGATTTAACATCGGCCATATCCTATAGAACTATGACTAATATATTAAACTTTATAGAGGCCATGAATGTGGTTGTGCCAGGCTTTGCTAGTAGGGAAACCTTGTTATATGGTCCAGAAGTTAAGTTTTATTCAAATAAAATAGAATTAGATGAGAACTTTGAGACGAATATAAAGGGATTATATTGTTTAGGTGATTCTAGTGGATGGACTAGGGGCCTTCAAATGGCATCTGCCATGGGAACATTAATGGGAAAAATACTAGAATAATAATAGGGAGTATTTAAGGTTTAGAATATGCCTTAGATACTCCCTTTTTAATATGCCTAAAGATCTATACTTCTAGAAACATAGGCCTTAAAATTTAGATCCTTATATATATTAGTAATTTTCCTATTTAATCTTCTATTTTTAGAATACTCTATAACATATATATGAAAACCTGTACCCTTAAGGGAGCTTAGGTATTCTAGTGCATAATTAATGTCTGCACTATTTTTTTTAGAGAATATATTATATTCATAATTATCTATATTAGTATAAACTTCTTCAAGGTTTATTCCGTATAAGAACTCATTCACATTAATCTTTTGGGAAAAAGCCTTGTTTATAAAGTGGTAACCACCATTTATTATTATGGGTTTATTATAGGATTTGTGCAAAGTATTTAGGATGGCATGAACCCCTTGGAAGGTTTCGGGGTTATTGTATATGGAATAAACATCCACATTATCTATAAAAAAACCATCAATACCCTTGTGAGAAAGATTTTTAGCTATACTGTTAATTATGTAATCTTGCCATTTTTTATTAGAAACATCTATCCATCTTTCATCATGCCAATTTTCATAAGGATCGAGTGTAATATGTTTAAAATCATAATAGTAGGGTCTAAATTTTTCTAAGGAACCTATATTTATATAACTATAGACCTTTACACCCCTCTTATGCAAATAATCTATATTGTCCTTTGTAAAGTAAAATCCATCTATAACTACTTCATCATATTTAGCAAGTTTTTTAATTTCCCTAGGAGATGATCCAATGAAAACTCCATAGTCATATGAAAGAGCTAAAACTTTATCATCATTTCCCGTTAACAAAAATAAGGTGAATATTATTAATATGAACGTTGTGTGCATGTTTCTTTTCACTCTGATCCCTCCTATATATTATAGATTTATTATTTGGAAACTTACTTTATGTGAGCCTACTTCAGGAAAATATATTGAGAATTTTTTCCACCCAAGTCCTTGTCACAAGCGAAAGTGTGAATCTTAGTAGATAGGTTCATGAGTCATGTTGGAGTAACATAGGATGTTGTGACGTTCCAGGGTTCCAAAAATTTTCAATGGTTTCCCTTATAGGCAAGTTACTGTATAAAGAAATCTTAATGTTACCAAATCTATAATTATATTATAAATTAATTTTAGCCATATTTGTGGCAGAATATTTAATTAATGAAAAAAAGATAGAAAAATGTCGAAAGAAAAGAAAGGTCATTTAATGAAAAGTGGGCAAAATAAATTATATGAATTAATTTTCCTTCTTTTGTAAAGGTGGCATATAAAATGAAAGTTTTGATTACTGGCGGTTATGGATTTATTGGATCCCATGTGGCAGATAGATTTTATAAAGAGGGACATGAAATCTATATAATAGATAATCTTTCAACGGGAAAAGCTGAAAATGTATCTGTGAAGCATAAATTCTACAAACTAAGTATTGAAGATAAAAAGTGTGAAGAAATATTTAAATTAAATAAATTTCATGCAGTAATTAACCTGGCAGCCCAAGTAGATGTGAACATGTCTTTAAAAAATCCCCAATTAGATACTCAAGTGAATATTTTAGGATTAGTCAATTTGCTAGAGTTATCAGTAAAATATGGAGTGAAAAAATTTATTTTTGCATCTTCAGCAGCAGTATATGGAGAAAACAAAATACTACCCCATAGGGAAAATAGTAAAACCAGTCCTATTTCTCCCTATGGAATGAGTAAATTAATGGGAGAGTATTATTGCAATAAATGGAATGAAATCTATGGACTCAATACCATATCCTTTCGATTTTCCAATGTATATGGACCTAGGCAAGGGGCGAAGGGAGAAGGAGGAGTAGTTTCTATTTTTTTAAAGAAACTTATGAGGGGAGATAAATTAATTGTATTTGGAGATGGGAAGCAAACGAGGGATTATATATATGTGGGAGATATAGTTGATGGAATATATAAAAGTACCATCTTATCCCATATTAATGGTGTGTATAATCTATCTACAAATACCCAAAAGAGCTTAAATGATTTATTAGAAGCTTTAAAACAGATTAAAACTATAGAAGAGATTATCTATGAAGAGAAGAGGAAGGGGGATATTCTTCATTCTAGATTAGATAATAATAGGGCAAAAAAGGATCTTAACTGGACAAATATTTATTCCTTAGAAGAGGGCCTGTCTAAAACCTATAGATGGTATAGGGAAAATTACAAATTAAACCATGAGCATAATAGTGAAGAAATTAAAGGGAAAAATAAAAAAAGATTTAACAGATTAATAAGAAGCCTACTACCCTATGGTGAAAATATATTAATATTTGCAATACTATTTTATATGTGCTCAAAGGGCATTGGAACAAGTTTATTAAACAATGATCTATATACATTCCTAAGTATAATTTATATAGGGTTCATGGGCATACTATATGGTAAGAAGCAATCTAGTATATCCATATTCTTATCTATTATTTTGTATGTATTTGGATACTTAAGGGTAGGTGGAGATATGATCGTATTGTTTTATGAACCTAAACATTTAATAATAATAGGTATATATTTTTTAATAGGAACCACAACAGGATATACCCTTGATAAAAAGAATCGAGCATTAGATTTTAAGGAATTAGAAATAAATGCTTTAAAGGAAAAATATACTTTTTTATATGAAATTTATGGTGAAACGAGAAAATTAAAGGATGAATTTGAAAAACAGATAGTAAATTCAAAGGATAGTTTTGGAAAAATATATAGTATTGTTGATGAACTAAAATATCTAGAAAAGGAAAAGGTATATAGTGGGTGTATAGGTGCCATAGAAACCATAATGGAAACGGATGAGGTAGCAGTTTATACAATTAGTCCTAGGGGAGAGTTCTTAAGATTAAAAGCTAAATCAAGGAAAAACCATTCAAAAATATCTAACTCTATAGATTTAAGTGGTCTAACAGAAATTAAAAATATGATTGAAAAAAAAGAAATATTTATAAATGATAATTTAAAGGAAAATCTTCCTATTATGGCAGCCCCCCTTTTAAATGAAAAGAAAATATTTGGAATAATTGCAATATATAAAGTGGAATTTGAAAAACTAACCTTATATTATGAAAATTTATTTAAAATTTTAGTAAGTTTAATATCTGACTCCCTTTCTAGGGCACATGTTCATGAAGAAAGAATCCTTTCTGAAAAGTACATGGAAGATACTTTTGTTTTAAAAAGTCATGAATTTGAAAATGTACTAGGAACTATTAAAGAAAAGTATGAAAAATTTCATATGGATTATTTGTTATTAAGAATTAACAACCTAGAATCTTATAAAAAAATAAGTGAAAAATTAAAACCTATCATAAGGACAGATGATTATATAGGCCTTAGAACGGACAATAAACTCTATTTATTACTAACTAATGCAAAGGTTAAAGATATGGACATAATAAATGAAAAGCTAAATAAAAGGGGCATTCATGTGTCCTTATTATAGATTTCTGGTGTATAAACTTACTTTATGTGAGCCTATTTCAGGAAAATATTGAAAAATTTTTCCACCCAAGTCCTTGTCACAAGCGAAAGTGTGAGTCTTCGTAGATAGGTTCATGATTCATGTTGGAGTAGCATAAGATGTTGTGACGTTCCAGGGTTCCAAAAATTTTCAATCTATTTTCCCTTGTAGGCGAGTTACCGTATAAAGAAATCTTAGTTTTACGAAATCTATAGAAGGGGGTAATAATGTTAAATGAATTTATTATTTTCCATATTAGTATGAGTATATGTTATTTAATATATGGCTTTTTAAGAAAAGAAAAAATAAAGGCTATTAATGAATTCATATTAGTTTTTATGATTCCTCTATTAGGAATAGGTCATTTAATATTAATTAAATTAATAGGTACACAAATTAAAGATTCAACCCATATATTAAATTCTTACAAAGAGTATATAAGGGAAAAAAATAAAATTTTTTATGGGGAAGGTGTAAACTTATCCCAAAAAATAAACACCATATCCATGGAAGAAGCTCTAATATATAACACTAATAGGGAAAAAAGACAATTACTACTCAATATTCTAAAGGGTGATTATTCTCAAAATGTTTCTATTTTAAAAAGTGCATTAAAGGACGAAGATTCAGAAACGAGCCATTATGCAGCATCTGCTCTAATGAGAATAAAGGGTGAGTTAGATAAGAATTTACAGTTGAAAGAGATTGAATATGAAAAAAATAAGGATTCTATGGAAATAATGAAAGAATATATTAGAATTGTGAAAAAATATATGGAAAGCGGATTATTAGACCAATTTACATATTATAAATATAGGAGTATATATTTAAATTTGTTAAAAATCATATTATCTAAGGAAAAATCAAATCTATATTATGAAGAAAAAATTAATTATGAAATAGAAGTGGGAAATTACCAAGAAGCGAGGGCCTATTGTGAAGAATATTTAAAAAACTTTACCCTAGAGGAAGGTGCATATTTATCCTATATGAAGTTATATTACAATTTAGGAGATTACAAGGGACTATATGAAAATATAAATTTATTAAAAAATTCATTTGTTAGATTATCTCCTAAGGGACTAAATATATTGAGATTTTGGATGGAAAGGACAAAACATGTATAAAAAAACCATAATATTAATATTGTTTGGGTTAATTGGTATGGCAGTCTTATTTCAAGTTACTAGACTAGATATTATAAGTAGAGGAAGTAAAAATATAAATGTTGTAAATAAAATTATTAATCCTATAAAAATCAATATTCCATCCCATGTGAATAAGGAAAAGTTTTTAATCATATACGATGAATTGGAGCCAGGAAGTTTAAAAATAAAAGATAATTTAAATAATATTTTAAAAAAATATATGAAAAAACATATAGTACACATGGAAGTTAATGAAGAGATGAGAAATATTCATTATGATACTATAATCATTGCCCTTGAATATATAGACAGAATAAAAGATTTTGAGAACATAATGAACTTTGCTAAAGATGGAGGAACTCTCATCTTTATGGAAAGACCTTTAGATGGAGAAAATCTTAATAAAATATATAAATACCTTGGAATAGAAGAATACAATGATCTTATAGATACGAAGGGAATAAAACTAAAAGAAAATCTATTAATAGGTGCTAAAGGATTTGAAAGTAATGAAGAATTTATAGAAAATTCTTCATTAGATGTGGTGTTAAATCACAAACCTAGAGTGTATGCCACTTCCTATGATAATATGCCCCTACTTTGGAGTAATACATATGGAAATGGAAAGATTATTGTTTTTAATGGAACCATTACTAATGAAAAAGTAAATACGGGATTAATGGCTGGAATCATAAGCTTAAGTAGAGATGAATTCATTTACCCCATAATAAATTCTAAGCTAGTACATATAGATGACTTTCCTTCCCCTATACCTGAGGGAATAAATCCTCACATATATGAAGACTATGCCAGAACTATTCCCCAATTCTACAGGGAAATATGGTGGGCCCATATGCTAAAACTTTCAAAAAAATATAACATAAAATATACTTCATACATAATAGAAACCTATAATGATAGGGTAGAAGAACCCTTTTATCAAGATGATATTAAGGCTAAAAACTATTTGTTAATATATGGACGAGAGTTGTTAAAACATGGTGGAGAAATTGGGATACATGGATATAACCATCAATCATTAGCACCAAAGGGTTATATAAAAGAAGATCTAGGTTATAATCCTTGGCATAGTGAAAAGGATATGGTAGCTTCCATTAGGGAAGTAATAAACTATGGTCACTCCGTATTTCCTAATTACCACTTTAGAACTTATGTACCTCCTTCAAATATCTTAAGTCCAGAGGGGAGAAGATCCATTAAAAAGGGTATGCCTAACTTAAAAATAATATCTGGATTATATCTAAATAACTATACAAAGGACGTGTATGAACAGGAGTTTGAAATAAGTGAAGATGGCATAATTGAATTTCCGAGACTTACCTATGGATATACTAAGAGGGATGATGAATTGTGGACCATATATAACGGTATCAATTTATTTGGTGTATTTTCACATTTTATACATCCAGATGACATATTAGATACCCATAGAAGTGATGGGAAAAGTTGGAGTGAGCTTAGTAAGGAATTTGAATATATTCAAAGGACAGTTTATGAAAAGTATGGGTGGCTAAGGGCCAATACCACATCCCAAGGGGGTATAAATTTAATAAAATATGAAGATGCAGCCCCCCATATTGAATATGGTGAAAATGAAATAAAAATCTATTGTAATAACTTTAGACCCCATATTTATTTCATATTTAGAACTATTAATAGGGTGAAAAAATCTAAAAATTGTAAAGTACAATCTATTGATGAGGGAGTCTATCTTATACAACTAGAAGATAGTAGTGGAACCATATATATGGAAAAAGAGGAGTAATTATGAGAATTTGTATCATTGCAGAGGGGTCCTATCCCCATGTGGCAGGAGGTGTATCCACCTGGACCCAATCCCTAATAGAAAATATGAAGGAACATGAATTTATAATATATGCCATTGGAGCTGAAAGTAAAAGTAGGGGCACATATAAATATGAGATACCTTCTAATGTGGTTTCTATGGAAGAAATTTTTTTAGATGAGTTTTTAAACTTAAAGGGAGTATATGGTAAAAAGTTTAAAATAAGTGATTTAGTAAAGGATAATATAAAATCCTTAATATTAGGAAATAATGTGGATTTTAATATATTATTTGATTTTTTACAGGATGGGCAAGTGGATAATATAATGGATTTTTTCATGAGTAAGGATATATTTAATATAATAAAGGAAGCCTATCATATTAAATATAGTCTTATACCCTTTAATAATTTTTTTTGGGCTGTTAGGGCCATGATTATTCCATTATTTTTTCTTATAAAGAGAAATGTGCCAAAGGCTCACATTTACCATAGTGTATCAACAGGGTATGGAGGCATTATGGGAGCCCTTGGAAATTATATTTATAATACTCCTTTTATATTAACTGAACATGGCATATATACTAGGGAAAGGGAGGAAGAAATAATAAAATCCAATTGGATAGAGGGATATTTTAAAGACATGTGGATTAAGTTTTTCTATAACCTATCCCATTGTGCCTACAACAAGGCAAATAGGGTAATATCCTTATCTGAAAAAAATAAACATATGCAAGTTGAAATAGGTTGCCCTATGGAAAAAATACATGTTATCCCAAATGGAATAGATGTTAGCAAATTTAGTCATATACCTGGGAAAGATACAAATCATAAACACATAAATATTGGAGCAGTCCTTAGGCTAGTGCCTATTAAAGATGTGAAAACTATGATAAGGGCCTTTTACATGGTAAAAGAGGAAATAAAAAATGCAAAATTTTATATAATGGGTCCCACCGATGAAGATAAGGAGTATTATAAGGAATGTGTAAATCTAGTTAAAAACTTAAACCTAGAAGATCTTATATTTACAGGAAGAATAAATATAAAGGAATATTTGGGAAAAATGGACATACTAGTTTTAAGTAGTATAAGTGAAAGCCAACCCTTAGCCATATTAGAGGGATTTGCATGTAGAAAACCCTTTGTATCTACAGATGTGGGAAGCTGTAAGGAACTCATATATGGAGAAGATCATTATGGACAGGCTGGATTTGTAGTACCCCTTATGAACTATGAGAGATTATCCAAGGAAATAATTAAACTTTGTAAAAATAAGGATTTAAGGTTAAGAATGGGAACTAATGGATATGATCGAGTGGTAAATTTATACACTTTTCATAAATTTATTAAGGAATATAAGGACCTATACAATAGTTTTAGGATGTGATGGATTGGCCGGAATAGGTTTTGAATTAAAGAAGTTGTTTAATAAGGAGGGCTTTTTTAACTTAATCAAAGCATATTTATATTCTACCCTGGTGACGGTAGGGCCTTTCATATTGTGTACATCCATGATTATAACAATACAAATAATACTTAAATATTTAAATATGGATTTTTTAGAGAGGGAAATTTTTTTGGCAACGGTAGTCTATAGTTTTATATTTTCTCAAATTATTACTAGCGGTTTTTCCATGGTAATAACTAGATATGTGGCAGATAGACTATATGAAGAAGAGTTTGATGAAATATTACCATCTCTATACGGAATAATAAGTATATGTATAGTTATAGGAGGATTAATAGGTATTATATTTTTATATGGATCTCCTATAGGCTGGAAACTAGCACTTGCATCCTATTTATTATATATTCAATTAATCATAATGTGGGTTGAAACAGTGTATTTGACTGCCTTAAAAGATTATATTAAAATATTTAAATCATATGTGACAGGTGTCATAATTGCCATTGTACTTTCATATATGTTACTTAAAAGATCCAATTATAAGTCTGCTTTAGGACTCTTGATTGCCATGGATATGGGCATATTTATCATAATAACCTTTTTAATGGTATATATAAAAAGCTTTTTTAAAAGTAGCAACAATAAATATTATGAATTTTTAACATATATGGATAAATATCCAGAACTATTTTTTGTAAATTTTTTTTATACTTTATCTTTGTATATACATAATTTTATATTTTGGAATAGTCACATGGCTGTAACTATTGTGGATACATATAAATACTGTCCATCCTATGATGTACCAACCTTCTATGGATTTTTATCAATAATTCCTGCCATGGTAATATTTGTAGTATCCATTGAAACTTCCTTTTATAAGAAGTATAGAGAATATTATTCTTTAATAAGGTCAGGTGGCAATTTATCCGAAATAGAAAAGGCGAAAAATAATATGGAAAGGGTATTATGGGAAGAAGTGAGAAATCTCATGGAGGTTCAAATCTTTTTTTCTTTAATGGGAATTATACTTGGAAATATGTTTTTGCCTAGATTAGGATTAAATCATTTATCTATAGATATATTCAACATATTAGCCCTAGGAGCCTATGGAAATGTAGTATTTTTAATTATAATATTACTACAATTGTACTTTGAAGATAGAATGGGAGCCCTTGTAATTTCAATTGTTTTCATTACTACAAACACCTTATTTACAACGGTGTCCCTTAAATTAGGTGAAAACTTTTATGGACTAGGATTTTTCTTATCTGCCTTTATGAGTTTAATAATAAGTTTATTGAGGCTTGAATATTTTTTAGATAATATAAACTACTACACTTTCTGCTCTCAGCCAATCATGTATAAGGAAAGAAGAGGTGTATTTTATAAAATACTTAAATTCTTTGGACATATAAATGAAAAATAGAAGCAGATAACTACTTCTATTTTTTACAGATTATTATATTTTTAAATTATCTAAAAGATAATATGTGCCATTAAAACAATAACAGGTAGAGTGATAAGGGTACGTTCTATGAATATTATAATCAAATCCTTTAGTGAAACAGGTATCTTTGATCCTAATAAAAGACCTCCAACTTCAGACATGTATATTAATTGGGTAACTGATACACATGCAACTATAAATCTAGTCATATCACTTTTTATACTAGTGGCTATAACTGATGGTAAGAACATATCTGCAAAGCCAACTACTAGAGTTTTAGATGCTTCAGCTGCTTCTGGAACTTGAAGTAACTTTAGTAGGGGAATAAATGGAAGTCCTAACCAAGTAAATAAAGGTGTATATGTGGCAAATATAAGGGCCAACGTACCCATAGCCATAACTACTGGGGTTACTCCTAACCACAAGTCTAATACATTTTTGATTCCAGAATTGAAAAATTCTGTTGGATCAACATTCTTAGAAGCCCTTTGGGTAGCATTTTTAAGACCCCAAGTGAAACTTGTATAACCCTTTGGAATTGATTCTGTATCATTGTTTTTTGTACCACCAAAGTAAGTATCTGGTTTTCTAGATAGGGGTGGTATACGTGGTATAATTATTGCGGCAGTTACACCTGCTAATAATATTGTTAAATAATAGGGAACAAATAAATGCTGAAGATTTACTTGAGCAATAACTACTAAACTAAATGTGATGGAAACGGCAGAAAATGTAGTTCCTATAACAGCTGCTTCCCTTTGAGTATAGTAACCTTCTTCATATTGCTTACTTGTAAGAAGGACACCTACAGTTCCATCTCCTAGCCATGATGCAATACAATCTATGGATGAACGCCCTGGTAATGTGAATATGGGACGCATTATTTTAGTCAATAGGCAACCGAAAAATTCAAGCAACCCAAAATTTAATAATAAGGGTAAAAATAAACCTGCAAATAGGAAAACGGCAAATAATACAGGTAATAAGTCGTTTAATAAAAGTCCTCCCGTATCACCTGACCAAATCCACTGTGGACCTACTTGGAATAAAGTACATAGGGCAAATACTGCACCTAGTATTCTTGCAATAAACCATAGGGGAGATACATTAAAGAGTGTGTTTAAAAACTCATTGTCTTCTATAGCCTTTGGCTTTAATATTTTAGCTCCTAGAGTACCAATTAATGTAATACTTATTAATGTGGTAGTTATTCCCGGTAATAGGGACCCTAAGGAAGTATGTACAAATCCTGATAATATGGCTATGGGAATTGTAATATTTCCATTATATGAAATAGGAGTCATAAAAAGTAATATTCCTATTAAGGACGGGATGATAAATTTTAATAAACCATTAGATGATTCTTGATTATTTAGTGATTTATCCATGTTAAAGCTCCTTTCAATTATTATGCGAGACTTTATTCATTATAATGCATAAATATAAAAAAGCCAATAGTTTTTATACAAAAAAAGTAAAAAAAATATGGAAATTCAGTAATGTGTATAAGTAATAGAGCAAAATAAAGCCAGTTCCCCCATGATAAATGCATATATAAATAACCAGGAGTTTTTCCTGGTTATTTTGGGTAGACTATTATTTATTTTCCATAGGATTTTATAACTTCTACTATAGTTTCTACGGCCTTATCCATATGTTCTACACATAGGGTTTCAAATTTACCATGGAAGTTAAAACCACCTGTGAATATATTAGGAGTTGGAAGTCCCATATAAGATAATCTTGCTCCGTCAGTACCCCCTCTTATAGGTTTAATAATAGGTTTTACACCTACAGTTGCCATAGCCTTTACTACGGAATCAACTATATGAATTACGGGCACTATTTTTTCTTTCATGTTAAAATATGAGTCTGTTAGGACAAGTTCAACTGTACCAGGACCATATTTATCATTTATAAATTGGCAGGCCTTCTCAATTAAAACTTTTTTACTAAGGAACTTTTCCATATCATGATCTCTGATTATGTATTCCATTTTGGTCAATTCAACGGTTCCTGTAAATTCATCAAGGAGGAAAAAGCCTTCGTATCCTTCTGTATATTGGGGAACTTGAAACTCTGGAAGGAGTCTATTTAATTCCATACCTATTAATATGGAATTTTTCATCTTTAACTTTGCTGAACCAGGATGTATATTAACACCATGGACTTTAATAGAAGCAGAAGCTGCATTGAAGTTTTCATATTCAATTTCTCCAATAAAGCCTCCATCTATAGTATAGGCAAAGTCAGCTCCAAATTTATCCACATCAAACTTATCTGCACCTCTGCCAATTTCTTCATCTGGAGTAAATGCGATTTTAATATCTCCACGTTTAATTTCAGGGTTATTAATAAGATATTCTATTACAGTGATTATTTCTGCTATTCCAGCTTTGTTATCAGCTCCAAGCAATGTGGTTCCATCTGTAGTAATAAGAGTTTGTCCCTCATAATCTTTTAGATAAGGAAAATCTGATACCTTCATAACAATATCTAGTTCCTCATTTAAAACTATATCATTACCATCATAATCTTCAATTATATTAGGCTTAACATTCTTACCAGAAAAATCAGGACTTGTATCAAGATGGGCGATTAAACCAATAACAGGTTTATTCTCCACATTTCCCTTTAGAGTTCCCATAACATAACAATTATCATCCACATGGGCATCTTCTATTCCTATGGACTTTAACTCATCTACCAATATATTTGCCAAATCAAATTGACTTTTAGTACTTGGTATGCTTTCTGAATTATCATCTGATTTTGTGTTAACTACTGAATATCGAAGAAATTTTTCATAAGCTCTTTCCATTGCTACTAGCCTCCTCATTGATTCATATATATAAATGAGGTTATCTCATAGTAGAAATAATTTCTATATGATGATAACCTCTTTGTATTCTTTAAACTAATGCTTGAACTAATAGCATAACTGCTGAGAATCCTGCAATTATACCCATTAGAGGCATAATGAACTTTAACCATTTGTCATATGTTACATCTACCATTGAAAGTGTAACTAATATAAGACCTGTTGGTGTAATAAATGCCATTAAACCTTGTCCATATTGATATGCACTAACTATAACGTCCCTTGGTAATCCAACTGTATCAGCAAGAGGTGCCATAATAGGCATTGACAATACGGCCAATCCTGATGAGGATGGAATGAAGAATCCTAATACACAGAATATCAATAACATTAATATGGCAAATATACCACCATTCATTCCAGAAACAATATTAGTTGCACCATAAAGAATTGTGTCAGAAATTAAACCATTATCCATGATTAGGTTTACTGCACGGGCAACACCAATTGTCAATGCAACTCCCACAAGATCAGCAGATCCTGCAACGAAGTTTTCAACGGACTTCTTTTCACCCATTCCTGAAACTGCACAAATACCTATTCCCACTGCAAGGAATAAAGTAGTCATTTCCATGAACCACCAATCTTGAGTAGAAACTCCCCAAATCATTACAACAAAAGCAAGGGAGAATATTAAAAGCATAAGTTTACGTCTTAAAGTAAACTCTGGAATTTCTCTATTTACATGTACGAATTTCGCTTCTATTTCAGCCTTTTGATCATAAATAAGTGAAGCAGAAGGATTTTTCTTTATCTTTTCAGCATATCTAATAATATATACAATTGTTATAATAGTAGCAAGTACAAGACCTGTACCTCTAAACCACATACCATCCATAAATGATATTCCTGCAGCGTTAGATCCCATTACAGAAGAGAATGGATTAACTGTTGAGAACATGGTACCAATAGATGATCCCATATATAGGGCTGCTATACATACGATGGCATCATATCCTGCAATCATGAAAACTGGAACAAGGATTGGATATAGGGCTATAGTTTCTTCTGCAAGACCAAAAGTAGTTCCACCTAAAGAGATTAGGAAAGTAACGATTACAATAAGTAAGTACTCTCTGCCCTTTGTTGCACGTGAAAGACTTGCAAATCCAGCATCAAAGGCACCACTACTATTTAGGACACCTATTATACCACCTATAATAAATACGAACATAATAATATCAACTGTGTCATAAAGACCTTGAATTGGTGCTTTAATAATTTCAAATGGTCCTTGAGGCTTACTTTCTAGTTCTTCATAAGTACCAGGGATAGCAACTGCTTTATAAATACTTCCATCAGTAAATTTATTAATATCTACCTTAACTCCAAGTTCATCCAAACTAGCTTGTGCACCTGGATATTCTTTAGTAGATCCGTCTGGTGATGTTACTACAAACATTTGTGAACCATCATCATATACAAGTTTTGCATAGGATCCGGCTGGAACTGTATAAGTTAAGATTGATGCAAAAATTAAAACTATAAAAAGTACAGTATAAGCCGTGGGAAAACTTCTTTTCTTCTTTTTTACTTCAGTTGTCATAATATACCTCCAATATGTAATTAATCCTAAAATTATGCCATTAATTTTTTATCTATAATTCTATCTGCCCCCATTCCATTAGATTCTATTTTAATAACTTTAATATTGCACATGAATAGACTTCCATAGCCTTTTTCATTTCATCCAATACTATATATTCATTTGGTTGATGTTCAGTCTCCTTAGATGAAGGAAATGTTGCTCCAAAAGCTACACAATTATCCATGGCTCTAGCATAGGTTGCTCCACCAGATGAACGGGGTAAGTTCTTTGTATCTCCTGTAACCTCCACATAAGCTTCCATTAGCTTAGTTATGATTTCAGAATCTAGGGGAGTGTATATGGACCTTAAATAATCGTTTTCTTCAATGGTAAAACCATAATTTTGAGCAACTTCACTTAATTTAGTTAAAACGAATTCTTTATCCACACTTACAGGAATTCTCATATCAATGCCTAAAGTCTCATTATCTTCATCAATATTTATTTTTCCAACATTAAATTTTAAATTTCCAGATGCTTCATCCCTACATTCACCAAAGATCTTAGTGGCAAAGGCATCTTCTGAAATATTGTCAACTATGAAATCAATGGCTTTTGATTTTAATCCCATTTTATTCATACCAATTAAAAGCCTGCATATGGCATTAATACCCTTTTCAGAATCCTTAGCATGGACGCTCTTTCCAACAACAGTTACCTTATCTTCATCTTTTTTATGATCAAAATTTAATTCTCCTAGACATTTTGCTAAAGAATCTGAATCTTTAGTTTTATAGGAAATTTTTGAAGGAACTGAGTTATATGCATCTCCTCCCTCTAGACGAATAGAAGTTTCATTTTTTGTAATTAAGTTTACCTGTAAAAGTCCCTTTTCTGCATAGGTCAATGGGAAATTTGAATCAGGAGTGAATCCATAGTCAGGAGTCTTTTCTTTTTTATTATATTCATTAATACCTCTCCAAAGGTTTTCTTCGTCAGTTCCATATATAAATCGAATTTTCTTATTGATTGTGATGTTACTGTCAATTAAAGCTTTAAGAGCATACATGGCACATAGGGTAGGCCCCTTATCATCTTGAGTTCCCCTACCGAATAGTTTACCTTCCTTAATTACAGGATCAAAAGGTTCTGTGTTCCATTTTTTTAAATCTCCAGCTGGAACCACATCTAGATGGCCTAAAATACCAATCATTTCATCACCATCTCCATAGTCTGCATAACCATAATAACCATTAGGGTCATAATAGGTGCTAAAACCTAATTTATCAGCTATGGCTAAAATTTCTTTTAAGGACATATCTATATTCTTACCAAAGGGATAAGAACTGTCATCATCCTCATAAACGCTAGGGATTCTAATTAATCCTTGAAGGTCTTCAAGGAATTCATCAAAATTAAGTTCCATTTTTTCTTTTAATATTTTCATAATCAACCCTCTTTTAAGTATTTATTTACACATAAATTTTATATGAAAAATAAATAAAAATCTGTAGTATAAACTACAAATATGTCTAAATGAAAAAATAATCAGAATAGTATTCTGATTATTCTATAGGTATATTAGTAAGTTTCTTTAGACCATTAATATCTTTAATTATTATTTTCCTATCCCTAATATCTATAAGATTTTTATCTTTAAATAATCGTATTCCATTAGTAACGGTGATTCTATTAAGGCCTATCCTGTGGGCGATTTCCTCATGGGTAAATATAATACTTATATTATTATTAGAGTTTATATTTTCCGTATAATATAGCCTTACAAAGAAATCTGCCAATTTTCCAAGGGAATCATTAAATTGCAAATTAGACAATTCTAGCATAATCATTCTGTACTTTTTTATTATACTAGTTAAAAAATAATTGTACATTTCAGGATGTTCTTTTAATTTAGATTCTACTATTTCTCTACTAACCACAGATACTTTCCCTTTTGTTAAAGCCTTATTCACAACAAAGGCCCTATTTTCATCAAAAAAGTCAATTTCTCCGAATATATTTCCTTCAATTATCCTGTAGAAAAATATTTCGTCACCATTTTTAGAATACATGGCATGATTGAGCTCGCCTTCAAGGACTATATAAATATTATCAGGATGGCTAGGGTTAATAATCTGGCCTTTGCTAAAAGTTTCAACTTTACCATAGGCTGCTAAATTATTTATAAAAAAGGTATCCATTTTTTTCTGGATAACCTGGTCAAATATTTTTTTATACATAAATAGTTCTCCTTAACTGGGGCATTTTCATAATTGGAAAGTTATTGATAAAATAAATTCATCATATATTTTATCATTGCCATAATATTCTTTCAAGAGGATACGATTTATCCTCATAGACTCACATAAAGCAAGTTCATAATAAATAAATCTATATTAGTAAATTATTTTTCAATGAAAAACTAGTGAGAGTATAGGATTCTCACTAGTTTTTATTCAAAATAGAATCTATTGAATCTTTTGTTTTTACGATGAAATCGTCTTTGGGGTTTAATTTCATTGCTGCATCTATGAATTCTTTTCCACTTTTAAAATCTCCTATACTGGCATAAGAGCCAGCTACTATGGCATAGGCATAGGCAATATTTTCCTTCTTGTTCAAATATGGTATAGCCATACCCATAGATTCTATGGAATCAAAATATTTATTTAGCATATATTCAGCTTGTCCTTTTACGAAATACAAGGAAGATGATTTAGAATCATATTCTAAACCCATAAGGGTATATTCCAATGATTTATTATAGTTTTTTAGATTCAATTCTTTAGAGCCTAAGAGGCTATAATAATAGGCTATTTCTTCTTTTATATTATATTCTTTAGGATAAATATAAAATTTATCTTCTTCCATTACTAAATCCATAGGAACTTCATTCTTTTTTATTTCTTTATTAAGAGAAAAGTCACAGGTGTTTTTTATTTTAAAGAAAAGAATCCTGTCATAAAGCACATCCTTTTCTTCATCCACATAGGGCTCTGTCTTTGAGTCTAGATCACAATCTACTAATGTATAGTTAGAGTAGATTTTACTTTCTAAATTTTTAGCTAAAGTATAATCTTCTAAAGTAACATGATTCCTATATTCCTTGCTAAAAAGTTCATAAGCCTTCTTGTATTCCTTATTGTTTATATAGTCAAAATATTGAGATATGAAACTTTCTGCCTGTTCTTCCACACTAGGACTATGGGCTATAATTTCAGAGTCTACCAATATATTATAAAGCATATAAACTAAAACACCATTTGCACACAAACATAATATTAATAATAATGTTAAACTTAATTTTTTTTTCTTTCCCATAAGAACACTCCTCTAGATGACAGTATACTTAAAATTATTCCTAAAAAGCAAAAGATATTTTAACTATTAGGAAAATGGACCTGATTATATTATATAACGTATATGGTCTTGAGAGGAGATAAATATCATAATTATTTATAGTTAGGCATATGAATCTAGATTTTGTAGCAATAAATTAATTTTATACAAAAATGTTTTTGGTAATTAAAGGGTTTGTTGGATTAGGTTAGCCGTCTTTCGTTAAAACCAAGAAATCTATAGATTTCTGGTGTATAAACTTGCTTTATGTGAGCCTATTTCAGGAAACTATTGAAAATCTTTTCCACCCAAGTCCTTGTCACAAGCGAAAGTGTGAATCTTCGTATATAGGTTCATGTG
>NZ_JAOART010000145.1 GCF_025210435.1 Anaeromicrobium sp.
ATGCTACTCCAACATGACACATGAACCTATATACGAAGATTCACACTTTCGCTTGTGACAAGGACTTGGGTGGAAAAGATTTTCAATATATTTTCCTGAAATAGGCTCACATAAAGCAAGTTTATACACCAGAAATCTATATAAGTTGTATATCTATATATAGTTTAATAACACTACACTATTTTATCAGAATTTTATTTAATAGCAACTAAAAAATTATTAAAAAAGACCTCATAAGAGGTCTCTTTTAACTAAAAGTATTAGTTAATTGGTTTTTAATATCTTCCGGTGTACGTCCATCCGCACTTATAACAGATGCCTTAGTAGCAGTATCTTGCATACCTAAAAAGTTATTTTTCTGTCCTGTAACTATTACTGCATCTAGATTTCTTATATCACTGCTATCATTTTGAAGTTCAACTACATCATATCCTTCATTAGATAAAAAGTTCTTCACATTTTGTAAAGACTTTTCAACACCAACTCTTTTCATAGTCAAATGCCTCCATTTTCATAAATATAAGTATACATAAAATAGTATTCCTTATCTATGAAATATTTATACTATTACTTTATGGACTTAACGCTTTCCCTTTCTACTAAATTATGAGGTAGCTTAACTACATTACAATCTAGCTCTTCTTCGTTTATTTTCTTTATTATCATTCTAATGGCAACAGCACCAATATCATATATAGGCTGATGTATTGTAGTTAATTTAGGCCTATATATGGAGGATAGTTCAATATCATTAAAACCTGCAACAGATACATCATTAGGTACATTATACCCATTATCAAACAAAGCATTTATAGCACCAATAGCCATTACATCATTTGATGCAAATATGGCAGTAGGCATATGTTTACTTTTAATTAAATTTTGGGTTAATTCATATCCCTTTTCAATTTTATATTCCCCTTCATACACAATGTTTTCATTTAGTGCTATATTATTATCTTCTAAGGCCTTTTTATATCCTTCATAAATTCTTAAACTAAATGCATCACGTCCTTGTCTTCTCATAAGAGCTATTTCTTTATGTCCTTTGTTTATTAAATACTCTGTAATTTCATAGGCTGCTTTGAAATTATCTATGGATACGGAGGGGATCTGAACTTCGTCCGTATTTCGATTTATTAAAACCACAGGAGTATTCATATTAGATATGTACTTAATAAGTTTTTCATCTAATTCCCAAGTCATAAAGACAATACCTTCCACTTGTTTAGCCTTTAATAGGTTTAAATATCTCAACTCTTGTTCTTGGTCTCCATAGGTACTACATAATAAAATATCATAATTATACATTCTTCCAATTTCTTCAATTCCACTTAATATTTCATTTATAAATGTATTAGAAATATCTGGTACTACCACGCCAATTAATTGACTTTTTTTCATTACTAAACTTCTTGCTATAGGATTAGGCATATATCCAGTCTCTTCAATTATTGCCATTACCTTTTGCCTAATCTCATTACTTACAGGTTTAGATCCATTTATTACCCTAGACACGGTAGATATGGAAACACCAGCTTGTTTTGCTATATCTTTTATAGTTATACTCATTTTTTTCACTCCATTTTTATTATATTTATTTTTAAGAAACAAATATAAACAATCAGATTTTTAAGTAAGTCTTTCTCATGAAATTTACTAGTTCTACATTTAATTTAAATTTCCTTCTTATTTTTGGTTTTTTTTGAAGGATTTTTTATTTTTTTGTAGAATAATAGCCCTAATAGTGTTTTAGAAATGAGGAAATTTAATATGAAATTCAATCATATAATAAAAAAACTCAAAAATGAATCCGTATCTATTATGATAGTTCCACATACGGGAGAAAATGTTAAACAAATTAACTTTAAAAAATCATTTTTGTATACTTTTCTAGGTTGCTCATCCATATCCTTTATTATAATTTGTGCATCATTGGCTTTTTTAATAAGTGGCAATGGATCTTTATATAAGGATTTGGCTACCAAAGAAAAGATTATTAGTAAGCTAACGGCTGAAAACAATGTTCAATCAAAGGAAATTACTCAATTGAGGAACAAGACAAAATTAATTAGTGAAAAGCTAGAAGCTTTAAACGATTTAGAAGAACAAGTTCGAGCAATGGTAGGATTAAAAAAAAACATTGATTCCATGAAGGAAAAGGAAGTTTCAAGATCCTTAGTATCTAGAATAAACTTAGATTCATCAGACGAAGAATTAGACTCTCAAATATTATCCCTATCTGGTAGTATGGATAGTGAAAATGACAATTTACAGAAATTAATTAAGGATGTAAACAACCGATTAGAATTTTTAAAATGTAAACCTGACAAATGGCCTACTCATGGAAGAATAACTTCAAAGTTTGGTTATAGATTGTCTCCACTGACAAACAGAAGACAATTTCATAAGGGCATTGATATAGCCAATAAAACGGGGACAAATATCCTATCTGCAGCTAATGGTATTGTTGTTTTCTCAGATAGAATGTCTGGTTATGGAAATACTCTAATCATTTCCCATGGGTATGGTTATAGAACTGTATATGCCCATAATCAAAGGAATTTAGTAAAAGTAGGACAAAAGGTAACAAAAGGACAATTAATAGCTAAAATGGGAAATACAGGTCGTAGTACGGGACCCCATGTGCACTTTGAAGTCCATTATAATGGTAAAAGAATTAATCCTATGAAAATCTTGAGTAGTAAATAGTTTATGTGTACATAGGAAAAATAAAATACTTTAGAATAAATGGAGGTCTAGCATGTTTAAAAAAAATACTAGTTCAGAAAATATTAATACAAATATCAATACTTTAATTGGTAAAGGTTCTACATTTGAAGGGAAGTTAAATGCCCAAGGTACTGTAAGAATAGACGGAGAATTTCTTGGTGATATAATCATAAATGGAAATCTAATCTTAGGTGTTGAGGGAAAAATTTCAGGAAATATTCAAGGAGATAATGTTATAATTTCTGGTTCTGTACATGGAAACATTAACACTAATGAACAACTTAAGATCAATTCATCGGGGAAAGTTATAGGTGACTTAAAGGTTGACAGCCTTGTAATAGAAGACAAGGCCATATTTGAAGGAAAATGTAGCATGAAAACTAATTCTACACAAGTTATTCCTATAGAGAAAACTGCTGAAAAAAAATAACTTTAATGTACCTTAAGGGAGAGTCTATATTTAGTC
The DNA here is from genome assembly GCF_025210435.1 of Anaeromicrobium sp. Classification (GTDB taxonomy): domain Bacteria; phylum Bacillota; class Clostridia; order Peptostreptococcales; family Thermotaleaceae; genus Anaeromicrobium. Next base: position 3,200 of record NZ_JAOART010000145.1, read on the forward strand.
TCTCCCTTGTTTGTTTACTATGGAATCACCACTTCTATTGCCTTAGGAATTGTTAATATGGTGGCTGGTAACCTTTCACCCTTTTCACCATCTAAATCCAATATTATATCTTTATTCTTAGAAGTAGGTGTTATTCTTATTTTATTAGATTGAAGGTACATAATTTTAGGATGGTTTATATGCTCTCCTGCAATCACTTGTAAAAACAAGGTGACAAAATCTTTTATATCACATTTTTCTATAATGCACACATCTAGTAATCCATCATCAGTCTTTGCCATGGGAGCAACCTTCTTAAATCCTCCAACCATAGGTGTATTAGATACTATGAACATGAATATTTCCTTTTTTTCTTTTTTTTCTTCATACTCAATTTCTACTTCTATACTATTAAAAAGGTTTTTAGGAATTTCCTTTACACCTTCCACATAATAAGCGTACTTACCAAAGGTAGTTTTAAAATCTGAAGATGCTTTGTATCCCACATCTGTAAACATTCCTCCAGCTGCTACATTTAAGAAATATTTTTCTCCAACTTTTCCTAGATCAATCTTTGCAGTCTTCATATTCTTAATCATGTTTATAAAGGATTGGCCATCATTAGATATTTTGTACCAATTAGCAAAATCGTTAACAGTTCCACTAGGAAGTATGGCCAGTGGAATATTAACATTATACTTTACCATTCCGTTTATAACCTGATTTACAGTTCCATCTCCTCCTACAGCTACTATTAAATCAAACTTACCTTGGGGAATATTTTTTAATTCATTTAAGGTTCCTTCTTCATTTATGGTATAGTATATATCCACTTCCCTTATTATTTTATCTAGTACTAATCTTCCAATTATCCTATCAAGGCTTTTTTGAACTATCTGTTTACCTGATGAAGGATTTATAATGAACTTTACATTCATAAGCTCACCTCACCTCATATTTTTATTTAAAATGCTTTCTTAAAAGTTAAATAATCTATTTTTTATCCTAATAAAATTCCTCATACATTCATAATTCCCTTTTTAGGTTCCTATCATTCCTTATAATAAGGGGGTATAGTAATCTCTTATATGTTCCTTATCATATCCCTTAATTATATTTGCCAATATGTTCATACCCTTTTCTATTTGTTCTGGGTATACGGCTGCTATACTTAGTCTAAAATAACTATTTTCATTTACTATGGGAAAAAATATATTTCCTGGTATTATTAATACATTTTTTTCAGCTGCCTTTTCATAAATTTCATCAGAATTTAGTCCCTCAGGTAGTTTAAACCAGAAGTTTAAACCTCCATTAGGAATGGAATATTCTAAACCTAATTGACTAAAGTATTTACTAATACTTTTGCCCATAACTTCAAATCTTTCTTCATATATTTTTTCCATATGATGTATATGGTCTTTCCAAATATCTCTTCTTAAGTATAAATCAAAGACCCTCTGATTTAATCCAGAAGTGGAAATATCTGATGTATGCTTAGCCCTTAATATTTTATGGTATACCCTTGGGGGCATTACTAAAAATCCAAGGCGCAGCCCAGGCATGAAAATCTTTGAAAAACTCTTAATATATATTACTAATCCATCCTTATCCAAGCTCTTTAATGTGCCATTTTCCCTTTTATTAAATACTAAATCACTTAGATAATCATCTTCCACTATTAATATATTATATTTTTTAGCTATGTCTAATATTTTCTTCTTTTTTTCTAAAGAGTAACTATAACCTGTAGGATTTTGAAAATTAGGCATTAAATATATTAACTTAGGTTTGTTAACCTTAACTGATTCTTCTAATTTCTTTATATCTATGCCATCTTCTAAAATGGGAATAGATATTATTTGGGCTCCCCTTGATCTAAAAGTTCCAATTGCCCCTGTATATGTGGGGCTTTCTACAATTACCCTATCATTATATTCTACTAGGGCCTTTGCTATTACGTCTATTCCCTGTTGAGCTCCTGATATTATTTGTACATTTTCGGGTTTGGTTTCAATATTATAATTTTTTAGATATTTAGTCAAAGACTCTCTTAATGGAAAATATCCTTGGCTTTCTTGGTATCCAAAAACTTCTCCCTTATCCCTATCTAACACCTCATTTAGCAATACTTTAAATGCTTCTACTGGAAATAAATCAGGAGTAGGAGTTGCACTGGCAAAACTTATCATATCTTTTCTAATCTGCATTTGCCCTTGGTCCATTAGTTTAAGATCATCCTTAGCAGGGTATTTTTCTAATATTACATCTTCGTTATCATATTCAAGTCTAGGGGATACAAAAGTACCACTTCCCATTTTTTTATATACATAACCTTCCTTTTCTAATAATCTATATGCATTTACCACAGTACTATTATTTACTTCTAACTGACCTGCTAGTGACCGTATAGGTGGTAACTTATAATGATCCTTTAATTGTCCTTTTATTATGCTATCTCTAATAATATTAAATAATTGGACATATAAGTGTTGAGGTTTTCTTTTGTCTAAAGTGTTTTTGTTGAATTTTTCCATAAGGCCCTCCTAAAAACAACTTTATCCGATGACTAACAATTCTATTTTTCCATCCGAATTAAGTTTTTCTTCATATGTATCTATAATTTCACTTAAGTTCCTTTCCTTTAATCCTATATATTACTATGAAATACTCCATATATTATAATTATACAAAAACTCCGTTTTATAAGTCTAGTTAAATCCTTTATTTTTAAATAATATCACATGTGAATAAAAAAAATACAGCTTATAAAAACTGTATTTAAACTTTTAGGAAAAATCTATTATTTATTTTTAGTGAATAGAAACACAATTTTGTCCATATTCTAATCGTTTTATGAAATTCTTTAAAAAACTCCTAGTTACCCTATTATCCTTAAGACTTATATTTCTCAAATAATTGTCTTCTATTTGAATTATTTCATTAGTTTTATTATCTTGAGCATATTCAATATAATATTTCATATGACTATTGTAAATTTTACTACACACATTAAATCCCTTTTCAACTAACTTTTCTTCTATGATTCTTCCTTCCTTTTCATTTTCTTTGGTAGTTAATATCATATAATCATATTTCTGTTTTTCCACCCTTATCCCTTCCTCACTTTTATATTTTATCACTTTAAAGCACTAAAGTTATTTATATAATAATAGCATTCCTTCTTTCTGTCAACTATATTTTAAATTTTTATTCTTTCAATTTTAACTCTCTTATCATGATCACATTTTTCACAATAAAATAAATGTACACAAAAATTACTATTTGCTCCATCTACCATACTTGTCAATCCAATTGGTAAATAGGGGCTATATTCATCTAAAAAATCTGTTATGGGGCCCTTATCAATCATAACACTTTCACATTTATGGCATCTGCACAAATATTTAGTTAAACCATTACATAAAGGACATACCAATTCCAATTTTCATACCTCCTCAAATCATTTTTCTTTTTTAATATTCTACACCTATTGATTATTTATTCTATTTAGGCATATTCAAGATTCATATTTTAACTTGTATGGAATATGATTATTATAGGTTAAAAAGTTTGAGATAAGAGAGTTCATCTCAGATTAAAGGAGGTCATTCATGAAAAAAAATTCTTTTCTTTACGGCACACTTTTATTAGTAGTTGTAAATTTCATAGTAAGATTTTTAGGATTTTTTTATAAAATAGTTCTTTCACGTATGATAGGTGCTGAAGGTATAGGGTTATTTCATCTAGTTTTCCCCATTTTAATGATATGCATCACCTTTACCACAGCTGGAATACCTGTAGCCGTATCAAAATTAGTAGCCCATAATATTTCCTTAGGAAATAAAAAAAATACCTATAGGGTTTTAGCCTTAGCCACCATAACAGGATTTATTATGAGTTCTTTCTTTGCTTTTCTCTTGTTTAAAAATGCCAGATTTATAAGTGATAACTTATTAAAGTCCTCAGATTCCTACTATAGCCTATTAGGTATTTGTCCCTCTATTGTTTTAATTACTTTATCTTCCATATTTAGAGGGTACTACTATGGTATAAAAGAAATGAAGCCTGCTGGTACTTCCCAGGTATTAGAACAAATTTTTAGAATCACATTTGTCATCGCCACATTATATATACTTGGTCCTATTGAAATTAAATATGCTGCATTTGTTGCTGTAATTGGTATTTCAGTGGGAGAATTGACAGGATTCATATGGTTATTGTACAACTTTAGGAAAACAACAAGATTAAAAAGAAACTATTCTCCCTTAAAAAACAGACCCCTATTTTACATAACAGATATACTCCTAATAGCTACTCCCATAACAATTACTCGATTAATAGCAGTTATTGTACAATCGTTAAACGCCCTATTAATACCTCAAAAACTTCAACTTGCTGGTTATTCCTACGTGGAATCTATGAAGGTTTTTGGTAAGATTACAGGAATGGCCTTTCCCTTATTATTTTTGCCCTTTATAGTAACATCTGCTTTAGTAATAAACATTATACCTAACGTGTCTCAGGAAATGGCCTATAAAAACCTTCATAATATTAGAGTTAAATCTGCTTTAGCCATAAAAATGACCTTATTCGTATCAATTCCACTCTTTGCTCTGTTTTTAACTTTTTCTGAACCTATTTGTACAGTAATATATAATGAACATGATGTATCCTTTTATCTATCCTTTTTATCTTATTCAGTTATCCTTTGGAGTCTTCATCATACGGCAGCAGGAGTGCTCCATGGCATGGGCAAACAAGTAATCACTACTATTAATTACCTACTAGGAACTAGTGTTCAGCTATTTTGTACTTTTTATTTAGTCCCTAATCCCCATTATGGTATTAAAGGATTTTTATATGGATTTTTAATATCATCCCTTATAATATGTACTCTTAATGTGTTATCCTTAAAATTTTTCATAAAAAAAATGCCCATTAAATTTATTAATGACATTTTAAAACCTATAATATGTACTTGTTTCATGATTGCATGTATAAAATTTGCTTACTCAATCTTACAGATTGGTCTTGTTCTCAATACAACCATAAGCATTTTATTTGGATTTTTAGTATATATGATCTCCATATTACTTACTGGAAGTGTAAAAATTAGTACTTTAAAATATGTCTTTACAAAAAAATAAGCCCCAGAATGCCGTTTTGCTTTATAATTCACACCCGCGTCTCAACTAAGTGGGTACCTGCCCCTTATTTCTGAAGTCCAATAAAGGCATTACATAGATAAGGAAACCCCAGTTCCCGGATGTTATTTGTCGGTTGAATTATGAAGCTTATACGCACATTCTAGGTACGTTTAACTATATTATACAATATGTTAATACAGTTTTAAAGGGAATGAAATTGAAAAGCTATAATTTATATCTATTTTTAGTAATTTAATAATATTTTATTCTCCTAAACTGTATTTTGACCTATCTTTCTTGAAAAAATCTCACATTTTTCACTACTATATTTACAGTTCCATCACCATTTCTTTTTATCTCGATTTTAGCATCATCTTCAAAATCTTCATATTCTCCTTTTATTTCAATTCCCGTATTTGTCTTCATAACCCTCCTTTTCATTTTTTTCTCTACCCAATTTTTATCTATATCAAATCCATGCAATTCTATTCCTTCATTATTCATGTGCTGTATAAAATGATCCTTTTTATCCTTATCCTCACCTAGTAGGTCCCTTGCAAATCCATCTAAATCTACTTCTGCAGCATTTTTAAGAAGACTTATAGTTCCTTCTCTTAGTTCCTGAGCCTTGTCTATGTCTTCTCTTAAATTTTTTCTAGTCCATTTTTCAGCTGCACTTTTAAATATTTTTGTTTTATCCCTACTATCTAATATCATATTACAATTTAAAAAATCATTTATAAAAAATTGTGCTACCCCTGCATCATCTTCCTTATTAAACATTTGCTTGTCTAAAACTATTAGATCATATTCAGCATCTTCATCATATCTTTTTATGAAAGCACATTTTTGTATTTTTTGATTTAGTCCTGGAAGACCTATAGCCTGAGGTACTATGGATATTTTAAATTTTTCCTCCACAAATTCCACCTGATGTATAAAAGATGTACTATAATCTAACTTAAGAACAGCTATATACTCATTATCTTCAAATGAATATAGGGCTATAACTAAATCACAAGAGGATATGTTATTATTACTTTTCATTACTTTAAAAAGTTGTTTTCCAATCCTTTGAGAATTTTCCACAAAGGTTTCACTATCATTAAATATGTCTTGGCAAGAATTTAATACTACTTGATTTCCCGATCTGAAATTAGCTTTCTTATTAGTTTCATCTTGCAAACACTTTACAATATGTTTTTCTAAAAATTCATGGATAACCTCATCTATTTCCTGTTCATAATCTGTTAAAAGTGGCATATCGGAATTATTATCTAAAACATGGATTATTGCTTTTTTTACTAAAATAGAATCTGTATTTCTCATTATATATTACTCCTTTGTTGAATTATTTAGTACTAGATTTAAAGTCCAAAATCTATTATACTATATAAATTAATCTTCTTTAAGAAATTTTCATACTTTAATTATTTTCTAAATTAATTATAAAAACTCCTTTTTTTAGTAAGGAGTTTTTATAGGAATATGCCTTATTCTAACCAATCTGCATTCCCTCTTATATAGGGCCTAATAGGATATTTTTCTGTAAAATTTTTGAGTACTTCTTTTTTAGCCCAATCTTCTTTTAAATTATTAACTAAATTACCTGGTATATTATCTGAAAAGGGGCAATTAGCTAAACATATCCCACAATCCGTTCCTAAAGCCCTCCATCTTCTATAGCATTCTTCTGCATTAATCTTCCATCTTTCAATTCCATCTATCATTTCCATAGGTCCCTTAGGTATGGACCTACCTGGACAAGTGCTAGAACAACGTCCACAGACTTTACAAAATTCAATTAAACCAAAGTCATCTTTAGGATCTTCTATTAATTCTAAATCTGTGGTTACTACTCCAAGCCTGACTCTAGCTCCATATTCTTTTGTTATTAAAAGTCCATGCCTTCCAATTTGTCCAAGACCTGCATCCCTTGCCACTAATGGAGCTATAACTAAATAATTTCCATCCATATGATTCCTTGCTTCATATCCTAATTCCCTTATGTAGTGACTAAGTATCATTCCTATTATGGCTCCATCCACGTATCCTTTAGTTACTTCTATTGATTCAGACAATTGGGGTCCACGAAAGATCATATCCTTTTCCATCTCAACGGCAAATACAATTCCATATTTATGTTTATTTTTAATTTCCTCTCCATAATTCTCAGGTTCTCTTCCCCTATGGGAATAATAATGCTCATCCTTAAGTTTAGTTATACCTACTAACTTTCCATTATAATGTTTAGCCAATCCCTTTATGATCTTAGTCATTTTTTTTATATCATCTATTTTTTTCTTATTAGAATTCACTTCCCCTTCAGAATATTTTTTTATCTTTCCTAAAAATCTAAAGGTAGCATCCACAATGGGGGAAGTAATAGGATTGTACATGGCACTTCCTTCTCCTCCCATAGGTGGTAATTCTCTTATTTCACTATCTATTTGAAGCTTATGGGGGTTTCTTCTGTAGTAATCTTCATATTCCTCAGTTCCTCTATCATATGCCATTCTAGCAAACATGGTATCTCTTTCATCTATCTTTTTCACTAAATCACTCCTTTTTCATTACATATGTACATTTAAACTTATAATTACGTTATAATAAAATTGACAAGGATATATACTAGGAGGTATTTTATGAGCAACATAACTATTCAAGAATTATACAATAGTATATCACGGAAATTATTAGATGATTCTTTTTTAAATAAATTCTCACTAAATAGGGATTTTGTCAAAAACCATATAGAGTCTAATCACTTCTTCTTAGAATTAAGTAAAATAGTTTCTAAAAGGGATTATTCCTGCATTGGAACTTTAAACTTGTGTAAAAACATATTAACAGACTTATGTATAGAACAAGTTCCTAATAACTGGCTTGAATACCTATATGAATTTTGTTTATCAAAATCCTTTCCCCATGCAGTAAACATAACCCTTAATCCAAAACTACATAGAGCCTCTTATATTTATCTTGAGGTTTTAAGAATTATATCACAATTTCAAAAGAAATCCAACGATAACACATGGCAGAGTAAGTATCCTCTAAACTTCCTATCAAAGAAAGAGATGAAGTCACTAGAAGATAGTAGTGAATACATGAAATTCATAAAATCCTTTAACAGGCAATATGTATATGAGCTTATGAAATTAAATCAAGAAGTTAAAGGATTTAGTACCATAGATCATATATGTGGAGTTCATTATCTTGCCATGTATATTGGAAAGCAGGTCCATAACTCATGCCTATCAATTGATTTAGGTAGAGTATCCGGTTCTACTGCTGGCCATGATATAGGTAAATTTGGCTGTACTAGTCAAGAACAGAAAAGAGTTCCCTATTTGCACTATTACTATACGGATTTATGGTTTAATAAAAACAATATAGAATATATAAGAAATATTGCTGCTAACCATTCCGTTTGGGACTTAGAACTTGAAAATCTGTCTATTGAATCTTTAATTTTAATATATTGTGACTTTAGAGTTAAAAATGTAAGTACACCAGAGGGATACAAAATGACCATCACATGCCTATCAGATGCCTTTGATGTAATACTTAATAAGTTAGATAATATGGATGAGGAAAAGCAAAAGAGATATACAAAGGTTTATAACAAATTAAAAGACTTTGAAAACTTTTTATTAGATTTAGGAATAAGCGTAGATGTTAATGAAAATATATCTCATAGAAAAAAGGATAAAACATATTATTCCCTGTTACAGGGTAAAGAAATAGTTGATAATGTTAAATATTTATCCATATATCATAACGTGGAGGTAATGCATCTTCTTAGGACAGAAACTTCCCTAGACCTAATATTACAATCTGCAAGAAGTGAAAAAAATGGGCAGACTATAAGGGAGTATTTAAGTGTTTTTGAAGAATATTCCACATACTTAACTCAAAATCAAAAACTCATTACTTTAAAATTCTTATATGAACTTTTAATCCATCCCGATGACGATATTAGGAAACACAGTTCTGAAATAATAGGTAAATTAATAGCCATATATGACACTGAATATAGGAAAGAATTACCAAAAAATGCAAGTATATGTATGGATAATATTACTAGCAAAGAACTTCTTAATAAGTACATTCAGTTATTCCTATATCCTAGCCACAAGATAATTCCTAAACATCAAGAATGGATAGGAGAATTATTAAACACTATGATTAGTTCTTTCTTTGAAAATCATAAAAAGAAAAGTTCTAAAATATTAAATTTAAATACCGCTGACTATATCTACACTTTAATCCGATTTTATAACAAGGAAATCCATGATAGTAATAGGCTCTTTTATTTAATTGACACCATTAAGCATATTCCTTTTACTAGAAAGGACTCCTATTATGAAAGTTTCTTTTACTTTCTAATTGATATATGCGATTCACAGGAAGTATTTTTGAGAATAAGCGGATTAAATAGTTTGATTTACATAATAAATTCAGATCCTATTGAAGGAATTTTTATTGAAAAAGTAGAAAAATTAATTATGGATTATCCCTACAAAAACAATTCTATTGTGGAGGATTATCTTCTTGTTAAAATAAACAAAAAATTAAATATTAATAAGGAATATGATTCTTTAGAATTAAGTCAAAGTGATTTATCATCTATTTCTCTAAAAAATTTAAAGTCTGCTACTAATCCTATAATTAAAAAAGTTCAAATAGAAATTTTATTGGAAAATGCTTTAACTAGTAGGGAACATGAAAAGTTCAAGGTGGCCCTTCATTATTGCAACCTTTTAAAGGTAAGTTCTCATAACCATGTAAGAAGGGAAGCTGGCCTTGCTATTTTAAAGTTAATACACCACTTGTCCTATGAAAATAGAAATGAAATTGTAGTTGAGTTAGTAGGGGCATTAGAACTTACAGGATATCAATTTTCAAAATATATACCTAACTATTTAGGTGAAATAATTCTAACTTTAAGACCTAATGAATTAGATGATTTTATTAAAGAATTTAGTCTTAAAATTAAAACATCTAACGATAATATAAGCTCCTTGTTACTAAAAACCATCGGAGTTGCCGTTGCAAATTATTCAATTTATAGAAATGAATTTTCTCAAGATGATACATGTCACAGCAAACGCCTTATGAATATGTTAGGCCTTTTATTAAATGGCCTTGTTCACTATTCTCCAAAGGTAGAACAAATGGCTTTAGGAGTAATAGGTAGGTCCATATTTGCTTCTAATAAAATTGATTTAGAAGAAAAAAATAGTATATTTAAACTCATAGCTAAAAAAATATTGAACCTAGTAAGGAAAGATAAAAATAATTCTCTGTTGTTTTTATCTAATGGAGCATCATTACATCATATATATAAATTTATTTCTGATTACATATTTACTAAGGGGGATTATTGCCTAACATTGCCTGAGAAAATCGCATTTTTCCCTGGTACCTTCGACCCATTTTCCCTTAGCCATAAAAAGATTGTAACCTCTGTAAGGGATTTAGGTTTTGAAGTTTATTTAGCCATAGATGAGTTTTCTTGGTCTAAGCAAACCCTTCCCCATAAGTTGAGAAAAAATATAATTAATATGTCCATAGCAAGCGAACTGGATATATACACATATCCAAAAGAATTGCCCACTAATATAGCTAATGATGAAAATCTGAAAGTTTTGAGGGATAATTTCCCCTACTCTCATGTTAACATTGTAGTTGGAAGTGATGTTATTATAAATGCATCTGCCTATAATAAAGAAAATACAAAGGATTCTATCCAGTCCTTTCCCCATATAGTATTTGACAGGAACAATCTATTATCTAAAAAGGAATCTAGTAAAAAACTTAAGACCATATCAGATAAATTATCTAGCCCATGTACAGTATTAACATTATCTGCTCCCTTTGAAGAAATTAGTTCTACTCAAATAAGAAACTATATAGATGAGAATAGGGATATTTCTAGTTTAATAGATCCACTGGCTCAAAGATATATATATGAAAATGGTTTTTACAGAAGTGAGCCTCAATTTAAGAGTCCTACTGAAAAATTATCCTTTAAAGTTCAAATAGTCGAAAACTTCGATATAGATTCAATAAATGAATTGTCCTCTTTATTTAGGGACCATTACGAAGATTCTCGATCAAAATTAGTAGACTTTTGTAATAAGCCCTCTGCTAGAATATTGATTTTAAGAGACTTAAATAGGAATGGACAAATCCTTGGTTTTTCCATCCATCATTGGACTAGATTAAATTCCCTATACAATGATTTAAAAAATATAAAAGTTTCCGAATATGTGAGGGAAAACTCTAGTGGAAGGATATTGATTTTAGATGGAATATTTACAAATATGGGTAAAAATGGACGAGAATTAGAACAGATAATATTAACAGAAACCCTATCATTTTGTATTTCTAAGGACTATGAGTATGCCGTATATAATAACATGCTCCCTAAGTATCATTCTAATACATTACAAGAAATTTTATCTTTACAGGGCTTTTTAAAATTAGATTTTAGTAATGAATCTAATGCCGTATATGTAACTAGCATGAATTCTCCAACCACCCTGTATTTAGATATTGAAACAGTAATGAAAGAACCCTTTAAAAGTAATATCCATGTGCAAAAGGCCATAATAGAATCTAGAAAGAAAATCCAAAATGCCCTAACAAAACTATATCCTGGTAATTTGGTTTTATCCTTTAATAGACAAATTTTACACGAGAGATTAATTAGAAAAATATGTGCTCAAAATAACGTTCCAACTATACCCTTTGTTCCCAAAAAACTAGGAAAGGCCATGTGCGTATCCTTTGGTAATATGTTAAATAGAAGTATAATACCAAATACGGTGACCAAATCTATGCACACAGAAAAAATGTTTTTCCCACATATGGATGATTTTAAAATAGGCCCTTTCCCCCATTACACTGATCTTGATACACAGGTGAAAATGATAAAATCCTTCAATAGACCTGTCATATTAATAGATGATATTCTACATAAGGGTTATAGAAATAATGTTATCCATCCCCTACTTCAGAAGCATGAAGTCAATGTGGAAAAAACTATTGTGGGACTATTATCTGCCCGTGGAAAGGAACTTATAGATAGACAGGGAAGGCATGTGGATTGTGCCTATTATATACCAAAATTAAGAGCATGGTTTAACGAAAGCTATCTTCTACCCTTTTTCGGTGGAGATACCCTGTGGCGTGGAGAAACTCCAAGGAGGAATTTAATACCTTCTGTAAATCTATTATTGCCCTATACGTCACCAACATACATTGCAAAAGCGTCTAATGAATCCATATATAATTTATCAAAGACTTGTATCCAAGCTTCCATAAACATATTAACTTCCATTGAAAATGAATATCATAATATTAACGAAAGAAAATTAACATTAGAATCTTTAGGTGAAGTATTTATAGCACCCCGTTGTCCAGACCAAGGTCGTGGAATGCACTATGATTTAAATTTAAATCCATCCCACTACCTGTTAAATGACTTAGAACGCTTAAGTAGGCTAAAACAAATATTAATAGAAAAGTAGGGATTAAAATGTATTATTATAAACTTAATGACAAATTGTTATTCTCTCAAAATTCATATGAAGATTTGGAAAACTGCACTTTAAAAGAAATAATTAATTCTAATGAGGTTATATATTATTTAGTAGATAGGAATCCTAAGTTCTTTAGGGATTCCTACTCTGTATCCCATATGGATTTACTCTTTTTTAAAAGGGAAGGTATAAACTTAATAGATGATTGTCGTATACCTATGATTACGGAAAAATGGATACAGGATAAAATAAATAATAATAAAATTTGTGCCATAAACACTGCTTACCCAAATTGGAAAAAATTACTTATACCTAAACCTAATAGGAAATTTAAAATAAACATAGTGGGCTTAGGAGATGTGGGTGGAACTTTAGGTATAGGCCTTCGTCTCCTTGGTGGAGATATAGTAGAAAAAATAGGCCTTTATAACATAGATTCTAATTCACTACATAGATGGAATTACGAATTGAATCAAATCTACTCCATGGACAAAACTCAGTTTCCTTCTGTAGAAATAATAGATGAGGATGATCTATTTAATTGTGATTTATTTGCCTTTTGCGCTTCTGCCTTTGTTCCTAAGGTTGGTTCTAATGTAGGTGATGTACGTATGGTTCAATTTGAAAAAAATTCAAAGATCCTATCTATATATGCTAAATTAGCCCGTGAAAGAAATTTCAAAGGAATATTTGCTGTAGTATCAGATCCTGTTGACCTCTTATGTAAAGTAACCTTTTTAGAGAGTAATAAAAACTCCAGTGGTGATTTAGACTTTAATGGATTATTCCCTAGCCAAATAAGGGGCTATGGTTTGGGAGTAATGCACGCTCGTGCCCTTTATTACTCTAAGGAAAATGAAAAAACTATCCCTTACGAAGATGAAGGTCGTGCTTATGGTCCCCATGGAAATGGCTTAGTTATAGCTAATAGTATATATGATTATGATGAAGATCTATCTATAGAGTTAACCAAAAAGGCAAGGGAAGGAAACTTAGATGTTAGGGCTACAGGATTTAAACCATTTATAGGACCAGCCCTATCATCTGGAGCCTTATCCCTACTTGCCACCTTACGTGGAGATTGGAACTATAGTGCTACTTTCATGGGTGGAGTTTTTATGGGTGCTAAAAACAGATTAATGCCTAGTGGCTTGGAAATAGAGAGGGTGAAACTTCCTAGTAAATTGTATACAAGACTTGTTACTACCTATGAAGAACTGGTGAATATAATATGATGGACTTATATATTTTAGGTTCTAATAGTAGATCTGAAATTTTAAATAATATGGTATTAAATAGTACTAAAAACTTAAATCCTATTATGGTTGACAAAGTAAGTGAACTTTCTAATCTACAGGGAAAAAAACTACTTTTTGCCATAGAATTAAATAATATTGGAGTTTGCTATGACACTTTAAAGACAATAGAGTATTTACAAAACCTAGGAAGTGAAAGTCTTATTAACTGTACAGGAGCCCTTTTAATCCATGGTCCTAACGAACTATACACTAAAAATTTCAGCAGAGAAATAATTTTTTTAGCCAATTCCCTAGGGTGTGCTTTCATAGGCCATCCCCTAGTGGAGGCCATAGGTAATCTGAAAAACTTTTTAACTTGGCAAAAGACTATGGATATGACTTTAGAAGAAATATGCTATAGCCTATCTAAAAAGCTTGTGAGTAGATTAGTAAATTTCACAGAAGAAAAGATAGTAAATCCTAATATTTTAGCTCTACACTCTAGTTCCTATAAAACATCTAATACTTTATCCCTATGGAATCTAGTTAAAAACCATTTACCTAACTTTACAGAATTTCATGTGGAAAATGGAACCGTATTAGATTGTACAGGTTGTTCTTTTAAAACTTGTATGCACTATAGTGAAAAAAATAGTTGTTTCTACGGGGGAGTCATGGTTGAAGAAATCTATCCTTCTATTGAAAGGGCCCATAGCATACTCTTTTTATGCCCTAATTACAACGATGCCATCTCGGCTAATTTGTCTGCTGTTATTAACAGATTAACAGCCCTTTATAGGAAGCATTCCTTTTATGAAAAGAACCTTTTTTCCATAGTAGTATCAGGAAACTCTGGCAGTGATATTGTGGCTAAACAACTACTAGGTGCCTTAAATATTAATAAGGGATTTAGATTACCACCCTATTTTTCCCTCATGGGTACGGCCAATGAACCTAAAAGTATTTTAAATCATGATAATATAAAAAGCATATCAAAGGATTTTTCTAGTCACATATTAAATGAAAGCAAAAGGCAAATTTTTACTTAATAAAGATTATATAGATTTCGTAACACTAAGATTTCTTTATACAGTAACTTGCCTATAAGGGAAAATATATTGAAAATCTTTGGAACCCTGGAACGTCACAACATCCTATTCTACTCCAACATGACTCATGAACCTATCTACGAAGATTCACACTTTCGCTTGTGACAAGGACTTGGGTGGAAAAGATTTTCAATATATTTTCCTGAAATAGGCTCACATAAAGCAAGTTTATACACCAGAAATCTATAATGACAAACAAACCCTTTATAAAACTTTGTTTTTTCATCTTATTTTCCTGCCTTATATACCATCATTTGGTGCCTATAACTAGGCATTCCTGTATTGTGGGAAATACTATTTGACAAATATAAGTCAAAATGACCTATAACATTATTATTTGGAATTGTATCATGGGCATGGGGCATACCAGCTAGGGATGCGGCTATATTCATACCATCTTTAAACACTACAACAGCTCTAGGTTTCCATGTCCAGGTGCCAAATAAATACCTCATTATTGTTGTATCATAGGCAGTTAATGGTTCAATGTCAGAATGATTATATCCTCCCATCATCTTAACTTTAAATTCCATGGCCGTATCCACATCTGTAATAATAAATATATCTCCCCTTTTTAGTAAATATTGTCCTTCCCTAAACCAATCTACAACTTTTCCCCTCCTCTGTGGGACTAAAGACTCTCCTGGACTAATTGTATAATTTCTAGGTGCATAAGTGGAAATGTATATAGTCTGTCCTGCATTAAGATATTGCTCCTGGTCCATATAATTATATTTTAAAACCTTATCAGGAGAGGTTCCTAATTTTTTAGCAACACTATATACCGTATCACCAGCTGCTACCCTATAGGTATCCACCTTAGGCCCAGTTTCTTCATAATATATGCCTGCATTTGGTTGTATATTATCACTAGGAATTAATAATTTTTCACCCGCTTCAATCCTATCAGATGTCAAATTATTTATATTCTTAATTTCATCTACTGCTGCATTAAATTTGTTTCCAATTTTCCAAAGACTATCTCCCCCCTCTACTGTATAGGTTTCAATAGCCTCTCCTTGTGTTCCCCTTGTTAAGACAACTGACCTAGTCTTATTATCCCACCCCACATTAAATCCTAATATTTCACTTATGAAACGAACAGGAACCATTACCCTGCCATCTATAATATAATGGGGTGCCATTTCAATGGATTTTCCGTTAAACCTAGCCCTAGTAGCTCCCATGATAAAGGAAAAGTTTAAATTATCCTTATTAATACCAACCGTTTTGCTCTCTCCATTCCACCATATACTCCCACCTGCTGATTTAATAAATTCTCCTAAGGGTACATAGGCCCTATTATTAATTATGACAGGGTCTTGATCATAATTTTGAATTTTATTATCCAAAGTTATATTAACTCTTTTTAGATTATTTATATTTTCTTGAACAATGGTATTACTACCAAGGGCTGTCACTGATGCAAAGGGGATTGAAAGGAGTAATAGGGAACCCACCACCAGTTTAACTTTTGCTATTTTAAGATTTGAAAAATTTCTTTTTACATACTTATGTATAGCTTCATATAGGGACTCATTATTTTCATTTTTATCATAATGAAATTCACTGGCAAACTCAGCTAAGGTTGCACTAGGGTTTATTTCTAGAATAATACTATATCCCTCTTTAGTTAATTCTAGTTTATGGCCTATAAATATATTCATATTAAAACCTCCATAAAAAAGTAACTAATCCTTTTTATTGTTCATTAATAAAACTCCTTGATCCCTGTGCATCTACCTTTTTTCCTCCTATTAGGGTAGCCACATTCTCACCCTTTCCTTCCACCTTCATAGCTACTTCATTATTGTTTAATCCCATTTCCTTTCCAAGCTTACTCTTATTATTTACTAGATCTCTAAAATCCACTTTAGTTTCATTCATACTTTTCACCTCAAGATTTAAAATTTATTTTCTAAATATATTCTTTGTGATTTTCTAATAAATATTAATAGAATCATAAGTTTCCTAACAATTATATATTTGTATATGCATAATATGTAATATACTAAATTTTAAGAGGTGTTTATTGTGCCTACTTCCTGTAAAGATTTTACATGTGATTTCATATACATTATAGTCCTCTCCCTATTTTTTGTTATACTTTCTCTTATTTTAGTCAATTGTTGGAGTTAAGAAAACACAGTTTTTGGAAAACTGTGTTTTTTAATAGATTTATTTATATTCTTTTCATTCATTTTATCTTATTTTCACTATTTCCTCGGAAATGGAAATAATTTATTTCTTAGATAGAACTGTCTTTATTGCATCAGCTAATAATTCATCTGAAACCTTAGATACTACCTCTTGTCTTTTATTTTTCTTCTCATCTATTTCCTTTAACTTCTCCTTATCTATCCCTTTTTCTTTTTTCACTTTTTTCTTTTGCCTAAAAAAGAACATGCTCTGCCTCCTAAATGGATCTATTCTGTAAAGTATTCACACCTTTTCCCTGTGGATCTATACACAAGTATAGAAGGTAATTGATTAGATTTAATCCCATAGAGTTTACACCCATTAGGAAATTGATTATTCCATGTTACATAATAATATTTGCATTTTTTACAGTAGATTCTTTGATTCTCCATAAGATTACCTTCCCTTTACTTTAAACATATTTATATATTAATATTTTATAAAGTTTTTTTCAATAGGGTTAATCTTCTTTCTAATATCATCCTCAAGGGCTAATAATTCGTCTTATAGGTACTAGGATTATTGGCAACTACCTAGACTGGGCTTTCACCAGTAAGCTACATCTTTACTGGGCATGCTTTGTGAAAAAAAAAGAACTCCCTTCTTAATCTTAGGGAATTCTTTCCAATGTATCTAACCTTCCATCTCTATCAATATCTTCATTATACTTTTATCTGTTTTTAATTTTTCAAATGCTTCACCTATATGATCTAATGATACTATGGTCTTTTTATAATCCTCTAATAAAAATCTTTTATGCTTCACTAATGTAATAGATTGAGCTAAATCATTTTTAGCACCTGCTACACTTCCTACCATGGATAATTCTTTTAGGATCATTTCAAAGGGTTTATAATTAACAGCACAATCTTCACTGGCTAATCCAAAGGCTACAATCCTACCACCTGGTCTTACAAGTTTAAATGTCTGATCATAAGTAATAGGAAGACCAACAGATTCAATAACTATATCTCCACCTCTGCCTTCAGTTAAATCCTTAACCTCTTCATACATTCCATCTCCGCTTTTTATAACGTAATCTGCTCCAAATTCCTTGGCCTTTTTCATTTTATCTTCATCAAGTCCAATCACAATTATAGGTGCAGCCCCACATATTTTTGCCATTTGCACATGCATAAGTGCAATAGCTCCGTCACCGATAATTACAACACTTTCAGCAAAGTTTATATTATGTTTTTTAGCTGAACGGACTACGCATGAAATAGGTTCTAATAGTGCAGCATCCTTTAGATCCATTTCCTGTGGAATTTCATAGATCATTTCCTGAGGCACCGCCACATATTCAGCAAATGCTCCATCTATATGAATCCCTAATTGCTTCATTTCTTCACACATGATAGGTTGATTTTGTCTACAATAAAAGCAAGTACCACAACTAAAATTAATATCTGCTACTACCTTTTCCCCACCTTTAAATCTTTTTACTCTATCCCCTACTTTTTCAATAACACCTGAAAATTCATGTCCTGCAATGAAAGGAAGTATGTCCTTAGAATAAGCACCATTATAAATATGCATATCTGTACCACAGATTCCACAATATTTTACTTTTACAAGGACTTCATCATCTTTAATTTCAGGTATATTTACACTTCGAACTTGAATTTTTTCAGGCTCTAAAAACATAGCACCTTTCATTTTTCCCTTTTCCATTTCATTTCCCCCTATACTCTTTTATAAAGATTTACCTCTGTTTCACTTTCTTGTAAATCTCTTAATTTAGGAACGATCTCAACAAAATGTGAAGCCTTCACATGTGCATCAATAGCCTCTTGATCTTCCCATTCTTCTATAAAAGTAATTATCTTAGGGTCGTTTATATCTTCATATAAGTTATAGGAAATACATCCCTTTTCTTTTCTTGTTTCTTCTACTAACGTTTGTGCATATTCTTTAAATTTATTGATATTTTCTTCCTTCACTACTCCCTTTGCAACTATTGTAATCATGTTATTCTCTCCTTTTTATTGGTTATTTTTGTAATATATATTTTATATTTGTAAAGCTGTTTTATATCCTTCATTTACTGCATCTAAAATAGTTCTTACCCCTTGTGCATCTCCGATAAGACTTACCTTTTCATACTTTTCCTTTATGGCTTCAAATAGTGAATTGTTTGGTTTTGAACCAACTGCCATAACTACTGTATCCACATTTTCCATGAATTGATCTTCTCCATTTGAGGCAACCAACACTTTATTTTCTCCTATTTCTTTTACTTTTGTATTGGTCATAATATTCACATTTAAGTTTTCTAGGGCTTCCATTAGGAAGAATTTTACTCCTGCCTCACAATCTCTTGCAATTGTATCTGTAAGTTCAACCAAAGTTACATTCTTACCATGTTTTGCTAAATGCTCTGCCGTTTCAGCTCCTACAAGGCCGCCTCCTATAACAACTACATTTTGTCCTGCTTCATCCCATCCTCCTAATACACTATTTGAAGTTAGAACTATAGGATGGTCTACTCCTTGAAGGGGCGGAATAAATGGTATAGCTCCTGTTGCTACTATAATGTGGTCTGCCTTTTGGTTTTCTAATAGGTCTTCGTCCACCTTTGTATTTAAGTGAATATGAACACCAAGCTTTTCTAATTGATTCTTTTGCCATACGATAAAGGATGTGATTTCTGACTTAGTAGGAGGAACAGCTGCTAATAATAATTGTCCTCCAAGTTCCTTATCTTTTTCAAATATATGAACTTCATGACCACGTTTTGCTGCTACAATAGCAGCTTCCATTCCACCAGGTCCACCACCTATAATAAATACCTTTTTCTTTTCCTTAGCTTCTGATATAAAAAGCCCTTTCTCATTTCCCGTAAGGGGATTTAATACACAATTTACAGGCAAATCTTCAGAAAGCATTCCTGAACAACCCTGACGGCAAGCGATACATTCTATAATTTCATCAAACATTCCTTCTTTTGCCTTGTTTGGTAGGTCTGGATCAGCTAAAGAAGCTCTTGCCATACCTATCATATCTGCCTTTTGTGATAATAATATTCCTTCTGCTAAGAATGGATTATTAATACGTCCTGATGTAATCACTGGAATAGATAATATGGATTTAAATTCTTTAGCAAAATCTGCTTCCCATCCATGTTTAACTGCCGCAGGAGCTGTTATATGAAAACCACTTGCATAAACGCCTACAGACACATCAATGGCAGCAACCCCTGCATTTTCTAGTATTTTTACGATAACTTTTGTATCTTCTATTGTTAATCCATTTTCAATTAACTCATCTGCAGATATTCTATATAGGATAGGATAATCTTTCCCTGCCTTTTCTTGGATATTTTCAATAATTTCAAGGGCAAATCTAGCTCTATTCATCACATTACCGCCATACTTATCTACTCTCTTGTTAGAAAAAGGTGACATAAATTGGTTAATCAAATAACCATGTGCCCCTTGTAATTCAACGGCATCAAATCCTGCTTTTTTAGCTCTTAAAGCTGCATCTCCAAATTGTTCTACAATAATTTGAATCTCCTCTTGTGTTAAAGGATGGGGCATTTCGCCTATTACAGGGTCAGGAATAGGAGATGGTGCTACGATTTTCATTCCCGTAAGTGCACTGCTAGTTTCTCTTCCTGCATGGAAAATTTGAAGAGCAATTTTTGCTCCATGCTTATGAACTCTTTTTGTTAATTCTTTATTTGAGTCCATCTGCTCATCATTCCACATACAACCCATATACTTAAAGCCTTTGCCCTCTGGAGCAATGGCATAATTTTCAGTGATTATAAGGCCAAATCCTCCCTTAGCTTTAGCTTCATGATAATCAATAAATCTGTCTGTAATTGTGCCATCTTCATTACAAAGACTAACAACCATAGGTGGTACTACAAAACGGTTTTTGATCTCTAGCTTTCCTATGCTAATTGGTTCAAATACTTTCTTTAACATATTTATTCCTCCAAAATTGTTTATTGTTTCACAAATATACATAAGCAATACTAATGCCAATTTTCATAAGAATAAAATAAAAAATATTTTTTATAATTTTTTAGAAAAACTTAATCCTATAATAAAGTTTTATTATTTATTTTTTGTGATAAAGATTGATTTTAACCCGTTTATTTCAAAAATGTA
The DNA here is from genome assembly GCF_025210435.1 of Anaeromicrobium sp. GTDB lineage: Bacteria > Bacillota > Clostridia > Peptostreptococcales > Thermotaleaceae > Anaeromicrobium. The sequence goes on from NZ_JAOART010000145.1 coordinate 24,546, forward strand.
ATTCCATATTCTTAAAAATATTATGAAGAAATATGACTTCACAGTTAGTAACAAGCTATTGCTTAAGGTATTTTAAAATATTTCTACAAAACAAACATGTCTCACATATGACACATGTTTCAGTTTCATGTGTCATTTATGAGACATGCTTTAAATAATCATAAGGTTTCAATATTCAAACACCCTAAACCCTACTACATTTTTTATTTCCTATAATTTTCCCAATCTATGTTTAAGCTTTTTAATTTTCTGTACATTTTACTCCTACTAAAGCCTAATTTTTGTGCTGATTTTTTTATATTCCCATTATTTTTTTTCAGTATAGTTATGATAAATTCTTTTTCATTATTTTCAATCACCTGATCATAATTATACTTTTCCACTTTCACATTACACAAAATCTTATCTGGAAGATCTTTGTCTTGTATATAATCTTCCTCACATATATTAATGGCTCTTTCAAAGACATTACTAAGCTCCCTTACATTCCCTACCCAATCATAAGCATTTAGTAATTTTTTCGTATTTTCATCTAATCCCTTTATCTTTTTATTTAATTTTTTGTTAAACTCTTTTATAAAAGCTTCTATGAGTATTTCAATATCTTCTTTTCGTTCTCTTAAGGGAGGTATATAAATATTTAACACATTTATTCTATAATAGAGATCTAATCTAAAGGAATTTTCCGAAACCATATTTTCTAAATTTCTATGGGTAGCAGCTATAATTCTCACATCAATCTTTTTAGGATTTCTCCCTCCTATCCTATAAACTTCTTTCGTTTGAAGAACTCTTAAAAGAGATGCCTGAACTTCAAGGGGCATATCTCCAATTTCATCTAAAAATATAGTTCCTCCATTTGCAAGTTCAAATTTGCCAGGGTTCCCTTCTTTTTTAGATCCTGTAAAAGCCCCTCCCTCATAACCAAAAAGCTCACTTTCTATAAGTCCACTAGGAATAGCTCCACAATTAATGGCGATAAATGGTTTATTTTTTCTTTTGCTAGCGCTGTGAATAGAATGAGCCATTAACTCTTTTCCCGTACCACTTTCTCCTACGATTAACACATTAGACGAACTATCCGCTGCTATTTTTCCAATATGTATAGCCTCTTTCATGACCTGAGACTGGAAGGTAATATCTTCAAAGCTATAATAGGCAGTAGATCGTAACATTTTATTCACTAGCTCATGTACTTTTTCCATTTCTTTTAAGATGATAATGAACCCTTTTATATTTTCTTCATTCCATATAATAGAGATGGACAAAATACAATTTAGTATATTTCCTGAATGAAGTCTTAACCTTTGTTCTTGATCTATAGTGTCTTTTTTTGAATGGATTAGCTTTTCTAAATTCATATCTTCTAACAAATACTCTCTTACGTCTTTATGAATATAATTTTTTCCCATATCTAGTTCCATGAGTTTTAAGGCTTTTTCATTTATACTTATGATTTTCATATTTTTGTCTAATATGATGATTCCCTCGGATATACTCTGAAAAGCTTTTTCTCTTTGTATGATTAAATCTTGTTTTTCTGCTAACTCACTTTCAATAATCATTTGTCTTTCAATAGCTCCTGCAGCTGCAGTGACCATGCTAAGAATATGAGGATTTGCATCTGCTAAGACACAGGAGATACTCAAGCAGCCTATTAAATTTCCTTCCCTATCATGAACAGGAGCTGCTGAACAACTAAGGGGATGATTTTCTAGTGCGAAATGCTCTGCTCCCAAAATTTGAATAGGTCTATCTAAATAAATAGTGGTTCCTATGCCATTTGTCCCTATATATACTTCCTTACACAAAGCTTTTTTATTATGAACTTCAATCTTTTCAAGGTCTTCTTTATCTCCTATTACCTCTAATACACAACAGCTTTTATCTGCCACTATTACAGTACAACCTGATCCCTTAAATGAATCATATAGATTTTCCATATAAGGAACTGCTGACCTTATAAAGGCATCACTCTCTTTCCTTTTTCTTTCAAATTCTTCTTCAGATATATAAATCGGGTCATTATGCTGTGGATTCACATGATTCTCCACACTTCTAGCCCATGACTCAGCAATAAAATCTCTTATCTGATTACTGGGTTTAATCCCTTTAAACACAAAGTTTTCCCATTCTTCATAAAGCTCATGGTTTTTTTTCCTATCAATCATATCCATATCAAGTTTCATGAGTGATAAAACTTGATATTTCACCACCTTTCGTGAAAATCAACTACTATAATTAGAAATAACTATCTTATACAATAGATAATACACTTTGTTTTAGGAATGTTCAAAACATAAATTGGTCAATTTTATAAATAAACATAAATAATACCCATTAAAACTATGTAAATTTTGTGTAACACCATCCTTCCTTTTATTTGTTTTAAAAACAAAATAAGGGTAGAGGAATATAATTTCCTACTACCCTATTATTTTACTTAATTCCGTCTTCAACATAATCAATATTATCAAATTTTGAAAATTGAGGTAAAAAAGCTAACTCTACAACTCCTGTTTTCATATTATTCCAATCTTTTAATGTTCTAGAACAGCCGTATAGTTCCCATCTTTATCTTTTGTTAGGTTAAAATTCCTACTTTCAAGTTTGTCATAATAATGGCTAATAGGATTGTAATTCTTTATCTTATATTCATCCAGCATTAACTCTCTCAAATTCACAAGATTTTTTAATGGCTTTATATCATATATTTCATTGTATTTAATATCTAGGTTTCTTAATTGTATAAGATTGCTCAATGAACTTATATCACTTATTCCATTATCGCTAATATCAATAGAATTTAGATTTTGTAAATTACTTACTACAGATATGTCTTTTATTTTATTGCCTCCAACGCCTAAATACGTTAAATTTATTAGGTTTTTTATTGGCTTTATATTATCTATTTCATTATCCCTTAAATTTAAGACCTGTAATTTCGGAAGATTGCCTATTGAATCTATATTAGTTATTTGATTTTTACTAATTTCTAGTGACTGTAAATTTTCTAAATCACGAAGTACAGATATATCAGTTATATGGTTTCCATCTAAGTATAAATCAGTCAAATTCTCACACTTTTTTAGTGGCTCAATATTACTTACTTTATTATTATATAAAATTAGAGATTTTAAATTAACGAGATTTCTTAATGATCTTATGTCAACTATATCATTATTATTAAAAGAATCATGTTCATAATTACCAAGTCTTAATGACGTTAAATTTACAAGTTTTCTCAATGCCCCTATATCATTTACTTTATTATTTCCTATATCTAAATCAGTTAAATTTATAAGGTTTCTTAACGAATTTATATTTTGTATGTCATTCCCTGAAATACCCAGAACCCTTAGATTGGTCATTTTTGTCAATGGTTCTATATTGCTTATTTTGTTATCATCAACGTACAATACTTCCAGTCTAGTTAAGTTTTTTAAGGGTGTTATATCCTTTACTTTTCTATTATATCCTATCCTTAAGTCAACTAAATTCTCAAGACTTTTTAATGGAGAAATATCTTCTATTTGATTGCCACCTATGCCCAAATAATATATCTTAACTAAATTACTTAGTGGTTCTATGTCTTTTATATTGTTACCGTGTATGTCTAACCACGCCACATTAGTTAGGTTTTCTAACGGTTTTATATTGTTTATTTTATTAGAATCCAAACTTATATTAATCAAAGAACTCATTTCTTTTAATGGATCTAAATTACTTATATTATTATAATCTAAATTTAAGTGCTCTAAGTCAACCAAATTTTTTAATAACCTGACATCATCTATTTCATTGTGTGAAAGATTCAAACTCAATAAATTATTAAGATTTTTCAAGTGTTTTATATTGCATATTTTATTATTGCTCATTTCCAAATATTTTAAATTCACGAAACATTCCATTCCTTCTAGATTGCTAATATTCTGATTATTTATCACCAATTCTTCAATATCACTGACCTCGTCTTTATACATGTCACCTACAGGTTTATTTATTGCATTTCTTATTGCTTTTTCTAAATTTTCATCTGGAAAATGAATATGCTCACAATTCTCCCTAATTGCAGGTATTACAATGGTAACTTCTGTATCTAATGTTATATCTTGTGCATGAATGTTCAATGCCGTATTGCTTAACAATGTTATTATTACGCACATTGTCAATACACCTGACTTTATTATTGTTTTCTTCATAAATCCTCCTCTTGTGTCATTAGTTAATACCATATTACCATTTTTTAGCATATATTTGAATATATTACATCAATTTTACTACAACTAAAAAAAATGGAAAAGGTGAAATATATGGTATATATCTCTCTGACCTACGTACAGTGATTAGTGTATTTTATGAATAAAATCTATAATTTGTAACTACCTTCACTCTAAAGTTTTCGCTCCTTGACTTGAACTATTATATTATTGTTAAATAGAAGGATTTCTATCACTTTTATTCCTTTTTAGAAAAATAATGGAAATAGATAGAGTTACAAATACCCTATCATGGCCATATCCAATGTTAAATTTAACCATAAATTCTAAAATAACTAGACTTTATCATATGTCATAGAGTATAAAATTGAATTTTAGCTTATACTTTCTTATATTTGAGCCATAACACTTATTAAGCCATTTTAGACCGCTGCTAAACAAACTATAGATTCTAATAACTCTGTTCTTAATTTTCTTCGTGGTTCCTATAATTTTACTTTTCTTATTTTTAGAACAATCTGCTCCCAATATAACCATCCATGTGTAGGCTATACATAGACATAAATACAGGTTTTTGAAATATACAATGCTATCTGACCATGTATTTTCCATGCGAAATTCCTTAGATTTTAAATCTCTAAACATTTCTTCTATAATAAATCTCTTTTTATATTCTAAAATACACCTTTTGCTATCCATATTACTTGCTATATACCAAGTATCTTCGGAATCTTCTGCTTTACACACAACTAAATTACAATTATATTCTTTTGCACTTAGTAGAATATTATTAAAATGCTTTGTCCCTTTTTTCAATGGTCTTATGTCTTGTAGTTTATTGATTTTATCTTTACTATCTATTTTTATAATCATATCTTTCGTGCATCTTATGCAATACTTCCAGACCAAATCATCTATAAACTTGAACAAATCAATACTTTTAAAGAATCTATCTTCTAGCAATATAATTTCATAATCATAAGGTTTGAAAATTTGATAAAGATCCTTTATAGCTTCTTTTATATGAGAAAAATCTTTATTGTTAGCTTCATTATATTTAAATATCCTATACCACAGGGTGATTGCCCTTTTGCCTACTTTCAATGAAAACTTTAATATTAAAAATCTATCATCAATGGTTGAATGATCAAATATTATAATAACTTTGTTGCATTTACTACTCTTCACATATTTTCTAATTAAATCTTCAATGAAAAATCCGTATAAATAATCTGGATTTATAGGTGAAGACCTAAAAAATCTATATATTCTTTTAATTTTACTTTCTTCAGTTGCATCTGTGAAACTATCTTTAAGTTTTTTAGATATATCAGAAATAACAACTGATTCTGCTAATATTATTCCAATAATTATATATACTAGGTTTTTCAACCTTTTTGGCGTTATGGATAAAATTGCATATAGCATTTTTTCTAATTCTGTGGTAATATATTCTTAGTTATTTGTCATAGTCAAGCTCCTTCCATATAAGTTTTGCAAAACTTACATGGAAGGAGCTTGACTATGATTTTTTTCTATACTTTTTTGATGATAATTTAAACCTTGGATAACAATTCCTTTTTACTCTCCGTAGGTCAGATTATAAGATAATAGATTTTATTTTGATTATAATTTAGAATATTTCTCAACATATAATATACATAAAATCAGACACATGAAAGAAAGAAATAGATAAATTATTTCTACGTAATACTTTCTCCAAAATCTAAAGAATCTTATATATAATTTCACTTTAAATTCTTTCAATTTATTTGTGTCATCTATAGATGATAGCACCTCACAAGAATTTAATTCCTCATTAAATTCAAAGTTATCTATACCTCCGCACATATCAAGAATTAACTCTTTAGTAGTATTTCCCCTTAGTCTTGTGTTCTCATCAATTACCTCTACTTTTTTAGGGTATATAATCATACTAGGAACACTATCATTTTCATTATTATTCAAGTAATTTATATCTACTTGTCCAAAGTATATATTAACTTCTTCTTTAGCTTTCTCACTCCATAGTGTAAGTTCAACTCTAACATATTCTCTATCTACCGGAATTTTAACTCCTGTTTGTAAGTTGTACCAGTAATACTCATCAAAATTCATATATGGAGAATGAAAAGAAGAAATATTTTCTCTGCCTTTAACCAACAAATTAGGAGCATTAATGATATAATCAAAATACCTTTCTGCTTCTTCCTCTAAATTATTATTAGCCCCTAAATATATCTCATTACTTATTTCAATGTTTTCGAATGGCAACGGCAACCCAATCAAAATCTGATAAGTATCTCTATGTGCCTATTTCATTATCTTTACTTTTAATAATTGACCAGCAATTAGTAGTGTATTGATTTCATTTATATTATTGGCATTAAGTACTTCAAACTGACTGGGCAAATTGCTAGATTTTTTAATATTATTTAATTTATCGAGAAGCATCATGAATCCTATTAGAATAGCTACTCCTACAGTAATAAAGGTTACTACAAATCCATATTCATATTTGCTAAATGTCAATGGATAAGATAACAATAAAATACTTTCCCATATAATTATAACAACAAATAATGAAAAAATTGCTAACTTAATTATGCTATCATTTGCACTAGCTGTACTATTATATAGGTTTCTATATATGTTAAATAACGAACAAAATTCTGTTTCCTTATCAATATCATCATATCTTCTTAAAGTTCTTTGAAATTTTTCCATTTCCCATAATATCTCTCTCAGCTTTTGTATATTATGTTGTCTGTTTATAGATATGAAAATTGTGACCAGCCCAACTATAGTCGCAATGCTTGAAGTTATACCAAATGCTATTGTCAAAAGATTACTAAAGTTCAATAGTTTCATTTTCATCCCCTACCCTTTTTTATTGTTTATTCCATCTCTATTTTTATAAATTTATTTCTATTTTTAATATTTTACTAACACCAATTGTGTTTATACATTTTCATTCTAACTCATTCTTTCTAATAAATTGCCCCCAGTAATTACTGCTCCTAGTTACCAATATACTACATATACAAGATAATCTAGACTATATATCTTGTTTATTAATGTATCTACGGATTAACCCCTTTATTTTGGACAAAAACTCATTAATTCTTCTCTTTTCATAGTATTCCTTTAAGTTTTTCTCCAAAATAAAAGATTTAACTATAATCTGATTACTTGCTTCTTTTCCTTGTTTTCTTTCCAATTTTCAAAATATTCACTAGGACATAAGTACCCTATTGATCCATGTATTCTAACCTTATTATAATATTTCACATACTGATCTATAAGCTTCGGCATAAAATTCATACTCATTTTTAGATATGCATTCTTCTTCTAATAATCTATGAAATGATTATATATATGCATTTTTATTTGGTGTTTTACACGGTATTCTTTCATGCTCTATATTCATACCTATACATTCTTTTTCAAACTTTTTACTAATAAATTATGGCCCATTATCAGACCTGATTATTAATGGTATTTCATTTAATAATATATCGCTCTTTATTAAAGCTCTCTTTAGGCTAACTATTACATCTTCAGCCTTACAGCTACGGCCTATATGATAATACGTAGAAAAATCTGTCTCCTCCATTTATGTATCCATACTTTATATCTACTTCCCATAGGATATTAGAAGCTTTTACAGTTCTATTAATAGCTATTCTTTTCTTTAGAGTATTTCTCTATGGTTTTAATACTTTTAATTCTTTGCATAAAAGGTTTACTTTATTGAATCCTTTTATCATAACTCCTTTTCTACCTTTAAATGTATCGTTATTTTCAACTTTGTCTATATGTATATTTAATTCATCTGAAATTTTCTTTTTTAACTTTAGCTTATGGTATTCGGAAACAAAGTAATCAAATGAGATCAGCTAAGGCTTTACTTCAGTATCATATACTACATTCATTACACCTACTGATTTCATTTCTATACAATTAAGATAAATATGTATGTTATTCCGAAAAATAATAATAATACAAAATTTGAACTGGTCATAATTTTTTTATCTCCATTCTGTGTCTCTTTAAATCACTTGATTTATGGTCTTTTATTGTCAAGCCTTTTTTCTATATAATAGAATAACTCTTCAATTTTATCTTTATGACCTAATAAGTACGGTCTTTTACTACTGTATTTTTCATAATATTTATCTGTCATTTCTTTATTAACCCTACTGTCTTTTGCATAGCGAATTATTGCGGCAACTGAATGATATATGTTTGGAGAATTATTTTCAATCACTCCTCTTGCCCAACTTTCTGTTTCTGAAGACAATCCACTCAAATATCCAAGTTTATCATTTCTATTTCCATTTTCTCTCACATTTTCTTCTTTCTTCTTAACTTCACCTTTTTTAATAACAATTTCTTTGTCATTGGCACTAACTCCATCAAGAGCTGCTTTTGCTAATTTATCAGCAATCTCATTATATACGTCTCCTGAATGGGCTTTTACCTTTACAAAGGTAATATTAACTTGCTTCATTTTTTCTACCATATACTCATAATATTTTTTAGTATAATCATTTTTTCTTTTCCATGTTCCCTTAGCCCAATGTTCTAAACCTTTATAATCATAATATATTTCTATATCCTTATAATTATTTTTTATTGCAAATTGAACAGCTCTCATTGCTCCTACCATCTCACCAGCAACATTTCTTAACAGAACTGCTCCCTTATCACTTCCTACTCCATTTGCCTTATGAACTATACTTCCATTTAATACAACTACGTACCCATAGGCATAATTAGCTATGCCTTGTCTAAAACTACCGTCAACATATATTTTTAAAATATTAGCCCTTTGTATATTATTAGCATTATTAATATTTATATCTTTACCTTGAATTTTCTCAGTCTTATTTCTCTGTTTTACAAGTTTGATACTTTCAGCAGGTTTATGTTTAAGTAAGTAAGGACATTTCTTAACTAAATCATCAGACTTTAAACCCACGTCAGATGCTAAATAACCTATAGCTTCGTCTATTGTTTTAAAACTTTTATACTTAGCTCCTTTATATGCTTCAACTACCCCTTTGCAATCATCCCAATTTATGTATATATTAGGCAACACACCTCTTCCTTCGGCTACTGCATAATATTTTTTCTTTTTTGCCATATGTTTCACTCCCTTATCCTATTATTATACAACAAACTACCAATTTCTTCTAAATCAATTCCTATATGCGAAAACCCAACCTCTAAGTCCCTGAATTTCCCCCACCTCTTAAAAATAACAATTCATATGAAAAACTTCACTTATATTTTTGTCCGAAAAACAAAAACACACCTTTTATCTAGCTAGATAAAAGGTGTGTTTATCATTCAAAACCCAATAAAATGTTCCTATGATTATTCTTCAGGCATGTCCCAGTTGTGATAAATTTGTTGAATGTCATCATCATCCTCAAGCATGTCTATAAGCTTATTCATGGCCTTTGCTTGCTCTTCACTATCAAGAGCCGTCATAGTTTGAGGAATCATACTTACATCTGCTTCTAAGAATTTATATCCAGCAGTTTCTAGGGCATCCTTTACTTCATAAAAATCTTCTGGTGCCGTTAATACTTCGTAGATGCTTTCATCATCTACTATAAAATCTTCAGCTCCAGCTTCTAAGGATGCTTCCATTAGGGCATCTTCGTCTACTCCATCTTTTTCAATTAGGATTTGACCTTTTCTATCAAACATGAAAGATACACACCCAGGAGTTCCTAGATTCCCTCCATTTTTATCGAAATAGTACTTCATATTACTTCCCGTTCTATTTCTATTATCCGTTAAAGTCTCTACTATTACTGCTATACCGTTTATACCATAACCTTCATAGGAAATTCTTTCAAAGTTATCTCCATCATTTCCACCTACACCCTTTTTTACAGCTCTTTTTATATTATCATTTGGCATATTGATGGCTCTTGCCTTATCTATGGCATTTTTTAAAGAAGCATTATATTCTGGGTCTCCCCCACCTTCTCTTGCTGCAACTGTTATAAATCTTGCATACTTTGTAAATATTTTTGCTCTTTTAGCATCTTGTTTATTTTTTCTATTTTCAATAGTACCGTGTCTACCCACGAAAATCACTCCCTACATCTTATGTAACATTGTAATTTTACCATAAATAAAAAAAGTAGTAAACGTTATAAAAGGCTAAAACAAAATGTTTTAGCCTTTTATATCATATTTAAACTTGCAATTGTTTATTAACTCTATTTTTTTGTCCAAGCCATACAAGAACTACTAATCCTAAACCAACTCCATTAAGTACTAAATTAGTCATTACTAATAGAACTCCACCAAGACCTAATACAAGTCTTTCCCAACTTTTACAATGGGTCAGTGAGTATCCACTCACACCTCCACCAATGGCAAACATACCTAATAAAGCTGTTGATAAAGAAATTATTAAAGTAGCTGCCTTTGATCCTAATATTAAGGATTCTGGAGTAAATACTAATACTAATGATGGTGATGTTGCAAATACATATGGCACCAGATAAGCTGCAAAGGCCAGCATAGATGCCTGGACTCCGGTTTTAAACGGGTTGGATCCGGCAATACCAGAGCCTGCAAAGGCTGCCAAAGCAACAGGTGGTGTAATATCTGCAATGATACCGAAATAGAATACGAATAAATGTGCTGCTAATACTGGAACTCCAACAGCTATTAATGCAGGAGCTGCAATAGTAGCTTGAACTATATAGTTTGCAGTAGTAGGCATACCCATACCTAATACTATCGATGCAATCATAGTAAAGAACATAGTTAGGAATATGTTTCCTTGAGATAAAGCAACAATACCATTTGCAAACTTAATTCCAAGTCCAGTTAATGTTACTACCCCAACGATTATACCCGCACTAGCACAAGCCATAACAACGGCTAATGCACTCTTTGCACCTTCTTCTAATCCTTCTATTAATTCTTTAAAACCAAAGTTAACATTCTCGTCTAAGTGTGAGTTTATAAATCCTATAATTATAGTTGATAATATACCCATTAAAGCTGCTCTCATAGGTGTATATCCTTTAACAAGTAAGAATACTATTGCAAATATAGGCGTTGCTAAGAACCATTTTTCTTTTAATAGTCTCTTTAAATTAGGTATTCTTTCCTTTGGTAGACCTTCTAAACCATTCTTCTTAGCCTCTAAGTGAACCATAATGAATATACCCACGAAATAAAGGAATGCTGGTATGGATGCTCCTAAAGCTATAGTTACATATGGAAGATCTGTAAACTCAGTCATGATAAATGCAGCTGCACCCATTATAGGTGGCATCAATTGTCCTCCAGTAGAAGCTGCTGCTTCAACCGCGGCGGCAAATTCACTTCTGTATCCAATACTCTTCATAAGTGGAATTGTTACTGATCCTGTACCTACCGTATTTGCAACGGAACTTCCTGAAATTGTTCCCTGCGATGCACTTGCTACTATGGCAGCCTTAGCTGGCCCTCCAGTAGCTCCACCTGCAATGGCTAAAGCCAAATCAGTTAACCAGTCTCCTATACCAGTTTTCTTTAAATAAGATGCAAATAATAAGAACAAGAATATAAATGTAGATGATACCATTATAGGTATACCTAGTATGGACTCTGTACTTATCCATGCATAAGTTGCTATTCTAGGAATAGAATATCCTCCATGGGATAAGAATCCTGGGAAATACTGCCCAAAATAAGCATATAGTAAGAATGTTCCCGACACTGTTATTAATACGGGACCCGCTACCCTTCTTGTACCTTCAATAATTAATGCAATTGCAATCAAGGATACTATCATATCCATTTGATTATAAGCTCCTGCTCTGTATAAAAGGTTTTCAAAGTTCACAACGTGGTATCCCACAACACCTACTGATAATACTATAAATATAAAATCATACCATTTAACCTTATTTGTCTTGTCATTTTTTGTCATAGGATATAATAGATAAATTACTACTAATCCAAATCCAACATGAATACTTCTTTGTAACGTAGGTGGTAATAATCCAAATGTAGCAGTATATACCTGCCATAAACTCCAGATGACAGTAATCACGAAAACTAAAGTCTTGTTTACGCCACTTAACTTTCTGTAGGAAAATTCTCTGTCATATTTGGCCATAAGCTCTTCTTGCTTCGCTTCATCCATTGTGTTGTTCACATTTGTATTTTTCATCTACTTTATTCCCTCCTTAGCCATATATTTTATAAGGTTCATCCTTTTGACCCTTACTTTTACAAATCCCCCTGGTCTGTATAATTGTCTCAAATATACCACATTATTTTCAATACATATTATATGATCTGCTATTACCTCTCCTATAACCACTGGAACCTCATCAAATTCCATGTTGTAGTTATATACCCTTATATGATCGTCCTTATACTCCCATTTGGTGTTGTAATCAGGTCTTGCAGGTAAGTTAGCACTAAAAGTGTCGAATTTCATTTCATTAATAGCGATTTTCAGATTATTTAGTATTTTATACTTTTCTATAACAGGTCTCTTGCTTACAGAATGTATCCAGTTAACTTCAAAGGTTTGTCCTGTTTTTACAGGCATCCTAAGGAGTACCTTACCATTATCCACTCCCCTATCAGCAACAAACACTTCTAATACTGTCAGATTATAACTAAAGAGAATCAACGCCAAAAGTGCAATAATTAAAAATGTTTTTTTCATCTCTCTCTTCCTCTTATTAAGGCCGAAATAGCTTTCACTATTCCGGCCTAATATGTGAAATATTTTTACTTAACTCCAACCTCTTCATAGTACTTCATAGCACCTGGATGTACTGGAGTAGTTACTCCTGCTAAAGCATTTTTAACATTAATTTGCTTACCTCTAGCATGTCCTTTAGCTATTTCTTCAGTATTTTCATACATTTGCTTAGTTAAGTTATATACCATTTCTTCTGGTAGATCTTCCTTAACATATAATACAGCTTGTAAAGTTACTGTAGTAGCATCTGTATCTTGACCCTTATATTCTCCACCAGCAATTGTAAACGGTGCAGCAAACGGAACCTTTTCTTGTAACTTAGCAAACTCATCACCCTTAATTTCTAATACTTTTACAGGGTTAGTAGTAGCGATTTCCAATACAGCTGAAGATGGGAAAGATACAACAGCAAATGCAGCATCAATATTACCATCTTTTAATCCTGCAACAGCATCAGAAAAACTTCCTGGCTTTGCAGTGAAATCCTTAGGAGTAATTCCATAAGCTTCTAATATTGGCATTGCAGTTGCGAAAGTACCACTACCCGGAGGTCCTGGGTTAACTGATTTTCCTTTTAAGTCTGCAATAGAGTTAATTCCTGAATCCTTAAGAGTGATACAGTGGATAACTTCTGGGTATACAACACCGATTGCTTTAAAGTTCTTAATAGCTTTTCCACCAAAACTTTTTCCTTCTCCATTGAAAGCGTTATCAGCAATGTTATTCATAGCTAATACTAAATCAACTTCTCCTGAAGATACTCTATTGATGTTCTCAACAGAGGCACCAGCTGGTTGAATAGTTACATTTACCCCTTCAACTTTGTCATTCCATACATTAGCAATAGCCCCACCTAGTGGGTAATATGTACCTGATGTTCCACCTGTAGCAAAAGCTAATTCCATTGTTCCTCCATCTGCTGGAGCTTCCGTTTTAGTTCCTTCCTTTGGTGCTTCTTCCTTCTGTCCGCAACCAACTAGCCCTAATGATAATACTAGAACTAAAACAAGAAGTAGCGATAAGCTTTTTCTCACTTTTATTCCCCCTTCATTCATTCTTGTAAAATCCTTTTGAAAGATTCCACTTCCTTAGTTGCAATAATAAAACTTTTTTAAAAGATCGATTTTTTCGCAACTTTCTAATACAAATTATATAATATATAGCAAAATTAGTCAAGAAATACAAATAGCACGTAGTAAACCCTCTTATTTACTACGTGCCATTACTTTTTTTCTATTTTTCTTTTCCAAAAAACATACTATCCGTAATTGCAAATTTTATTTTATCCCCCTTTTTAATTTTGTCAGAATCATCCATATTTTGCATCATTAGTTTGACCTTTGTCGCATTTTGCAATATAACGCTACACATTTCCATATTCCCCTTGTATGTTATATCTTCAATAACTCCTTCATTATAAACTTTTTCCTTGTTCCATATATTTATTTTTTCAGGTCTTACTGCAAAAGTATGTGCTTGGCCCACTTTTAAATTCTTATGAGGATTAATAAACAATCTCTGACCACCCATATCTATTTCACAAAAGTCCTCTTTAACACTTTTTACCATCCCCCCCAAAACATTTATTTCTCCTATAAATTTAGCTACAAATAAATCTTTTGGCTGTTCATATATGTCTTTTGGGGTTCCCCTTTGTACAATAGCCCCATCCCTCATTACCATTATTTCGTCAGAAAGTTTAAGGGCTTCTTCTTGATCATGGGTAATGAAAATAGTTGTTATATTAGTCTTTTTTTGTATTTCCTTTAGTTCACTTTGCATTTTAATTCTCAGTTCCCTATCAAGGGCATTTAATGATTCATCTAACAATAATAAATCAGGTTTTATTATTAAAGCTCTACCCAAGGCCACCCGTTGTCTTTGTCCTCCTGATAATTCATTTACCTTCCTGTTTACAAAGTCCTTTAATTTCACAATAGATATTATTTCTTCAAGTAAATTTTCCTTTTCTTCCTTTGTATTTTTTTTATTTTTCAGACCATACAGTATATTTTCCTTGACTGATAAATGGGGAAATAGTGCATAATTTTGAAAAACCAATGCAACATTTCTTTTATATATGGGCATGTTAGTTATTTCATTATTTTTCAAATAAATTTTCCCTTTATAAACTTTTTCTATTCCACTTATTATCTTTAGTAAGGTTGTTTTTCCACATCCCGATGGACCTAATATGGATACAAAACTCCCTTTTTTAATACTCATAGATACATTTTCCAATACTAAATCATCACCATAATATTTACTCACATTTTCAATTTTTAAATACGACATTCATGTTCTCCTATATTATTTTTTCCACAATCTCAATACCATTTAAATCCATCATATAAAAAGACATTATATTCAGTAGTTCTCCATCATGGTAGGTCACATCTAAATTATATGTTTCCACACAGTTTCTAGGTACGATTATTCTATTTTTTATATTTTTCTCATTATGATAAGCTTTTAGAGTTAATGCCAATTGCATTACACATATATCTGTACAATCTCCCACAATCATATAATTTTTCACTTTTTCGTTAACCTTTAACCATTTAGAAAATTCTTCATTTACAAAGGCATTTGTAGAATTTTTGCATATTATATGACTATTATCATCTATGTAACCTTTAAGCTCATCCACAATTTCTGACTCCCTTGTATCTACCAAACAATGGGATGGATATGTTTCAAATTCTAAGGATTCCTTCGTATGGACATCCTTTATAAATAGCTTTTTGTAATCCCCGCCCTTCTTTAACAAAACCTCTATTGGTTTTATTATTTCCCCAATTCTGTCTGAAAATAGGTTGCCTTCTCTTATAAATCCATTTATCACGTCTACCACTACAATAGCAGTACAATCCTTATCCAATTCTTTTAAAGACAGGGCTTTTAAGTTCTTGTATTTTTCATTTATTTTATTTAAGTTGTCAATCATTTTTTCCATTAGTCTCTACTCCTTTAGCAAATATGATAATTATACATAGTATAATTTCCTAAATAATACTATTTAATTATACTATAAATGATAGGGTATATAGGGGTTTATAATTTCCTATAACTTATAATTTTTCCTTAAAGGTAACTATTTATAATATAAAAGAAAAATTAAACTTATTAAAATATATATCCCATGACATAAGAGAATCAGGAGGAAGATTTTTTCGTGGGCTGTTATGAGAATGAATATGCTTAAATATTTTCCCAAATTGAAAGCCCTAGTAAATTGTCCTCAAGATAAAATCCATTTTCCCTACAGGAGTAATTAATGAATTATTATTCTTGTCTAGAGCTAATCATACCTGTCTTTCTATACCTGATAATCATTAGCCTTTTAGGGAAGTTCCTCACTTTAATTTATATCAATTTATTTTCTATATTATTTAATATATAAAACCCTTTATCATTCAAACTATTTTCTCTATTATAAATCATCTCCGTATCATCCATTTGTCTAAATACTCCCCCAGCTTCTTTAACAATACACTCCATTGCTGCTGTATCCCATTCCATAGTTAGGCCAAATCTATAATATACTTCTGCATCCCCTCTTGCTATCAAACATCCCTTCAATGAGCTTCCCGTTCTTTTTTTATATTTAATATTATTTCTTCTTATCAGTTCTTTTAATTTATTTGATGCATGAGATCTGCTCATTACTAATCTTAAATTTTCTTTTTTATTAGAAACATATAACTTCTTAATATGTCCGCGTTTTTCACAAAAAGCCCCTTCATTTTTCACCGCGTAGTAAATTTCATCTCTTACCGGAACATAAATTACTCCCAAAACAACTTTATTCTTATATGCAAGTGCTATATTTACTGTAAATTCTCCATTTCTTTTAATAAATTCTTTAGTTCCATCTAGGGGATCAATTATCCAACACCAATTATTGTTCAGCCTTTCTTTATCATCCTTTAATTCTTCAGATAATATGGAGTAATTTTGAAACTCTTCTTTTAACTTATATACTATTATTTCATTTGATCTTTGGTCAGCTTCTGTTAGTGGTGATTTATCTTCTTTATACTGTACTTTTATTGAACTGTTATATATCTTTAATATATCTTTTCCCGATTTAATGGCTAATTCCTTAGCCATGTTCAATTCTTTACTTAAATCTATAATAAACACCCTCTCTTAACTATTAATTCAATGTTCTTCTTTCCATAAAAGTTTAATTTATAAACTTATATGTATTTCTACTACAAATATTCACTAAATAATCTTTTATGCATTGGTAAATTTTTTTAATTCTGTAACACAAAAAGGATGGCCATACCATCCTCTTTTCTATTCTTTTTCCACATTATTTTTTTTCATATTCTTTTGGATTTCTTCTTTTATTATTTTATCCCATTTATCCACATATGAGTAGATAGCCCACTCTGCCATTACCACCTTTTCATCTTCTTTCTTATCTATTACAGCCATGGGATCTTTAGAAAGTCCTATTTCTTCAATTTCATATATATATATTTTTTTATCACTTATTATTATAGCCACATCCCTATTAGGAGATGTAAATCCATCTATGGCCTCCGGAACCTTTTTCTCCACTTCCAACCAACTTATATGAAATTTATCATAATTCACTATTTTTTTTGAAGGAAATCTTTCCACTTGAAAATCGAAATAATCCCTATTACTGTCATTATAATAAGTTCTTCCCTTCATGGCCCAATGACCCTTATATCTATATAGCATAAAATTATCTTCCCTAAGATTTTTATCTAAGCTATCATAAATACTTTTATGTAAAGAGTTTAATAATCTTTTAAAACCAACAAAATAGTCTTCTTTTAATTTTTTTCCACCCACATCAGAAACTTTTATCCCAATACGTTCCTTAAGCCCATCTATAGGAATTATCTTAAATCTCATTTCATTAGTTTCATTATGCCTATATTCTATCCCCATGTATTCACTGGCTGTAAAAACTATTTTCTTTTCCCTATCCCATTCATTAGCTTCTTCCCTTATTATATCTTCTTCATTTTTTATAGGATATGCATATATAAGGTTAGGAATTCCATCTTCTTCACCTGTAAGTGCCACTTTCCAAAATCCAGTTTTTCTTGGTACAAACAAAAAATTCATTTCTAAAATAGGATTTAATTTATTTTCCTTTGTACTTATCCATAGGGTCTTATATTCTTTAGAGTCACTTCTCATACCTATTAATACTCCCGTTTTAGATATTTTTTTATCTAAAGGAGCTTTTATAAATTCTACTTTTTCTTCATCCTTCATTTTCTTCACATTGAAAAATATATACTCTACAAAAATCACCAGATCATTGTCATCCACTTTAATAAACTGAGCAAATAACTTTCCATTAGAAATTATATCAATTATTTCAACTTCTTTTTTACTTATACCAAGACTTTTAGGGCTCACCTTATAAGTATTTGAAAAATATTTCTCAGTATTCACCCTTTTCACCTTATAGGAAGGCCTTTTCCATACTTCATTTCCTATTTGAATCTTATCTTCACTAAATATTATCCTACTATTAATCCATTTATTTAAATTTTTTTCAACATTTAAATCATTTAGTATTAGTCTATAATCTTTTATACTCCAACTTCCATGAACAGGTATGGCTTCATTATTAGGAGCTATCACATTATCAGCTTTTTCTATTTTCAAATCCATACAACCAGAAAGGAAGGTCATAAAAATTATAACTACAAATATTTTATACTTCATCCTTCTTCTCCTCTATGGGTAATAGAACATGAACCCTTGTTCCACTCTCCATCTCACTTTCTAAATACAATTGTCCTCCATGAATTTTAACTATTTCATCACATATGGACAAACCTATACCATTCTTAGATTTACTATTTTTACCTTTGTAGAATTTTTCCTTAACCCTAGGTAGATCTTTCTCACATATACCACACCCATTATCTTCTATTAATATATGTACATGACTTTTCTCTTTTTCAGCCCTAAGTTTCACTACACCATTTTCATCTACAAACTTAAAAGCATTATCTAAAATATTTATTAAAACTTGTTTTATTTTGTTTTTATCTCCATTCACTAAAGGAAGAGGCCTTTCATATTCTACTAGAAACTCAATATTTTTTCTATATGCAATGGGTGTCATATGGGTTTTTATGTATTCAATAATTTTTTCCATATGAATTTTTTCCCTCTTAATAGTTACTTCTCCTGATAAAAGTTTAGAAAAATCCAATAGTTCCTCTACCATTTCCGTAAGTCTTTCACTTTCCTTTTCTATAATATTAAGTCCTTCTTTTATACTATCTTCATCCTTAACTATTCCATTATTCAAAAGTACTGCCCATCCCTTTATTCCCGTTAAAGGAGTTCTTATTTCATGGGATACGGATGAAATAAAGTCATTTTTAAGTCTTTCCCTTTTTAATATTTCTTCGGCCATATAATTTAAAGTGTTTGAAAGTTTTCCTATTTCATCATTATAAAATATCTTTGCCCTAGTCTGAAAGTCTCCTTCAGTCATTTTTTCTGCACTTTTAATTAGATCTTTTATAGGTTCTATTATTGTATTTGCTAAAAACAAGCTTACTAGGGCACCAATTGCCATTACAAGGACTCCTATACCTATAAATATTATAGATATATTCTTCATTACTAAATCTACCCATTTTAGTGATGTTACAAAACGTAGAACCCCTACTATTTCATTTCCTGATTTTAAAGGGTGTGATATGGCCATTACCTTATTTGAGTCATAATGAACACTGCCTACATATTTTCCAATTTCTCCATTAAGTGCCTTTTTAAAATCCCCAGACTCCATGGGACTATCATAGGTAACTCCAATAGAATCCATAAGGACCTGTCCTTTAGAATCTATAATTTGTACTTGAGCGTCCGTCTGATGCCAAAATGCATCCACATCATCTAATACATTTTCTTCTAAAGATTTTGAGCTAAAATATTTTTCATATAAACTAGCAGAAATCTTAATTTGATTAATGAGTATATCTTCCACATTTCCATAATAATATTTTCTAACAAGTCCTATTAATAACATTTCAAAGATCAATACGGTCACAATAATTACTATCATAAAATTACTAACTAATCTTTTTTTAATACTTTCCTTAGCCATTTTCTTTATCCTTTCCACCTATATCCAGTACCCCAGACAGTTTCAATATATTCTGGCTCAGAAGAAGTATCTTCCACTTTTTTTCGTAGCCTTCTAATATGTACATCTACGTTTTTCGACTCACCTACAAATTCCCAACCCCATACATTTTTTAATAATTCTTCCCTACTAAAGGCCTTTTGGGGATTTTGTATAAATATTTTCATCAATTCATATTCTTTAGGAGTTAAATCTAACTCCACATTATTTTTATATACCTTTTTAGAGTATATATCTATTTTAAAGGGTTTACTTTCTAATATAGCTTCCCCCTCATGAACTTCTTTTTTACTTCTTCTTAATAAAGCCTTCACCCTTAAAATCAACTCCGTTGGATTAAAAGGCTTTACCACATAATCATCTGCTCCCTTTTCAAGTCCATTTATTTTATCAATATCTTGACTTTTAGCCGTTAACATGATTATTCCAATATTAGGATATTTTTTCCTCAATTGATCGCATACATAAAACCCATCTACTCCTGGTAACATTACATCTAATAAAACCACGTCTGGATTTTCTTTTTCCACCAGTTCTAATCCTTCTTCTCCTGTGGCCACATCCATCACTTCAAATCCACTACATTTAAAGGCCACCCTCAAAACAGAAGATATGCTACTGTCATCCTCCACTATAAGTATCTTTTCCATATAATTCCTCCCAATATTCCCACTTAACTATGGATTTCGTAACACTAAGATTTCTTTATACAGTAACTTGCCTATAAGAGAAACGATTGAAAATCTTTGGAACCCTGGAACATCACAACATCCTATGCTACTCCAACATGACTCATGAACCTATCTACTAAGATTCACACTTTCGCTTGTGACAAGGACTTGGGTGGAAAAGATTTTCAATGGTTTCCTGAAATAGGCCCGCATAAAGCAAGTTTATACACCAGAAATCCATATTAAATATTATATCATCATAACATATAGTTTTCCTATTTTACGC